>NZ_JAMPKC010000009.1:0-206266 GCF_039961975.1 Trichocoleus sp. DQ-A3 | reverse complement strand
ATCACCCTACTCTCCAGATTTCAACCCGATTGAGCTTTGGTGGTCACACCTTAAGTCTTTTTTACGACAGTTCTCTCCAACCACAACAAAAATGGTTGATACTTTGCTTGCTACTGCACTTGATTTAGTCAATCCAAAACACCTACGCAACTGGTTCACAAACTGCTGCTACTGTACTTCATGAACTTGCAATCTGCTGTAACTGATATTTACCTACAAATTCCTAGATTCATTTTCCGTTCGCTGGATATTATTTTTAAGCGATTCTCATACCCAGTCGCCGCGCGATCGCTATCTTTCTTGCAACACGTCCCCGATTATCTGCTTTGACAACTGCTTTGATAATGGTTGCTTGCAGATAATCCTGACAGCTCTATTATTTTCTTTTGGAATAATTATGATATGTAAGGTGAGCGTTGCCCACCCTACACCTTACTGTTTAAGCGCTAAAGTATTTAGCTGCGGGGTGATAGGCGATAATCGCAGTCGTAGATTGTTCGGGATACAGTTGTTCGCTTTCATCCATGTGAAGGTTGATGCGATCGCTTCCCAGTAACTCCAGCAATTTATACTGATCCTGAATATTCGGACAAGCCGGATATCCAAAACTGTACCGAGAACCTTGATAACGCTGCGCCAGAACATCCCGAATCTTATCTGGTTCTGATGCACCCAAGCCTAACTCCCGGCGGATTCGGGCGTGAAGCCACTCTGCCACAGCCTCCGCCGTTTGTACCGCCAAGCCGTGGAAGTACAGATAATCGCTGTATTGATTATTTGCAAACAACTTCTGCGCGAATTCCGTCGCAATATCCCCCACCGTCACCGCCTGCATCGCAAACACATCAACGTGTCCCGACTCAATAGGTGCAAAGAAATCAGAAATACACAGACGACGCATGGACTTCTGACGAGGGAAATTGAACGTCGCGACAACATTCTTCTCCCTCTCTTCTTTCGCATCTTTACGATTCATAAATTCTGGATCGTACAAATGCAAAGAATTTCCCTCAGCCTGACACGGAAAATACCCATAAACAACTTGCGGATGCAGCAAATTCTCCTCTACAACCCGCTGCTTCCACTCCTTCAAAATTGGGTAAACTTTTTCCTCTAAAAACTGATTGTACTCCTCGCGAGACTGTTCCTGCGGCTTGCGGAATTGCCACTGTCCAGCAATCAAGGCCTGCAAATCCAGATACTCAAATACCTCCTCTAATGGAATATCTTCAACCTGTAATAATTTCGTACCCCAGAAAGGCGGAATCGGACGCTCAATTTCAATTGCCACAGCCTCAGAACGCCGCGTATCTACTTCTACAGGTTGAGCTTCTTGAGTGCTATTTTCTAATGGCACACGAGACGCCTCCTCTAAAATAGGCGAATGACCATTTTCCTCAACTTCATCCAAAAATCCCTGCAAATCATCCCAATTTCCAGAAGATTTTGCAGGCATTAATTTATCCATGAAATGCAGATCGGAAAAAGCATCTTTGCCGTAAATCACCTTACCCTTGTAAGTGTTTTGGCAATCTTCATGAACAAATTTAGGAGTTAGCGCTGCACCCCCTAAAATGACTGGAACCGTAATTCCTTTTTGGTTGAAAACCTCCAAGTTTTCTTTCATAAAAGCGGTTGATTTTACCAGCAAGCCGCTCATTGCAATACAATCAGCTTTGTGCTGCTCAAAAGCATCAACAATGTTATCAACAGGCTGTTTGATGCCAATATTAACCACTTTGTAACCGTTGTTTGACAAGATGATATCCACCAAGTTTTTACCGATGTCGTGGACATCTCCTTTCACGGTGGCAATTACTACAGTTCCTTTGGCATTATTTCCAGCATCTTTCTTTTCCATGAATGGCTCTAAATATGCCACTGCTGCTTTCATGGTTTCCGCTGATTGCAATACGAAAGGCAACTGCATTTGTCCGGAACCAAACAACTCACCTACTACTTTCATGCCATCTAGTAGGAAGGTGTTAATGATATGCAGAGGCGCATATTTTTCTAAAGCTTTGGTAAGTTGTTCCTCTAAGCCGATGCGTTCGCCGTCGATAATGTGACGCTTTAGACGTTCTTCTACAGGGAGATTTTCATCACCAGAGCGATCGCGTTTCGTCGTTTTCCCTTCAAATAGCGTTGTCAATTCTCCCAGCGGATCGTAGGTGCAGATGTTCCCATCAAATTGCCGCTCATCGTAGATTAACTTGCGGCAGACTTCTTGATGCTCTGGCTCAATTTTCGCTAGGGGCAGAATCTTGCTAGCGCTGACAATTGCCGCATCCATCCCCACCGCCATCGCTTCGTGCAGAAACATGGAATTGAGGACGACTCGCGCCGCTGGGTTTAAACCAAAGGAAACGTTAGAAACCCCCAAGATAACGTGGCAACCGGGAAGTTCCTCTCGAATGCGGCGGATGGATTCAATGGTCGCTCTTCCATTCGCTCGGTCTTCTTCGATACCCGTAGAAATCGGCAGGGCAAGGGTGTCAAAAAATATTTCGTGGGCGGGAATGCCATATTCGACAGCAGCACGATAGGCACGTTGTGCGATCGCAAACTTTTTCTCAGCCGTCCGTGCCATCCCCTCCTCATCAATCGTCCCAATTACAACGCCTGCACCGTACTTCTTCGCCAACTCCAACACCTTGAAGAAGCGCTCCTCTCCATCTTCATAGTTAGTCGAATTCAGCAGGCACTTGCCTCCGGAAACCTTTAAACCCGCCTCCATCTTTTCCCATTCTGTGGAGTCGAGCATCAAGGGTATTGTGACATTTGTTACTAGCCGTGACACCAATTCATGCATATCCCGAACGCCATCGCGCCCGACATAATCCACGTTGACATCGAGGATGTGCGCGCCTTCCCGCACCTGCGACTTTGCTAAAGACACTAACCCATCCCAATCTTCTCCATTCAGCAAGTCGCGGCACTTCTTAGAACCACTCGCATTCAACCGCTCGCCCACAATCAGGAATGAATTATCCTGCTCGTAAGGCTGGGCGCTGTAAATTGACGCTGCCGCAGGCTCATAACTAAAGTGGCGCTCTTTTGGCTTCAGAGTTTTGCCAATTTCTGCTAATTGTTGAATATGCTCAGGGCGCGTGCCGCAACAGCCGCCAATTATCTGCACGCCCCAATCTTCTACAAAGTGCATCAGCGCCATCCGCAATTCCATCGGCGTCAGCTTATAGTGAGCATGACCGCCAATGTTTTCGGGTAAGCCAGCGTTAGGAACGCAGGAAACCACAAACGGGGAGTGCTGGCAAAGATACTTGATATGCTCAGCCATCCGATCTGGCCCCGTGGCACAGTTCAGTCCGAGAATATCAATCGGGTAACGTTCCAAAATCGTCACTACGGCGCTAATCTCAGAACCAACTAGCATCGTACCCATGACTTCCATCGTCACCGACACCATCAACGGGCGTCGTTCCCCCTTACGCTGAAAGACTTCCTCAACCGCATTCAGTGCTGCCTTGATTTGCAGCACATCCTGACAAGTCTCAACCAGAAATAAATCGACGCCGCCGTCGTAAAGCGCCTCAGCTTGCTCTTCAAAGGAAGCTTGCAGTGTGTCAAAGTCAATATGTCCCAGCGTTGGCAGCTTGGTCGTTGGCCCTATCGAACCCGCTACAAACCGGGGTTTCTCTGGGGTCGAAAATTCCGCCGCCACGCGCTTCGCTAGTTCCGCCGCCTTCTTATTTAAATAGTAGGCTTGATCCGCCAGGTCATACTCTGCCAGTACAATCGAGGCACCGCCAAAGGTATCCGTCTCAATCACATCGGCACCGACTGCCAAAAAGTCCCGATGCACCTTCTCTACCGCTTCTGGTTTGGTGTGTACCAGATACTCGTTACAACCTTCGTATTCTGGCCCTCCGAAGTCGGCGGCGGTGAGGTTTTGGGTTTGGAGGTTAGTTCCCATTGCGCCATCGAAGACGATGACAGGACGTTCAGGACTGTGGAGGCGAGTCAAGAAGGGGCTGGTCATAGATGGCGGCGTCTTTATGAATAGGTAGTTGCGTTAAGCTTTGAACGATCAGCTTAAACTATTTTGCAGAACTTCTCGCTTTCGGGAGTAACTAAAACCATGAATGTACAGACATGTAACGGCGTCTTCTCTTCCATAGCAGTCAGTTCCTCCAGAAGTCATAATCATTTTAACAGGCGTCACCTAGAAAACCTTCAAGGCGCTACTCGCGGATATTGAAAGCGATCGCGCCTGTAGGCAAGCCTCCGATCGGAGAGGAATGGAAATAATGGTTTCATACCAAGAACATGAAGTATTTCAAGTAATGATATGGAGCTTGATTAAAGCTTTAGCAGATGAGTCGAAAATCGAAATCATGCAACTTGGCTCCCTGACTCTAGAACGAGAAGAAATAACCCCTGCTGTGGAAGCGGATACTTGCTTCTATATACAGAATAAAGCGTTGAGCGGAGATAAAAAATAGACTTGCAGACCGCTCACCACCAGATTTGGTTATAAAGTTAGATTGCACAATTCTCTCTCTATTAGTTTGAAATCTATGCCTGCTTTAGTGTTCCTGAATTCTGAAGATAGGAAACTTGGTATCTTTATATCTATCAATTATCAAGCGAAAAATATAATTTCTGCGACGAGATTTTTGCTTTTCTATTTCTGCTAGTTGCATAGACTTTTAGGTTCATTGAACAGAGAAAAATGATTGATCATACAGCGGCAGTGCATTTACTTAATGTAACAGTTAAACAATTTTTGTAAAATTATTATTTTGGGTTAAAGAAATAGAGCAGTTATCGTCTCTTTAAAATTTTATCTATCCAGCGCTCAAGTTCATTTCTTTCGACTTTACCTAAAATATGCTGGTCGCGTTCAATAAGTTGAGCAGCATCCCTAGTAAGATAGGAATTTGTTACTATGTATCCTTTAGTACATTTCATTTGCCGCGTGGTATAGTCAAGCAATCTAATTACATCAATATCGACTGTATTTCCCTGCTTAAGTCGTTTAGCCTGCCACACCGCCTTAAAAAAACCTATATTCTCTAACTCTTTAGTTACAATAATATCAGCCCCACCATCTTTACTCCCTCTACCGAGTTGAACATTATAGCCATCTTTTTCTAGTAATTCTGCAACTAATTCTTCAAATTCACGCCAATGTAATCTATCAAGATTAATAATTCCTTCTTTTAGTTTATTAAAAAATCCAATAAATGGAGAAGTAGTAATAAATTCCCTAGTTCCTATCAATTGTTTTTTTGGATTATCAGTTACATCTGGTTCAGTATGGATAAGATTTAGTTCCTCGACTTCATTTTCGGTGAGGCTAATCTCCAGATTGTTATTTAAATAAATTAGGTAGGAGGTAAGTGAATGACTTGTACTTTGTATAAATTCCGCAAAACATTTTGAAATAGGAGGAGTTGAGAACGCTGGAGTTGGGAAGATATTCCGTAGTTGTGAAACGCTGGTAACTGCGGACAATGGTTCGGAAATTTGCTTTAGATGCTCCGAAACGCCGGTAACTGCGGACAATGATTCGGAAATTTGCTTTAGATGCTCCGAAACGCTGGTAACTGCGGACAATGGTTCGGAAATTTGCTTTAGATGCTCCGAAATGCTGGTAACTGCGGACAATGGTTCGGAAATTTGCTTTAGATGCTCCGAAACGCTGGTAACTTGGAAAATCGCCCTTGGCTGTTCTAAAACCCTGGTAGCTTGGGAAATCTGGTTCACTAATTCTCGAACGTCCATCATAAAGAAGTAATCCTTAAACGCTGAGTGTCACAACAAAGATGTTGGCTATATTTATTTTTACTGATACCTAGAGGTAAATGCAGCATCATTGTTCAATATATCGGCTTAAATATACCGACTAATTCCATATTTGCTGGCTTTGACTAAGAACTAGAGACGCGATCGCGTCTCTCCTCACGTAGATGCTGATGATTAAATTAAGTTAGGTATACGAGTGCGCTCGCTCGCTTCGCTACTTGCCCCTCGCTCTCCCTATCCTGTGTTTTATACTAAGCATGAATACTTACCTACATTGAAGGAAGCAGCTAACGCTTGCCAGTGTAGTTAAACTGAGATAACAACGCAGCAAAAGCGCCCCAATGTAGCCTATGTCTCCTGTTACTTTTGACCGCACTCCCTGTGTTTTACTTGTCGAAACCGACGAAATTCTTGTCCAACGTGTCAGCATGGATTTGCGAGAGGCTGGATATACAACTGTGGTTGCACCAGACACCACCAGTGGTTTTCATCAAGCTTGCGAACTTCAGCCAGCTTTAGTCGTCGTAGATCGAGTGCTAACAGGGGATTCAGGATTGAAGTTGTGCAACCAACTGAGGAATGCAGGTTCTCGCGTGCCAGTACTGCTGTTGATGGCTCGCGATACCGTAGAAGATCGAGTTGCGTGTCTAAATTCAGGTGCTGATGACTACTTCCTCAAACCCTATCGCACCGATGCCTTTTTGCAACTGGTGCGCCTCTACTTACAGCCGGAAGCGGGTGCTAGCGAACAGTTACGGTTTGGCGAACTGGTTTTAGACTTGTCTACTCGCAGAGCGATGCGGAATGGGCGAGTAATTGACCTGACAATGAAGGAATTTGAACTTCTAAAATATATGATGTCGCATCCCCGTGAGGTTTTAACCCGCGAACAGATTCTAGAAAATGTTTGGGGATACGACTTTATGGGAGAGTCGAATGTGATTGAGGTGTATATCCGTTATTTGCGTCTCAAAATCGAAGAAGAGGGCGAGAAGCGCCTGATTCAGACAGTGCGAGGTGTCGGATATGTTTTGCGAGAAGCTTAGGTTTTGAGTTTTGGGCGTAAATATCAAGGATTAAGGATGAATTTGGACTGGAGAGAGCAGCGCTTAGGCACATCTGCCAAAAGCGATCGCAATGTGAAAAAGCAGGCAAGTTTAGTCGTCATGATGCTGGCAGTTTTGCTGATGGGATGTTCGGCATCGGTGCCATCAACCTCCTCTCAGAGTGGGGAACCCGCGCAACCATTGCAGCAAGCGTCGCCAGTATCATCACCGACATCAGCACCGACGACCCCTGCACAACAAGCGCACTCATCACCGGAAGCATCACCCGCACAGAATAAGAGGGGTCAAACTTTGCCAATTTCAGCCAAGGCAACGATGGCAGGTCAGGTGATTCAGCTAGAAGTAGCGCGGACTCCCCAACAACAGCAAATGGGGTTAATGTACAGAACATCTTTGGCGGACGATCGCGGGATGCTCTTTCTTTTCAATCCACCGCAACCGATCAATTTCTGGATGAAGAATACCCTCATCCCGCTGGATATGGTTTTTATGCTGGATGGAGTGGTGAAAGAGATCGTTGCCGATGTCCCTCCCTGTAAAACCAGTCTTTGCCCCACCTATGGTCCCAATACGCCCGTTAACCAGGTGATTGAACTCCGGGGAGGACGCGCTGCGGAACTCGGTTTGAAGGCAGGCGATCGCGTGACCATTCAGTAACTCAATACTAAGACAGACCGACTTTCTGGCTGTCTTTTATAGTCCTTATCGAAACGATTTAAAAATTTACTCGTTCTTTTAACCTATTTGTCGCAAAAATAAGCTACTCTTTCCCAAGAGAGAGTTTAAGACTGCAAATTTCAATTATTGTTACGCTTAAACCTAGATTCTCGCTTCCAGAGACATGGTTCTTCCAAGAATGAGAGTGCTTTGCCTGGAATTTGGTGTGAGGTGAGAGGCATAGACGCTCTAGGCAAGCAAATCTCTCCTAATACAGAGGGATTTCAGTGAATTGCTAAAGAAAATATTAAGCAAAGTTCACTAGCAACAGTCGGCTAAGATTTCAGAAAAAAGGGGAGTGAGCCTAAGTTTTTAGTCTTATTCTCTAGGTCAGCCCGGAAGGGATGCCTAAAGTCCTGAATCTAGTATGAGCATTCTTCTGTTAATACCCATACCGGCTGCCGTAATTGTCACACCAGGCTGGTGATCTGAAACACTAGCGTTACAGTGAGTAGCGGCAAAATAGTATAAAAGGAGTCGAGTAAAGGTGGACAGATAAAATACTGACTACCGTTACTCAACAAACCAAGGTTTAAATTAAAAAATAGATTCAACAAAGGGGGTAAAAGCCATCATGGCACCTACGAATTTTTCTCGATTTCTCCGTTTTCTTCAAGAAGATTTAGCAATATCTAAGGCATCGATTGCGATCGCTTTGCGGCGTCGGGAACAAGATCCTGGCCCGTTGCCGATGATCCTATGGCAATACGGTTTAGTAACGTTGGAACAGTTAGATCAAATCTATGACTGGTTGGAAACTGCATAAGGCTTGATGATTCGGCGAGGAGCAAGAAAGTCATGTCAGAGCAATTGAGGGTAGGTAATATCCCAACCCATCAGCGAAGACCCAAAAAATGTTGTTCATTACAATTTATTGCACTAAAAAGAGTGGGTCAAATATTTGACCCGCTCTTTTTAGTTGTTGGTTTTTAAAATTTAATTTTTCTCTATAATACACCTTTATAAATTGCTGCTTGGCGATGAGTGATCGCCTTTGTTATCATCCTAATTAAACGAAAAACCAAAGTGTGCTGAAAAATTAGCGGAAGGCTTACACCAGTTGGGGGTTAACCCTGATCAAGTGTAGTTGTAGTGAAGGGAACGCGAGACGGCTTTGTGAAGTGGATGCGATCGCTAAGGGATTTTTTAGTTTTTTATGGGGGTGATTTTTATTAGATGCAACGGACACAATAATAACCAACGTCGAAAACTTCTTTTTTGGAAACATCTTCTTCGTAGTGTGACGCTGCTATGTAATCTGTAAAAAGATAGTGATCGCCTATGAAAGCTTTACATTTTCTACAGGTGTTAGCAAAATATGTTCTCCCTACTGTCTGGCTATATTGTGAGATAACCCGCGCACCTTTTTCATTAGCAAGTTCTCTATCAGATTCAGAAAAGTCGCTAGTAGATATATACCCATCATCTCCATCTATAGCTGCAACTTTCATTAGCTCTGAGCATTTCCAACAGCAAGCATTTATGATTAGCAAATACTTCTTACTCTTATACCTACCACAATCATTACACTTGGGATTTCGACAGAAATTAACCTTGTCTGGCTCTATTAGAGGATTGTTTAGCCGACTAATGTCTTCATCCGTCGTCAAGATGTACTGGATTAATGCAATTTTATTTCGTTCATAATAATCTAAGGTAGATTGTTCAGGGGAGTGACTTACAACTACTTCAATAACTGCAATCACTTTGTTGTCTTTATCCAGCAAAGCAATATCTGGTTTGCATACTCCCAAATTATGCTCAAGCTTAACCTGAACTGCCTTTTTTAGTAAATTGCCAGTATGCGGGTTAGGACAATACTCGCAGTTCCATTTAATATCTAATGGCAGCTTACTTTCTAGATGATGTTGAATTTTTTCACGCAGTAAAATTTTGAAAATGTAATGCAGAGCTGTCTCAGGGGTACAGTTGACGCTTAGAGTTTTATGGGCAAAGTGGGGACGTTTTATCTTGCCTCTGCGGAGAATTAACTCCCGATTACAGTTCGGACAAATGTAAGACTGTCCTTTCTGTGCGTTGACAGCTTTTATCAAATGTCCTTCTTGGGTATATGCAACTGAGTAAAGAATGTTAGACATTTTTATAGGCAAAATATCTCTACTTATGCTAATCAATTATCCATTACTACACGCAAGGCGATCGCTCTCATGCCCCAAACCTCACCAAAACGCGATCGCTCTATAGCCACCTCACAGCGCGATGCAAAACATCAAGTTTTTGAAACCTTCCAGCCCTAACCAGAGCTTGGTGGTAATATTGTCAATCAAGCTAGGGGTGCCTGGATTCACAGGCTGAGATTACACCCTTAGAACCTGAGTCCGGCTAATACCGGCGGAGGGAAGCTGTTAATTGAGGAATTCAATATGCGGACTGAATGGATCGCTAAGCGGCGTGGACAGAGCAACGTCTCTCAAATGCACTACGCCCGTCAAGGTGTGATTACTGAAGAAATGCAGTATGTAGCACAGCGGGAAAATCTCCCAGTTGAGCTGATTCGGGATGAAGTGGCGCGGGGACGAATGATTATCCCCGCCAACATCAATCACACCAACCTAGAACCGATGGCGATTGGCATCGCCTCGAAGTGTAAGGTGAACGCGAATATCGGCGCTTCCCCCAACTCTTCCAATCTGGATGAAGAAGTCGATAAGCTGAAGCTGGCTGTAAAGTATGGCGCTGATACCGTCATGGACTTGTCCACCGGCGGCGGCAACCTGGATCAGATTCGCACGGCAATTATTAACGCCTCGCCGGTTCCCATTGGCACCGTGCCAGTTTACCAAGCCTTAGAAAGCGTCCACGGCACGATTGAAAACCTCACCGCCGATGACTTTCTCCACATCATTGAGAAACACGCGCAGCAGGGGGTAGATTATCAAACCATCCACGCTGGGATATTAATTGAGCATTTGCCTTTAGTGCGCGATCGCATCACCGGGATTGTTTCTCGCGGCGGCGGCATTCTCGCACGCTGGATGTTGCATCATCATAAGCAAAATCCGCTTTATACCCACTTCCAAGACATCATCGAAATTTTCAAAAAATACGATGTCTCCTTCAGCCTGGGAGATTCCCTGCGTCCCGGTTGTCAGCACGACGCCTCAGATGCCGCTCAATTAGCCGAACTCAAAACTTTAGGAAAATTGACTCGCAAAGCCTGGGAACATGACGTGCAGGTGATGGTGGAAGGGCCAGGACACGTCCCAATGGATCAAATCGAGTTCAATGTCAAAAAGCAGATGGAAGAGTGTTCGGAAGCACCTTTCTACGTGCTGGGACCATTGGTAACGGATATTGCCCCCGGTTACGACCACATCACCTCCGCAATTGGTGCGGCAATGGCTGGGTGGTACGGTACGGCGATGCTGTGTTATGTGACACCCAAGGAACACTTGGGACTGCCGGATGCTGAAGACGTGCGGAATGGATTAATTGCCTATAAGATTGCGGCTCATGCTGCTGATATTGCACGGCATCGTCCGGGGGCAAGGGACAGAGATGACGAACTCTCTAAAGCTCGTTACAACTTCGACTGGAACCGCCAGTTTGAATTGTCCCTCGACCCCGAACGCGCTAAAGAATATCACGACGAAACCCTGCCAGCAGATATATACAAAACTGCTGAATTCTGCTCAATGTGCGGTCCGAAGTTCTGCCCGATGCAGACAAAAGTGGATGCCGATGCTTTGACAGAACTAGAGAAGTTTTTGGCGAAAGAACCAGTAACCCAAAGCTAGTTCTTTTAAACGCAAAGTAACGCAGAGTATAATTACTTTGCGTTACTTTGCGAAAACCTTTGCTTCCTTTGCGTTGAAAAACCTTATCTGAGTTGACGCGATCGCTCTTGAATTTCTGGAATCGAGAATACTGCCTGAAATTTTAGCCCAACTGACTGATAAAACTCCGCTCCCCCCTGCTGCCTGTCTACCAGCGAAATCACTTCATCAACGCTGTATCCGGCATCTCGCAGCCGCTCAACGGCTTTCATGGCAGATTGCCCTGTCGTGACAACATCTTCCAAAACGACCACTTTCGCACCTGTAGGGAGAATCGGGCCTTCTATATAAGCTTGTGTGCCGTGTCCCTTTGCTTCTTTGCGAATAATTAGCGCCGGTAACGGTCGATTTTCATAAGCAGAAACTACACTCACCGCCGTTACAATCGGATCGGCACCCAGCGTCAATCCAGCCACTGCCTGGGTATTCATCGGCAGCAACGATAACAAAATTCGACCTGTTGCCAAAGCTCCTTGGGGATGCAGTGTGACTGGCTTGCCATTAATGTAGTAAGAACTGCGCTGTCCCGAAGACAGCACAAAATCTCCCTCCTTATAAGCCACATGGCAAAATAAATCTAGCAGTTGCTGGCGTAGCGTTGTGAGATCGGCAGTAGCATAAGAGCCAGTTAAATCAGTCTGGGATTGGATTTCGTGGGTCATCACTAGGAGAGAAAAAGAGTAGAGCGATTACAATTTGACCAACAATCATCCTAAACTTAAACTGAAGAATAGTATTCAGCCAAAGTTGAGGGACGAGATGGGAATGCGCTTGACTAATTTCATGAGTGTGTTGGTTCTCAGTGCCGCTGCGACTGTCATTGCCTCTAGCGCGATCGCTCAGCCTACACTCTCTAACTCCCAGTCAGGAACTTTTAACTCGATTCCAGACTTGTTTAATCGAGCTATCAGTGAAACCTCTGGAGACTTTTTCGGCAACCAATCTTACCGACGAGATCTGAATTTCATCATTGGCCCTAGCTTTCCAGAAAACGAAATCGAGCGAGACACTAAGACAGTAGATAACCTTTACCGGGAGCTACTCTGGCAGCAAACTTCCAGTGACTTTATTATTCGCACCCCCGATCTCCCGAATCCTTTCAACTCGTCAATTCTGCAAAGCCCAGCTATCAATGTAAACGTTACTGGTACTGGTAGACCCGTAACAGGCAGCGAGTTCGTGTTTGAGAATCCCCCACAGCCCTAAATCTGAAAAAGAAGAAAAGACAAACAATTTTTGCTTGTCTTTCTTCCTTCTACTTTTTTTAAAGTTCGCAGAGCGAGATTTAAACAAGGTACTAGGGCTTGTTTTTTATAGACTCTATTTTTTGAACTGAAATAGAGGTTACAACTTACTTTGTTCAGTTGCTTTCCAGCATTTGATAACCTTTGGTTTCTCAGAGGTTTTGCTGAAATTTCTGAGCAAATTAAATTACCGAGATACTTAAATTAATTAGGTTCTTGATGAGCGCGAGCCGCTAGTAAACTGCATTTATCCTGAGCGGATTGCACTTCCCCATAGAGCAATTCTAGGGAATTTACTCAAAGAATACCGAATTTATAGGAATGCGCCCTACCGGAATCGAACCAGTCTGAAGGCGAATTATGAGTTCGCTGCCTCCCCAATCGGCCAAGGGCGCGTGATTGATTTCGTTGCCAAGATTGCTGGCTGGATTGTTATTTTATACAATTATGCACGCTAAGTCCACTCGAAAGCGGATGCGTAGTATGATTCCTGATAATAAATTATAAGCGCTGTTTTCTAAAATAGAGATAAATTAGCAGCGTGACATTAACCAATTCGCTATCATAGGTTCCACTGCTGTCAGTCGTAAGCTATGTATAGCAGTTGATCGGTGTCGCGGCAATTTTTGTAGCTTGAGCAACCAATGAAACTAAATTCAACTGTCGCACTTACGTTAATTTTGCTTGCTATGATGTTAGGCGCTGGCTTTGTAAGTGCGATGTGGGGGTTTACTGTAGGTCATGAAGCCCTTAAAGGAGTAACGCAGCCGGATGTGCGCCCTACCAATAAATTAGCTGGGACTAAGCGGGCAACTCCTGGTAAAGAAGGAGTAGCAATTTTGCGCGAGGTTGATATCCTGGCAAGTGTCAAAGCACAAATGAGCGGCAAGGCTAAACCTGTTATTAAGCCTGAACAGAAGGAAGCGGAAACCACAAGCGACAGCAAGCCTAACACTCCTGAGGAAACCTCTGAGCAGGACAGTAAACAGCAAAATTTCCCGATTACCAGTCAGGATAAGGGCGTGAAGCTGGAGATAGGCTCAGCGCGTCAGCAAGGAGGTTCTTTGTTGCTGAATGTGAGCCTGAAGAATGAAGGAGGGAATGCTGTACGGTTTCTGTATAGCTTCTTAAATGTAACGGACGACCAAGGTCGAGCTTTAAGTGCTGTGACTGAAGGGCTGCCAGGAGAATTGCCACCGAATGGGCAAAGCTTTTCGGGGACGGTGAGTATTCCCACGGCTTTACTGGAAGACGCTAAGCAGCTTTCATTGACTCTGACAGATTATCCAGATCAAAAACTCCAGCTGAAAATGTCTGGAATTCCAGTGGTGAAGTAGGCGTTAGGTGTTAAGTGGTCGGTAATAGGAGCTGTCTCTGTATTATGACCGTACAGGGGGTAGAGGATTCTACCCACTACTTATTACCGACGACCGATTACCGACAATTCGTTGCCCATTACCCAATACCCAATACCCTGGTTACGGATGGATACCCCCGTGTTGGCGATCTTGACGGTGAATGCTTTTCCTAGGCTCACCGCGCAAGACGTTTTGCTGCGATTATTATCGGTGCTACTACTGATTGCGATTAATGGTTTTTTTGTCATCGCTGAATTTTCGATAGTTTCGGTGCGGAGATCGCGCATCAATCAACTAGTCGAAGCGGGCGATATTCAAGCAAAAACGGTTCAAAACTTGCAAGGCAGCATCGATCGGCTGCTTTCTACTACTCAACTGGGGATTACTCTGTCTAGTTTGGCTCTCGGCTGGATTGGTGAGAGTACAATGGCAATCCTCGTGTCTGCTTCAATCGCGCACTTACCCTTATCTTGGGAGGTCAAAGCAGCGATCGCTCATTCCCTTTCGGTGCCAGTTGCTTTCTTCCTGATTGCCTATCTACAAATTGTTTTGGGTGAACTATCCCCGAAATCAGTGGCACTGCTTTACTCAGAACAGATGGCAAGGTTTTTGGGACTGCCAATCAGAGCGATCGCCCGCTTTTTCAACCCATTCATCTGGATTCTCAACCAATCGACACGCTTACTCTTGCGGCTGGTAGGCATTCAGTACACTGGACAAGGCTGGTATACGCGCGTTACCCCCGAAGAATTGCAAATGATTATCACCACAGAGCGCGAATCTACGGGACTGGAAGCTGAAGAACGAGAGTTGCTCAACAACGTGTTTGAGTTTGGTGAGGTGTTGGCGGAAGAAGTCATGGTTCCCCGCACCAGCATTGCCTCTATTCCCTGTGAAGCCACTTTTCAAATCTTTCTAGATGAAATTACTACCACGGGTCACTCCCGCTATCCCGTCACAGGAGAATCCCTTGACGATATTCGCGGCATTATCTACTTCAAAGAGTTAGCTGAACCTCTAGCCAAAGGCGAACTAACTTTAGATACACCAATTCAGCCTTGGATTCGACCCGCTCGATTTGTGCCGGAAGGACAGCCTTTAAGCGAACTTTTGCCGATGATGCAGCGAAGTCACCTGGCAATGGCGATCGTTGTGGATGAATTTGGCGGCACCGCGGGGTTAGTAACAATTGAGGATTTGATTGCTGAAATTATCGGCTACGAGCCAAAAGCTGAGGATAAAGAAGAGTTAGCTGTGCAAATTTTGGATGAGCAAACTTTTCTGGTACAAGCACAGATGAATTTGGAAGAAGTCAACGAATTTCTCGATCTCAACTTGCCCTTGATTGATAAATACCAAACCTTGGGCGGCTTCGTGCTTTACCACTATCAGAGAATTCCTACCCAAGGTGAAACCTTGCGCTTTGACAACCTTGAGCTGACTATCGTTTCCGCCGAGGGTCCTCGCTTGCACCAAATTCGCATTCACCGACGAGAGGCGACAGTTGCTAGCAATGAAACTAACGGGTCTGATGTCTCAAATATGTCAGATTCAGATGGCTCAGATTCAAATGTCTCAGATGCCAAGGTTGCAGCGGATGACACCAAGAAATCAGAAATAACGAATCAGGAATCAGGATTCAGCAGAAATTTTGAATGATCGCGTTTAGATTTTCACTTGCCTCTCGTTTACGGCAGGAATATCCCCAACTTTAGTGACTCTTGGGTGCATAAGGAAGGGGGTCTTGTAATCCTAGCTCAGCAAAAGCAGCTAGACGCAACTGGCAGGAATCACAGACGCCACAAGCCACTTCGCTCCCGGTATAGCAAGACCAAGTTTGCTCCCAAGGAACGCCTAGCCGATTCCCCATCTGAATGATTTCCGTTTTTTTCAGGTCTATCAGGGGCGTCATGATGCTAATTGGCTGTCCCTCTCGTCCCTGTTTTGTTCCCAGTCGAAAGACTTCCTGCATTGCCTGGATATAATCGGGACGACAATCGGGATAGCCGGAATAATCTAAAGCATTAACGCCAATATAAACCCGCTGGGCATTGATGGTTTCTGCATAAGCGAGGGCAAAGCTCAAAAAGATGGTATTTCGGGCGGGGACATAGGTCACGGGGATACTTTGATCCATTTCATCAAGCGATCGCCCTTCTGGTACGTTAATGGTACTGTCTGTGAGCGCAGAACCGCCCCAGCGACGCAAATCAAACGCCACTACCTGATGTTCTCGTATACCAGCGAGGCGAGCGATCGTTGTCGCAGACTCTAACTCTCGCTGGTGTCGCTGCTGGTAATCGAATGAGATGGCATAACACTCACAGCCATCAACCTTTGCTTGATACAGTACCGTCGAAGAATCTAGCCCCCCAGACAACAAAACAACCGCTTTCACGTCCCAGCCCCCTCATCCCCAGATTTTTACTTCTGCCAACTTTCAGATGTTTCCCACCATCACGTCTTGATAATTGACCGCTTACTGGCTACTAAATTCCTCAGCCCTCAGTCCTCAACTCTCAGTCCTCAGCCCTCAGCCCTCAGCCCTCAGTCCTCACCAAATGGACGGGAGAGAAAGTGACACATTTACCAGTTACTAATTTACAAACCTCAACAAAATGGAAGATAAGATAAATCTCACGAATTTGAGAAAGTTAGACACAGCTTTGAAATTCTTCACAAAAGAAGGCACTATGATACCATCTGGATCGTCTCAGGCGACTAAACGTTGCCAATTGATTTAATCCTAGTGGTGGAGGAGCATACAGGAGTGCAAGATAGCATGCCAGCAAGACAGCCAGACGCTCATCAGCAGCGTAACCAGCCGCAACCGATCCGCGTTGGCGTGATTGGGGTCGGTAATATGGGACAGCATCACACCCGCGTTCTGAGTCTGCTTAAAGATGTGGAACTGGTTGGTGTATCAGATATTAATGTTGAGCGGGGTTTGGATACTGCGAGTAAGTATCGCGCTCGCTTTTTTGAAAACTATCATGACTTAATCCCCTATGTAGACGCTGTCTGCATTGCCGTTCCGACAAGGCTGCATCATGAGGTTGGCATGACTTGCCTGCAAGCAGGGATTCATGTCTTGATTGAAAAGCCAATTGCCGCCAGTATTGCCGAGGCTGAATCCCTCGTCAATGCCGCAGCCGAATCGCACTCGATTCTCCAAGTAGGACATATTGAGCGGTTTAACCCGGCTTTTCAAGAACTCAGCAAAGTTCTGAAAACAGAAGAATTGCTTGCCCTAGAGGCTCATCGCATGAGTCCTTACTCGCAACGGGCTAACGATGTCTCTGTCGTCTTGGATCTGATGATCCATGATATTGACCTGTTGCTAGAACTATCCGCTGCGCCGGTAGTCAAATTGACCGCTAGTGGTAGTCGTGCCTCTGATTCCGGCTATTTAGATTACGTGACTGCTACCCTAGGCTTTGCCAACGGAATTGTCGCCACGCTAACAGCCAGTAAGGTGACACACCGCAAAATTCGTCGCATTGCTGCCCATTGTAAAAATTCTCTAACTGAGGCAGATTTTCTCAACAATGAAATTCTGATTCACCGGCAAACGACTGCCAATTATATGACAGATTATGGTCAGGTGCTTTACCGACAGGATGGGTTAATTGAGAAAGTCTACACCAGTAATATTGAGCCGCTTCACGCGGAGTTAGAGCATTTTGTTAACTGCGTGCGCGGTGGGAATCAACCCTCTGTAGGCGGCGAACAGGCGCTTAAAGCTTTGCGTCTGGCGAGTTTGATCGATCAGATGGCTCTCGATGGTCAGGTTTGGCAGCAACCAGACTGGGATTGTCGGTGTCTGAGTTCTCCGGCTGTAGCTGTTTCCTTCTAAAGAATTAAAAATTAAAAATTAAAAATGGAAGGTGTGTTGTAGAAGTAGCGATAATTAGCTTGAAAACCTTTTTTTTCCAAGGGTTCTACTACTAATTAACACTATGTTTTACCACTACCAAAGTAAGAATCCCACAATTTTTAATTTTTAATTTTGCATTTTTAATTGACTGAGCGATCGCCCAATTTCTTCATTAACCAGCTGATTCCCTTGAGGGCTGAGATGAATATGATCTCGGTAGAGGTTCTCTGGCTGCTCTTTTGAGTTGAAAATGGGTAGAAAATCTATGTAGGCAATGTGCTGGTTTTGGGTTAAGTCGATGAGGCGCACTCGCGCTTTTAGTTCATAATCCCGGGAACCCGGTTCGCCCAATTCCCTCTTTAGGGGCGTCATTGCGAGCAAGAAGCGGGCACCTTTTTGCTCTGCGATTGTCTGGATTTCTTGAATGGCTTTTAAATTAAGGCCAACGCGATCGCCTGATTCCGCGTTCACTGCTTTCATCTCTGGTACTGGCGGTGCCTTTAACAAATAGCGGCTGAATGCCTCTACAAGCGCTAGGGGCGGTTTTTGGTCGGGGTAATTGCGATCGCGCCCCACCGGGATTGAAGTTGGCGCAGTCCCGAACAGATCGTCAGTATTAATCAGCAACACGACTACCTGAGCATCGAACGTACCAAACTGCTTTAAGTACGCTAATTCATTGCGCGGACACCAAGAGTTCGCTGAAGCGTTGAGAACTTCTATTTGCTTAAAAGTTTTACCATCAATAGAGGATTGCAACTGTTGAGTCATCATGGCTGAAAGCGTCTCAGCCTGATCTGTCCACCAGCCACCATTCGCAATGGAATCTCCCAACAGCAGCACCCGCAGCGTAGATTCAGGGCGAGTTTCCGTGATTTTTGGGCTTCGCATTGAATACTGATTAATTTCTATCAGATTGCCAAACCTGCGAGTCCGCTGATTTGGCGCTAATAAATATCCAATCTGTTCATCGGCAATATAAATCAAGGGATTTCCAAAGCCAAATAGCAGCCGCAATCCCACCTCTACCGCCAGTACCAACCCTACAACAACTGCCAAAACAATCAGCACAATTTTCACGGATAATCCCCTATGTACATAGATCGTGACCCGATCTAGCTTAAATCTTGCAGCACTTAAGTTTTGCAGTCTTAAAAGTCGCTCCCATCTTAACCCAACCCATTTATGACCCATTCGGGTGATAGACGAATCCTCCCTCAGCCGCTAACCTAGTCATGGGTTAAGATCTGTTTACAAATTGTTGTCTAGCTCCGAATCAAGGAGGATCGCAGCCTTATGTCAGACTTGAACCGTGGAATTATGAAGTTCGAGGGAGCTGATAGCCCAAAAGCGATCGCTATCTCATCTGTGTTGGTTTTGGGTGGTATTGCTTTTCTTGTTTGGTGGGCACTTCACTCAGCCTACGCTATGTAACTCGCTACTAAACCGAGGCCACTACCGATGCTGATGAAGCCATAAGTTCAATCGATAGGTTATCTCAAAGCTCCTGTAAAACTTCCTTGTTCGGGAGTCACTTTGTTATGCAACCCAAAATGTCTTTCGCGTATCTTTTGCCTCAGGCTGCATAGGACTACACCAACCTTTTGCTTGACTAAAGACAAGTGAAATGTTTTCAAACCTATGGAGATGGGTTTGGTTTGTGTAGCTGCGATATGAAGTTACTGGATGCAAGATACAAGTTTTTCTAGAGTCGCTTTTTGAGCCTGACTCTGGAATTTTTTATTGGCTATTTTTCATCAAGAAAGAATTATGGCAAGCATTCGGGATATCCTCGGTTATTACCGAAAATATCGAATCGTCGCGCTTTTAAGTATTGCGGCATCTAGTCTCTTTGAAATCATCGATCTGGTAGTTCCTTACACAATTGGGCAGATTCTCAACGTACTGTCCGGTCAACCGCTGGATCGGGGATTGCAAAATGCGATCGCTCTCATCGCTGAAGTTAGCAACTTACCGGCAAATCGATTCCTTTCCCTCTCAGTGCTAATGGGATTAATCTTGTTAGTCACCGTCGTTAGAGCGCCCATTCAGCCTTGGCTCGGCATCTGGTTTCACTGGGATACAGCCTTGCGATCGCGTCGAGACCACAGCATAAAAGTCCTCGAAAAAATCGTCACTCTACCGCTAGAATTTTACGAAGAAAACAACCCCGGACGAATCGCCGGACGAGTTGCTAGAGGACTCGCTAATCACACCTGGACTTATCCTGAAGTCGCCGGACAGTTGATTCCCAAACTCGTTCGGGTGCTGGGTATCTTTGCGATGATCTGGCTAATTGAGTGGCGAATTGCCGTAATTTTCCTAATTTCCTTCATCTTCATCCTCAGCTTCACCCTCAAAGACCTCAAGCAACTGAGCGATCGCGAACAGAAACTGGATCGATATCAGGAAAATACTGAAAGTCGTACTTCGGAAATTATTACCAACATTAAAACCGTCAAAGCCTTTGCCACCGAACAGAGAGAACTGGAGCGTCAACGACAGCGCCTAGAGCGGGAGTTTAAAGTTGTTGACTACCGCATTCATAGAGGTTACGTCATCCTAGCTACTTCCCAAAGGACGATCATCCAGTTTTGTGTCTTTTTAGTACTTGGTTTGACCCTCAACGCCACCTTACAGGGAAAGATTTCACTAGGACACTTCGTTACTACGTTGACCATCTCCAGCATGGCTTACTCGGAGCTAGAACCTATTAGTAACCTCGCTGAGATATTTGCTCGTCGCTATGCCTCCATGCTCCGGTTCCACGAGTTCATGCACCTACCTGTAGGCGTAGATGGGGTCATTCTGTCTCAAACCAGAACGCAGATGGCAGAAGGAGGAACTCAGGATTCTCGTGGTTCTGAATTGTCCTATCAATTTACCGGCAAAGTCGAATTTTCCCATCTGAGCTTTGGCTATGACAGCGATCGCCCAGTTTTAGAAAACATTAACCTACTCATCGAACCTTATCAAACTGTAGCGCTGGTGGGGCGTTCGGGGTCGGGTAAGTCTACCTTAGTCAAGCTTCTGTTCCGGTATTTTGAACCCCATCAAGGTCAGATTTTAATGGATGGTCAAGACATTCGCACTTTGGATGTCACTGGCTATCGGCGGCGTCTGGCAATTGTTCACCAGGAAGTAGATATTTTCAACGGGACGTTGCTTGAAAACCTTACCTATGGCAACCCCAAAGCTACGGTTGAACAGGTTCAGGAAGCTTGCCGCATTGCCAGAGTAGACGAAGTCATTGAGCATCTGCCGCAAGGGTACTACACCGTTGTTGGAGAGCGGGGAATGCGGCTGTCTGGGGGACAACGACAGCGCTTGGGAATTGCTAGGGCACTCTTGGTCGATCCAGATATCCTCATCTTTGATGAAGCAACTTCTAGCCTCGACTACGAATCTGAGCGCTCAATTCAGTTAGCAATGCGTAGCATCCTTGGCACCCGCACCACCATTATCATTGCTCACAGACTTAGTACCATCCGGGAAGCAGACAAAATTGTAGTTCTCGATCAAGGTCAAATTGTAGAAGTCGGCAGCCATACTGAACTACTGCACCGCAAAGGAATTTACCGACGTTTGCACTCCCTACAAGAAACAGGTGAGCTACTCTAAAGTTAAAAGGAAAAAGGCAAAAGTGAAAAATCTTTCTTTTTCCTTTTGCTTTTTAACTTTTGCCTTTTACAGCTTCCCGTGATTGTTTTACCCGTTCAGTCATATATTCTAGTTACTTCCGATCTGGGTCCCCTTTTAGGAAGTGTTTGGCTCGATATCGCGGTGCTGGGATTGATGCTTTTGCTTTCTGCTTTTTTCTCCGGCTCGGAAACGGCGATTACAGCCCTCGACAACCTTAAACTCAGGGCGCTGATTCAAGAGCAAGGAGACCCGCGCCGGATGTTTGCGCTGGTCTTAGAAAATCGGGGTCGGTTTATCACTACCCTCCTAGTGGGTAACAATCTAGTTAATAATTTTTCAGCAATTCTGACCAGTAACTTATTTGCCCTCTGGTTAGGGAATGCAGGATTGGGAATTGCTACTGCTGTTGTTACTTTTCTAGTGCTGATTTTTGGAGAAGTTACCCCTAAATCTCTGGCAATCAACAATGTCATGCCAGTTTTTAAGTTTGCCGTTCGCCCGATTTACTTGCTATCTATCGTTCTCGGCCCGCTTATTTATTTATTTGAGCAAATTACTCAGCGGGTAATTCGCCTGTTTCAGGGGGGTGTTGTTCAAGAGGGAGAGTCTTTAAGAGATCTCCATCTGATGATTGAAATTTTGGGAGGCAAGGGGCATCTAGATTTACACAAACACCAGCTGCTCAACAAAGCCTTGATGCTAGACAGTCTCAGCACCCGCGATCTGGTTAAGCCACGGATTGACATGAGGACAATCTCTCATGAAGCGACCTTGCAGGAGTTTGTGAATCTGTGTCTGGAAACAGGATATTCCCGTATTCCCGTGCAGGAGGAGTCTAAGGATCAAATTGTCGGCGTTGTTCACCTAAAGCGAGCGCTCCAGCAGCTGAGGTTTTTGAAAAAAGAAGGGATTGATAATGGCTTGGTGACAGAGGCGATGGACCCGCCAGTATACGTGCCGGACACGAAACGAGCCGCCAATCTACTGAAGGATATGTTGCAACAACGCCTTCACATTGCCATCGTCGTCGATGAGTATGGGGGCACGGTGGGGTTGATCACGCTGGAAGACATTCTGGAGGAGCTGGTTGGCGAAATTTACGATGAAAGTGACTTTCCCAGTCGAGCGATCGCTACGAAAAATGCCACGCGCTCTGGTGGCGGCTGATTCAGAGGACAGAGATCCATGTAGGAGTAAGCAATGTAGATTCCCGCTCTCATCGTCTGACTTGCACTGCCCGTCACTTTTTCCACAGCTATAAAATCAATTTTCAAAAAAAACTTTTGCATTTCCCAAACCTTGTGCTACGATTATTAATCGTGGAACAAATGGGTCGATGCCCGAGTGGTTAATGGGGGCGGACTGTAAATCCGCTGGCTATGCCTACGCTGGTTCAAATCCAGCTCGGCCCACCACGCAACAAAAGTTCTAAGCCATAAGTTTTGAGTTATTCTTTAATTAAGATAACCGAATCAAAATTTAACGCTTACAACTTCTAAAACTGCCCGTGTGGCTCAGTGGTAGAGCACACCCTTGGTAAGGGTGAGGTCACGAGTTCAATCCTCGTCACGGGCTTTTTCAGCAAATGACTTAATCAAAGTTTTATTCAAATGAGCTTACTTCAGAAGTCATGTTTCTGGAGATTCTACCCAATCTTTTAGATATCCAGGAAGTATCTTCTTCATGAGAGTACACGCATCGCTCTCTAACTAGAGATATGCAACTGATAACTTATTTTCTGACCGCTTTTAAAGAGTCTAGAGGTGCTATAGATGAAAAACTTTAGCAGCTACAGATAGGATGATTAAATCGCATATAAGCCATGAGCGGCTTGATTTGTCACTAGCTAAATACACGTCATACATTGCAGAATCCTGTGGCAGTATTGATGAATTCAGATTCCTACAAGCAAGAATGACAATTTACCACCTATTTACATAATTCTTAGGTTCCAAAAATATAAGGGGCTCCTAAAGCAATAGATGACTCGCAATTTCTCTAATCGAGCTTTGACAAAAATACTAAAAAAACTCGTGTAGAGTGTCGCTAACCCTAAAAGAGTTGGCTGATTCTAATCGATCGTGCTTTATAGCCAAAAATTAACTTGGTTGTGGCGGTATTAAGAACAGGTCACGAGCTATAAACCTTATGATGATAACTACGCTGGTGTTGTTGCCTTGCGCCCCAAGACAAACGCATCTTATCTGTGAAATACCTACTCGACAAGGGGTTCAAGCATTTAGGCTTAAGGCTGAGCAACTGATAAAATTCCTACGGGGAGAGACATCCAGCATTTTAGATGCGTTTTCCCTGCCTTATGCACCTTTATTACCCAATTTTTGAAAATAAGGATTTTTATTGAGTTAAAACGGGTGCGGAGGGACTCGAACCCCCGACAAACTGCTTAGAAGGCAGCTACTCTATCCACCTGAGTTACGCACCCACATGAAAATGGATCGCCAAACTTGGCTCTGTCGTAGATTGTATCTGTGCCGAGTGCTGCAAAGCAACCCAGAAAGCCAAAGCTTTCCAAATATATCGCTCAAGCAGCTTTAAGCTCAATGTAAACTAGAAACCAACATACCCAGACCTTTGGATACGATAGTGTATTAGTCAAGGCGATAGGCGCTACGCGGACGCACTCGCGGCGTTGTCCGATTTTATCCCAGCACCAGGGCTGGATCGCGCCCTTATATAGTTTCGTGGCGATCGCTTTTTAGCCGCACCACGCCCCCGGCCAAGTCAGGAGTCATTTGCCAGTGTCATGTTTATTCTGAAACGGCAGGATGTTGAAATTTCTAGCATTCAGCACCCCAAGCGGGAGCAACAGATCCCGATTCTCACTTATCAGGGGCAAACCTTTCGCTTGATCAGTGTATTTGCAGCTAATCAAGCAGAAGAAGCCAGAGCCTTTTGGCGAGACCTTACCGATAACCGTGGCAAAGCCTGCGTTTTGCTGGAAGAGCCAGATCGGTATAGCGTCTGGGGCAAAATTCGTCTAGATCAGCTGGCTGCGGAGGCTAGTAGTGACGTCAAAATTGTCCCTCTCGCCCAAGCTTGCCTTTTGTTGCTCCAGGCGGTTTACATAGACGTTGAAGACCTATTAGGAAACAGACAAGCCGGATTATTTCAAAAAGACCTTAGCGATGTCTTCCGTCAGTGGCACTTTCCCAGTGCGGATGGGCCGGAAGCTGTGAAAAACTTGCTAACAATGGACCCTTTGAGTAGCCTCCAAATTCCCCCTTGGGAGGAACATCATCTGATCACCTTGTTACAAGAACTGCATCGCTTGGGTAAGGAATATTTCGGCAATACCCACTTTGCCCAAGGAGTAAAGGATACATTACAAGATATGCAACCAGGAGAGCGGTCTCAGTTCCTGGAGTGGCTAAATCAATCTCCCCTAGGTAAGCTGTGGCGCTAATCTAAAAAATGTTTGGGAAATATGCCAAAGCTTGCATTAAGATGAGACACTTGCGCTTCTTAAAGGAGATTTGTTAGCAGATTATTAATTGAATTGCATTTGCGATTAAACCTTGCGTGCATCCTTGTTTTGAAAAACTATGAGCAGTTCTTTAGAAAAGTCATCGGAAAAGGTATCCGGTTTACAATCCCTTCTGAGCGTACAGACAGTAATCGTTGCGGGAATAATCTGGGGTGTGCTAGCGCTACTGTATTTTCTGCTGTTTAGCATTTCTGCGCCCGGAGAGGAGCGTCCGCTTTGGTACTCGATTGGAACTTACATTTTTGAAGAGGTAGCTTACCTAGGCGCAGCAGTGCTGTGTTTTAGAAACTGGCGCAGTCCCCAGATTGTTAGCGGACGTAACGTCTGGCTGGGATTTGGACTGGGGATGTTGTGCTATTTTCTCGGGAACCTGTTGTTTTGCTACTGGGAACTGGTTTTACACCAAGAACCCATTGTGTCACCTGGGGATTTGTTTTTTGTCCCTGCCTATTTATTTCTTGCCTGGGGAATGATTTTAGCTGTCATCTCACGGCGACTGAATCTAGAAGTTTGGCAGTGGGCAACCGTTGCAGCGATCGCAGTTGCCGGAATTGCCTTAGCAGTCTGGTTACAGGTTGCCTCCCCGAATAATGCATCCGCTGCAACCCCACCTTTACCCGTAGGAACAACACAGGGAACAACACAGATAGCGAAGGCGACTTCACCCAAGAAAGCGATCGCTGCCACCAAAGCACCAGCCGTCAATAAAACCGCTACTGTGGTGAAAACAGCACAAGCAAAACCCTCTGCTCCTACTGGAGAAAATCAGGCTCCAGCCTGGGTTCTATCAGTAGAAAAATTTCTAGAGCCATTAGGGACATTTTTGAACATTTTTTACGTTGTTAGCGATATCTTTCTGTTGATCGTTGCCTCGACCGTATTGCTAGCCTTTTGGGGGGGTCGTTTTTCTCAGTCTTGGCGGATGATTGCTGGGGCAGCTTTTTCATACTACGTTGCTGATATGTGGCTGAAATACGCCGATAAGTTCATTGGTGATGATTATCAAAGCGGAGGACTATTGGAAGTATTTTGGGTCTTCAGCGGCGTCCTGTTTGCCATTGGCGCTGTCCTGGAATTTGATACATCCAGTCGTTCCCGTCGTAGCGGACGCAAACGTGCTTAGGAAGTAGCATGAGTGTGAGAAAACTCTCCGAATTAGATAAGCGCGACATCCTCAACCTGTATCGACAGCCAGGAGAGACAACCTCAACCCTGGCTAGTCGTTATGATGTCAGTAATTCAACGATTAGCCGTCTTTTAAAAAGTCGTCTATCCGAGCCAGAATATGAAGCCCTAATCCAGCAAAAGCGAACCAATCGCTCCCATTCAATTTCCGAACCTGCCACTGAAGCTGACGACGAGCCAGTAGAAACATCGCTGACCGCATCGGTAAAGAGCGAAGAATCCTTTCCCCACACTCAAGAATCTTTTGCAGATAGTGATAGTGAGGAATCAGTAGAGGCAAGCCCTACCGCCCCACGGAGGCGTCGCAGGCGCTCCTCAGTCTCTACAGAGGAAGAGAGGGCACAAGAGCAAGAAAACATTCCTTCCGAAATTTTCCCTGGGATCGATTCTTCTCTGCCACTTTTTCAGCTGGCTGTGGATGCCGCACCAAGTAACAACCCCGATCTACTTGATAACAATTACAGTGCAGAAGCCAGTGTCATAGAAGAGATGCTGGGGGAAGACCTGACGGATTTAGAAGACGAAGAGGACGAGGACGACGAGGATGACGACGACGATTTAGAAGACCTCCAAGACGAAGACGACTGGGATGATACGCCAACTCTAGAAAGTCCGATTCCAGCAGGAACCTTTAAGCGACAAAACCGTGCTAGCGTTCAAGTTTTACCGCTGTCTAACGCGGTGCTTCCTAAAACCTGCTACTTAGTTGTAGACCGAGCAGCAGAATTAATCGCTAGACCCCTGCGAGAGTTCAGCGATCTCGGACAAATTCCTGCCCAAGAAGTTCAACAGAGAACACTGCCAGTTTTCGATAACCATCGGGTAGCTCGTAGGTTCTCGAACCGCACCCAACGAGTGATTAAAGTTCCAGATGGCAGGATGCTTCAGAAAACTTGTTCGCAACTGCAAGCTAAGGGAATTACTCGCTTGCTGATTGATGGTCAAGTTTATTCGTTATAAGAGGCAGTGGTGAAACGCCGTCAAGTTCTCAAACAGCTGCTACAAACATCCGGCGGGCTGATTGCGGCTAGCTTGCTCCCAGGCTGCCAGTTAACAGGGTCCGTAGAGCCGCTGTTTTTGCTTGACCTGCTCAAGCCAGACTCAAAACTGCCAAAACACCTGCTCACGCCATTGAGCGAATTTTATGTGCAATCTTACGCCTTGCCGCCTAGGATTAACCTGGACAACTGGTGGTTAAAGGTTACGGGTGCTGTTGCCCGACCGCTGACGCTGACCTTTCAGGACATCATGGCAGCGCCGCAGGAAAATTTCTATTTGACAATGGAATGCATCGGTAATCCCACTGGCGGCAACCTGATTGGAAACGCTCAATGGACGGGTACCCCTTTGCTACCTTTTCTAGAGCAAGCTGGTGTTAAATCAGAGGCGATAGAATTTAGGCTGCACGGAGCTGATTCCTACGAAACAACATTGCCAGTTGCAGAAGTCATGAGACAAGAAGTGCGACTGGTTCACCAGATGAATGGCGAAGCTCTCAATCAGTCGCATGGCTATCCTTTACGCATCATTATTCCCGGTCACTTTGGTCAGAAGCAACCCAAATGGCTAGTCGAGATTGAAGCTGTCAGCAGCCAGAAGCGAGGTTTTTGGGAACGTCAGGGCTGGTCTAATACCGCAGAAATTCCTACTCATGCGCTGATGCGCCAAGTGCAAAACACTCGTGTTTGGAACAGGCAGCATCGGGTGCATTTAGGGCGCACGGGTGAAACAGGTTGGGAAAGCGGCATTTTGATGGCTGGTGTTGCCTTGGACAAATCTAGTCCGATTACAGCCATTGAGGTAAGTACCAACGATGGTAAGACTTGGCAGAATGCCGAGCAGAATCAACCGCCATCTGCCCATGAGTGGACGCTCTGGCGTTATTTGTGGATGCCCCAGCAGCCGGGAAATTATACTTTACTTGTTCGCGCAACGTCTTTACTCCAACAGCAGCGACTGAAAGATGATAATCGGATGGATGGTAGTAGTGGCGTTCTGCGAATTCAAGTAAATTTGCAAGCCTAAACGCTAGCCTTTCAGCGATTTAAGACAATTGAGAAATCAGTAACAAACGCGAAGTCTTGTGTCTTTGTTTAAAATAGGTTTTGAGAAACGGATGCTTGTGTAGGATGTATGGCAGTCTTCCCATACACCCAAGCAGAGTAATCTCTGTCATGGATGAATCTTCGCTAGAAAACTATGTTGATTGTTGAATGACACTTCACCTGTCTATAAAAATTAGAGGAATTTATAGATAAACTGACCACCGTATTTTTACGGAAAATAGGTTTTGTAGAAGATTGTTATTAGAAAAATTACTTAATTATTGAGTTTTAAGAAAATATAAAAAAATATTTGTTACATCATCTACTTGAACCTTATAAGGAGGGTAATCTAGAGAAGTAAAATATTGATTAAGGCGTCGGCAAATAACAGATAAAAACTGGAATGAAGAAAGATTATGTTATAAAAAAAACCGCAGAAAATGTGGCTATTTAGCCTGGTAAGATTCGTTTCAAGTCTCTTCAACAGTTTATATAAACTAGGGAGCGATCGCGCTATGGAAGTAAGCCATTTACTTAAGCTTTATGAAGACGGACAAAGAGACTTTGCCGGGATCGATCTCAACGGAAGTGACTTGAGGGGAGTGACGCTCATTGGGGTCAATCTCACGGGCGCTAACCTGAGAGGAGCTAATCTGAGTCGAGCTTTCCTAACAAAGTCAGACTTAACGGGTGCTTGCCTAAACTGGGCCGATCTAAGTTTTATCAAACTGAGCGAAGGCAAACTGGTAGAAGCAGACTTGACGAAAGCGAACCTCAGTGGAGCGTTTCTAGTGAAGTCAAAATTGCCTGGAGCCAAACTGAGCGGTGCAAATCTCAGCAGTGCTAATCTTCGAGTAGCTAACCTTTGGGGTGCTAATCTCTGTGGAGCAAATATGCAAAGGATTAATCTGCGGGAAGCAAATCTCAGTGGCGTTAACCTTAGTTGGGCTAATTTGTGCGAAGCGAGACTCACAGGCGCGAAATTGTATGGCGCTTCCTTAAATGGTGTTAACTTCAGAAGAGCTTTTTTAAAAGGATTAGACCTGGGCGGAGTTGATTTAGAGGGAGCCAACCTTAATGATGCCAGACTAAGTGGCGCTAACCTGGAAGGCGCTAACCTAAGCGCAGTAGATCTCAGCCAAGCGACACTGCGTAGGGCCAATCTGAAAGGAGCAGATCTACGGGGAGCAAACCTGGCAAAGGCGTCTTTGGAAGGGGCAGACTTAAGCTGGACGATTCTGAGTAGAGCAAACTTGAGTGAAGCAGATTTGAGTGAGGCAAAGCTGGTAGGAACTAACTTGGAAGATGCTCAAATGAATGGCGCTGTGCTGCCATCAGAACACCAAAACTCATACTCAGAAGCAACTGTTAGTGGTAGTGTGACACCTTTTGAACAACCAGTTAGAGCAATGGTTGGGTAGTTGGGAGAACGCTAACTGATAATTGCTGATAGATTTGGGATTTTTTGTGGACTGGTTACAGGTTATGGATCGGGATTCTGGTACAACTCGTTATGCTGTAGTGTTCGTAACGGCGTCTTCGCGACAAGAGGCAGAAGCGATCGCTCAAAATTTAGTTGCATCCCAGCTAGCGGCTTGCGTTAACTTAATGCCAGTGCATTCTGTCTATACTTGGCAAGGTAAGGTTAACTCAGAAGAGGAATGGCAGCTAATCATTAAAACAGATCTAGCGCACTTTCCCGCCCTCGAAGCCAAGATTCGAGAGTTGCACTCTTATGAAGTACCAGAAATTATTGCTTTGCCAATCTTAGCTGGCTCTCCACCCTATCTTCAGTGGATTTCAGATAATGTGAGAAATTAGCTATAGATAGCTGCTTCCAGACGTGTTGCTAAGTCAATGATGTCTTCAATCCTGGCAATTTGCTCGATCCATTCTTCAAGAATATTTTCAATACTGTAATAAATTCCTGCTAAGCCACCAGTAACGGCAGCAGTGGTATGCGTATCGTTGCCTAAATTCACCGCTTTTAGTACCGCTTCGGTATGAGAAGAGCTGCCAATGTCAAAAACTTCGCTGTGGGGAGTCCAGAAATCTCAGTTCAACCAACGATAGAAATAGTTAGCTGTTACATTCGGAGAAAATCCATCATGATTTTGCGAAGCAGAAGATAAGGGAGCTATCATCTGACCAAGTGCCAGCAGGTTGATTATAAGTTCCAGAACCTATCATCTCTGTTACAGGTGACTTCACCGATTGATTTGGTAATAAATTTGACTGGAAAACCCAACGCATCACCGGCATAGGCACCGATCAGCCCTGCTAAAACTTTAGAGCTTCTTTTCATTTCAAGTGTTTTATCCGGACTGCTGATGATTCCAGGGTAGTTGGCGATCGCGGCTGTGCGTGCATTCAGTCCGTAGTGATTTAAGAGCTAGCAGGGATGGCATTATCTCAAGGAGAATTAGATGCTTGAAGGCGTCATTGTTCCTCTACGCTGCCAAAATTTCCCAACTCTTCGCTCCCACTGCTGCCAGTAAATCATCATATTATCTGGTTCAAACCAGAACACCTCAGCAGGCATTTTCGGAACCGCTACAACCAGCAAGGCATGACTCAGATGGATGCCGTACTCTTGGTAAAATTGATTAACCGCGCCCATATAAGCCGCTAACTGGATCGGGCTATCGCGGAGGCGTTCTACTGACCCTTTAGGTTTATCAGCGGTTTTCCAGTCACAGACGCAGGGAATGCCCTTATAACTCGCAACGCAATCCACTCGACCGGCATAACTCAAATCGTAGTGGAAGATAGAACCTTCCACCAGCCTTACCTCGTGAATGTCTTGTAACACCGGCTCTATGCTATCCCAGTAAGGTTTAGCCGCGTCTGGACAGGCGACATTTTCTCCCAGTAGATAGCGCTGAATTTGCTTGTGCGTGGACGTACCGCGACGGCTAGCCGCACCAGAAATTCGGTTGGCTTCCTCTGCTCCAACTCGGTTGCGCCAGTTGAAGAGTGCTTCTCGATCTTCTTGCGGTTTGGTGGCGTTGAGGATAGTGGAGACGCTAGGAAAGCGATCGCCCTTAGCATCCACATAATATTGTTTCCCAGATTCCCGCAGCGTTTTAGCACGGTGATGAGGCAGCAGATTGAGATTTAACGTCATTATTGTCTAGTTATTAAATCAACCAGTTAGGATGATAGCTGCCGATATGGAACGTTCAATAAGGGGCTGAGACGTCCTCTTTAGACACCTTGCTCAGGCTGATTCCGTTCCTGCTCTCTTGCAACCAAACGCAAATCCATTCGCATGGTGGGGCGACCTTTACAAGTCCTTGCCTGTTGTTGCTGTCATTATTTGATTCAAGCCGATGGGCGGATTTGAACCGCCGACCGTTCGATTACGAATCGAATGCTCTACCACTGAGCTACACCGGCACTGCCGATTTACTATCGTAGCAGGTTTAGATAGAAACTGTTGCACCCAATTTCTGGAAGAAATGCGATCGTGTTCAAATTTATAGCACCAGCCGCCGCTGCTGCCGACCACCATCATGCCAAGATGGATCTAAAATCGGTGGGGATCGAGACGGATGGTAGACCCAAAATTAAAAAATCGCACCCGCAACATCAAAGGCACTCGGAAAGTCAGTGCTGAACAGTATGCACAACTAAAAGCTGAACTTGCTACTCCCTACAAAGCTCTTAGGCAATTTGTTTATGTGGCGTGCGGCGCTTCTGGCTTTATCGGAGGGATGGTCTTTCTTGCCAAGTTAGCCTCCGGTCGGGAAATTGCCTCAGCCGTGCCTAACTTAGCACTACAAATTGGCGTAGTTGCTTTGATGGTTTGGCTGTTTCGCCTAGAACAAAAATCCCAACGTAAGCCATAAAGCTGATCGTTTCCAGTAATCTTGCGGATTCCTCGAAGGGGTAAGACAATCTAAGCTTGAAAGAAGGGATCTGGTGAGTATTTCGCACCCTGAGAACTTGCGAGTAAAATAGGCTAGATTCAGTTATTTGGCTTAACGACATTCTTGCAGTCTTTGGCTTCCCTTGTTGAAAGCCGATAAGGTTCTGCGTTACTTCATCGGCTGAGCCTCACCTAAGATTAAGTGTCATCCCAACACATGGAACTAGAACAACGCTTGGGTCTATATCAGGTATTCCTTAAGCTCTATGAGCATCATCGTGGTTTACTAGATGAGATTCTGAAGCTAGAAGATAGCGGCAATAAATTTCTTAGTGGCATTGCACCTCGATATATCCAAGGCGTAGCGCAGGAGCAGCAAGTCTATCTAGTCACAAATTTAATAGATGCTAAAACGCAAATGTTGTTTCAGCCGCAGCGAATTTGGACACTGGGGCGGGCGCGTCAAGCTGCCCTACCGATTCCGGATAGACGGTTGTCTCGCAATCATGCAGCGATTCGATATATCGACGATCAGGGGTTTTATCTGGTTGACCTGAATAGTACAAATGGGACTTTCGTTAATGGCGAACCCGTATACAAACGTGTTCTTCTCAAGGACGGCGATCGCATTCGTCTAGGTGGTCTGGCTTTCTCCTTTTTCCTGGGCAATACTATCTGCATGGTGGATAATGTCTCTTCAACCCTAATGGCAGAAATTAATGCCCTGACAAATGCAGAGCAATCGCTTCCGGTTACAGAAGTAGAAACACCTACCTCTCCTACAACAGTTCAGCCTCCCAACACCGAGTGCCAAAAAGAGACTCTACATTTCCTCTCTGGTCCCTCTGCCATTAGAGATCCATTAGTCCCAGTTTTGGAATCTCCTGTAGACCCTCAGCTAACTCCGACTCAGCAATCAGAAATTTTAGACCGTTTTTTCAGTAGACGAATTTCCGATCCAGGCACACAAAACTAAACTTTATAAGAATTTATACGAAAAACCCGTTTCCAATAAGAAAACGGGTTTTTTTATGTGTAACAGTAGCCCTAAGCTTCCCAAAAAACGATTTATAGGGTAGACTTGCCCACCCTACAGCGCTTTTAGTCGTCTAAAAGTTCTTCCTCTAACTCTTCGTCTTCGGCGTCAACTCGCGTGACAGAGTTGGCAGGAACAACTGCCCCCATCTCTAGCTTTTGACGTACCTTTTGCTCAATTTCTTGAATTAATTCAGAGTTTTCTTCCAGGTACTTAATGCTGTTATCCCGGCCTTGGGCAATGTTATCACCGTTGTAGCTATACCAAGCTCCTTTACGGGTAATGACCCCAGTTTGTTCTGCCAGGTCAACCATACACCCTAATGTCGAGATTCCCTTGCCAAAGATAATGTCAAACTCTGCGACGCGGAAGGGCGGGGCGACTTTATTTTTGGCAACTTTAACTTTAGCTCGGTTACCAAACTCTTCGTTGCCTTTTTTCAGCGTTTGAATCCGACGAATATCCAAGCGCACTGAAGCGTAAAACTTTAAGGCATTACCACCAGTGGTTGTTTCTGGGTTGCCGTAGGTGACGCCAATCTTTTGTCGCAGCTGGTTGAGGAAAACGACCGTACAACCAGATTTCCCGATGTTTCCGGTAATTTTGCGAAGAGCTTGACTCATCAAACGGGCTTGCAAACCCATGTGGGAATCGCCCATTTCGCCTTCAATTTCAGCGCGAGGCACCAAAGCAGCTACCGAGTCAATGACCACGATATCCACTGCCGCAGAGCGAACTAGCTGATCGACAATTTCTAAGGCAGCTTCTCCGGTGTCGGGTTGAGAAACCAAAAGATTGTCAATATCAACGCCCAGTACGGCTGCGTAAGCGGGATCTAGGGCGTGTTCAGCATCAACAAAAGCAGCAACTCCTCCTAATTTTTGCACTTCAGCGATCGCGTGCAAAGCGAGGGTTGTCTTACCAGAACTTTCCGGGCCATATATTTCAATCACCCGTCCCTTCGGCAAGCCACCGCCCAAAGCTAAATCCAGGGTCAGCGCTCCAGTGGAAATTGTTTCCACCTTCATGCGGGTGGCATCTCCTAGGCGCATAATTGCTCCCTTGCCAAAGCTGCGCTCAATTTGGTTTAGCACCAGGCTCAGGGCTTTGTCCTTGTCGGGATTGTTCGTGATTTGGATAGCCATTAATGCCTCAAGAACAGAATCAGGTGTGGTGAGATTTTTTTCACACTTAGCAAAAATTGCTTTTGTGTGGGCTTCTCCGCCTCGCGGACTGGAGTTTCCTGCTTCGATGGCTGGTTGTGATAGTAGAAATGTCTAACAAGACATCCTTACAGCCTCCACAGGCAGAAACGATGGAATCCACCGCCTTTTGATACAAAATGAATGCTGGTTTTAGCCATTTGCCCACTCAGGTTTACCAAGTTTTTAGCTTTGTAAGGGAGTAGGAAATTTCCACTAACTAGGGTTACTTCAACGATTGGCACCGAAACTTAAAATTGTCCCAAATAGCGACAAATTTTAGTTTCAGATATTTTATTATATCACTTTTAGCAACAAATGAGAGCCGCAAGTGCCCTTACATCAAGCTTTACACGGATGGGGGAACCCCCTGGCAAGGCTCGCGATAGGAATCTCTATTGTAGTTCAAATGTTCTACTTTTACCCAACACTGAGAGAGAAAATCGGTCAATAAACGTCTAGCCTGTTTTAAGCAACAAGTGAGATTTGCGATCGCCACTTTGGTCACGTCAGTTTTGTCAAAAATCAACGAATGCAGCCGAGTCTCGCTAATCTAGAGACAGAAACTGTAAATGGCTTGATCTAGGCTTATTTGAGCATCCTCTGCGTTTCCTGATGCCTCAATTCCTATATTTTCCTTATCTTTCGGCGATGAACTATTATCTTTCCAATCAGATGGTTCCAGATACAGCTGTATCGGTGGCTGGGTTAACGTCTTATTTGCAACTGCTGTTAGAGCAGGATGAACAACTACAGCAAGTCTGGGTGACAGGTGAAGTCTCCAGCGCCTCTCAGTATCGCAGTGGACTATTCTTCACCCTGCAAGATCCGGATGCTAAGGCGGCAATGAGTTGTGTGATATGGAACAGTCAGCTAAATAAGCTGATGCAGCTGCCGGTGCAAGGAGAGCAGTTGATTGTTTTGGGCAGTATCCGAGTTTATCCCCAGCGAGGACAGTACCAGCTGATTGTCTGGCAGGCGCTACCAGCGGGAGAGGGGTTACAGGCATTGCGCTATCGCCAGCTGCGAAATCGGTTGGAGGCAGAAGGATTGTTCGATCCAGAACGCAAGCGATCGCTCCCCACTCATCCCCAAACCATCGCTGTTGTCACGTCGCCGCAAGCTGCTGCTTGGGGAGATATTCAACGCACGCTCAAGCAACGTTATCCGGGTTTGCAAGTTTTGTTTTCACCGGCGTTAGTTCAGGGCGAACAAGCCCCGGCATTGATTGTCTCAGCGATTGAGCGAGTTGAACGGGATGGTCGCGCTGAAGTCCTAATTTTGTCGCGCGGGGGTGGTGCGGTTGAGGAGCTAGCTTGCTTCAATGATGAACGGGTAGTGCGAGCGATCGCAAATTGTTCGATTCCCGTGATTACTGGCATTGGTCATCAACGAGATGAATCTTTGGCTGACTTAGTTGCCGATGCTTATGCTCACACTCCCACCGCCGCCGCCGAACAAGTGGTTCCAGAACTGGCAAGTCTTTACGCAGAACACCAGGAACGTGTCCTCGCCTTGACTGAAGCCGTAAATCAACACATGGAAAACGCTCAAACACAATTGCAAAGAGTGCGAAGCCGCTTGGGGCGGATTCCGTTAGACCGACAAATTCACCAAGAAAAACAAGCGATCGCTTGGAAACGTCAACAACTGTTACAAGGAACGGCGCGACATTTAGCACAGGCAAACCAACACTGTCAGATGCTCCGACAAAAGCTAGCCACGCTTGATCCTGAAAGCGTTCTGCAACGAGGTTACGCCGTAGTCCGACAACAAGATGGTGCGATCGCGCGTTCCACAGAAGGACTGGCACTCGGACAGGAACTACAAGTTCAGCTAGGCACAGGACAAATTAAAGTCAAAATTAGTGAAATTATAAATAGCAAAGAGTAGCTATTTCACGCGATACGGGGATTTTTTATGAGCAAACGCACCAGCACCACCGACGGCTCAAGCGATCGCCGCGTCAATACCCAATTTCCGAAAGATTGGAACTACGAAGCGACGGTTGCCAAAGTTGAGGGGATCATTCGGCAAATTGAAGCCGGGAAGCTAGAACTTGCTGACGTTTTTGAAGAATTTACCGCTGCGGTAGAATACTTGCGCCAATGTGAAATCTTTCTGCAAGAGCGGCAACAGCAGATGAATTTATTAATTGAGACCCTGGCAGACGAGCCAACGTCCTTTTGAGAGATGCCATCAGGCGATACTACCGCGCTTCCTGGCTTCTTTATAGGAAGTCCCGACATTTCTCAAACCAGCCTTAATCATTTGTTGTTCGAGTAAGGCAAAGAAACGAGCGCGATCGCCCCCTCGTACCACTGCCTGATTGTGCGCCTCTGCAAGCGCTACCGGATAGCCATAACCCTTCTGCACCTGAGCCAACATCAAGCTGAGAGAAACATCGAGCTTCTCTGGATTCTCCGCTACCCAAGCGGGAACTTCCACGCGAGCAATTTCAGTCCCGACATGGACGTAGCAGAAGTAGATTTGATGGGCACCGTACAACTCCAGAATTCGTGCAGAACTGCGCCATAGAGGACTGCGTTGACCGGGCTGCAATTGAGACGCCCAGAGGGCAGTATCCCGCAAGGGATCGAAAACCTGGCAGGGTGCCCGGTCAAACTGACCAGGACAATGAGTCATACAGTCGGGAACTGGATGCGGACAGGCTGGCAAACGCAGGAAGTTCAGTGCTTCGCTGCTGCGAGAAGCGCTCAGGTAGCCCATGATTGGAATCCCCGTATCGCGTAGAACATCCCAAGCTTCCAGAATCGGAGGCAAAATATGGTCGCGGGCTTCCCCTGGTAACTGCTCCAGAAACCAATAAATTAGCGATCCATCTACCATTGCTAGGGCAGGGATTGGGGATTTGGGATCGGGAATTGAAGATGGAATTTCCGATTTTCTGTTTCCATTTCCCTGTCTTGACGTGACTTGTGAAGGTCGGTTAATCCAGCTAGCAGCCAATTCTGCTAACACAGACGCCTCCGAAGCCGTGCGTCGATAGCCCATCCATTCCTCAGGGCGAATTCCCCACTGGCGGGAAATATATAGGTCTTCCGAGCGATAAAAGACTTCTGGCAGGCTATCTAAGAGCGGATACAAGCTTTGTCCGTAATGCAGCACCACCCGGCCCACATTAATCAGATAGCAGTAGGCAATTTCATGGTGACTCGGAGCAATCTGAGACCCGTCTGTAGCAATAATCGTATGGACAGCCGGAGGGGTAGGAAGGTCAATGGCAGTGCTTAGAGATTCAATGGGTGCGGCTGCTGCAAACCCCAAGCGATCGCGCCACTTTTCTTGCAGATGTACTAAATCTGCCTGAGACTTTTGAGCCAGCGTCAGTAAGTGCTGGGCGCGTTCCAAGCGTTGGCGACTGGCAGCAGCCTCTACCGTCAGGTGTTGACTAATCCCCTGCATTTGCCGCGCGAGTTTGGTTAGGTCAAGCATAGTCAGCTATCCGCTTTTCGCCTATCAGCTCTCAGCTTAAAGCATGAAGCATCAAGGCGATCGGGATGAATTTATAATTTACACTTGATACTTCTTCATCCCTTAACCTTGGGTTCCCTTTTCTCATCTAAGCCCAAGCCGAGAAATCTTGAGCAAACTGAGACAGAGATAAAAGCTTAATTCGCTCCTGATACGCGACCGACTCTCGTTGAGCAGCAGTATTGTAGCCCCAATCGGCAAGAAACAGCTTGATATCATTGAGGTCTGGTTGCTGTTGCACAGTTTGCAGAGTTTTCAAGCGATCTTCCACAAACCAAAGGTGAACCGACGAATCGCTGCTGAGTTCGCGCAAAATTTCGTACTTAGGACGCCGATTTTCTTTCCCAATAATGCATCGATCGGGTAGTTGGATACCCTGTTGCTGCAACAACTGGCGGACAAAGCGTCCCTCTTTGGTAGTGACGATGTACGTTTGGATGGGTGTATCTGGAAGCGATGCCTTCTCCGATTCCATCCGATGCATTTTTTCAACAACACCTGGATAGAAACGATGCAAGGCTAGCCAACCCTCTAAATCCCTATCAATCCACTCATCCCGGATACGATCGAGCTTCGTGCCGATATCAGCCGCATTTAGATTATCTTCTAGCAAGATTTGCTGAGCCACCCCTGACCAATCTTGCAACATCTTTTCGTCGGGAATGCCCAATATTAGCGCCCGGATTGCCACCGGCATTTCCCAACCGATTTCTATAATCGGTCGTCGCTGGTAGAAACTTTCAGCCAAACCATCTGGAGGTGTGAGATTAGGCGGTGCCCAAATTTGACAGTAGGTGCGCCAAGCTGTCTGAAAATACTCGATTAGCCCGTCACAGATAACACCGTCAAAGTCAAGGGCGAGAATATTTGGATAACTTGCACGCATGATTCTAAAGCCGCAATCTTTCGGTTTATCTTGGCACAATTTGCCCAACAAGCCCAATAACCAGTAGAGACGCGATGCCTCGCGTCTCTACTAGGGTTGTCAAAATTTAGGTTTCAAAATTTAACTGGGGTGCAAGGATTCGAACCTCGGAATGGCTGGACCAAAACCAGCTGCCTTACCACTTGGCGACACCCCATCGCGTCAACCTTCGTTATAGTAGCAGTTCCTACTAGGGAATTGTCAACCACTTTTAGAAAATTTCTCTTAAATCCTTCTTCATCAGTGGGTAAATGGTGAAGACTCAGTATGGATTTTTGGAACTTGACTCATAGAAAAGGCTTCTTGAACGCTTACCGGCTAAACAGTGTAGCTCTCATAGCCAGCTTCTCCTCCTATGGAAAGCCTACCGGGAAAGTGTTGTTAGCTTTTTTGACATCTTTACCTCCTCGAAACCCATATAGGGTGTTGCACAATCATGCGATGATTTTCTTTTAAACTCCGCGCTACCTCGTCTTTGCGCGAGATTATCATCTTTCTACTGTGCAACGCCCCATATAGATCCACAGCTTTTTCGATTAGGCGGGATAAATTCGCAGCCGTCGGTTCGGTTCTTCCCCAAAACTGTCAGAGTTGAGACGATAGTGTTCGACGAGTTCGTGTTGCATTTTACGAACTTTAGAAGAACGCGGCAGGAGTTCCACCGGCTGTCCTTTGGGAATCACGATTTGCTCCACGGCAAGGCGGGCTTCTTCGAGAGCCTCAATCTCGTCTTCACTACCGCTACTAGTAAATAAGCTGAGTTCGGGGACATCTAGAACCTGAGAGTCATCCATATCCAGCAGACGCCTTAGGGCGCGGGTAATCTGGGGAATGGTACTTGCCTTAATTGCATGGATGGGAACCTGACGGGCTTTGGCAATATGTCGTAGCTTGGAATGGTTTTTTACGTGCGACCGAATCGCCAAAACTGCATCCGCGCTATCCATATCCTTCGTCAGCAAGATGGGCAAATTCAGCACCCGAATAACTTGCTCTAATTGTTGGCTGCTCACCCCATAAGGATAAACGTGCAATGGCAACTCTTCGCCATTTGGCCCCACAAAGGTTTCATTTCCGATCGCCTGAGGTTGATGCCAAGATTGATCCAGCATCTGCTCAAAAGAAGGTGCAAGGTTAGAAGAGACAGGCAATGAAGTAGAGGCAGATTCTTCTCCTCTAGCTAATAGGTTTTGCGGTTCTGCCCTCATGCCTCGCGTTGATTCTGACTGCATTGGTAATGGAGTCATTTGCCCAGAAGCCCGCCAGCCCATTGGTCGCGCTGGGGCGTCGTGGGTGGAGGATATACGGCTACCTCCGCTCATCGCTGGTCGCATGAGTGACGGTGCTTGGGGGGTCTCATGGGTAATCGTAACTTCCCCAGTCTCGCTGGTTGTCCTAACTTGATAACCCGGCTGACGCCCCCGCAGCAGGGTGTCAACGGTATCGGCAACACTTTCATGTACCACCCAGCGCTGCCGTTCTAGCATTTCAACAGCAATTTCAAAGGTTGGCGGGGCTTTGCGTTCCAATACCGTCTTTTGGCTACCCCGGCGTCTGGCTTCGTCATCTCCCAAAGTTACGGCCTGAATGCCACCCACTAAGTCAGATAACGTTGGATTTTTAATCAGATTTTCAATCCGATTTCCGTGAGCTGTACCCACCAGTTGAACACCTCGCTCAGCAATCGTTCGAGCTGCCAAGGCTTCTAGTTCTGTGCCAATCTCATCAATGACGATGACTTCTGGCATATGGTTTTCCACTGCCTCAATCATGACTTGATGCTGGAGTTCGGGACGGGCGACTTGCATCCGTCTAGCTCTACCAATTGCTGGATGAGGAACGTCACCATCCCCAGCGATTTCGTTGGAGGTGTCGATAATGACAACTCGTTTCTGTAAATCGTCGGCTAAAACTCTGGCGATTTCCCGCAGTGCTGTTGTTTTGCCAACACCGGGACGCCCCAGCATCAGAATCGATTGACCTGTTTCTACCAGGTCGCGAATCATGCCGATGGTGCCAAACACGGCTCGACCTACCCTCAAGGTAAGACCTATGATCTCGCTGCTTCGGTTGCGGATAGCGCTAATCCGGTGCAGAGTTCGCTCTAGTCCTGCTCGGTTATCCCCACCAAAATTTCCTACCCGGTCTACACAATAATTCAGTTGTTCTTTCGATACTGGCGTTTCGGAGAGATATTCTGCCTGTTTAGCAAACCGAGCCTCTGGAAGACGCCCCAAGTCTAGGACAACCTCAACTAACTTATCCCGTCCCGGATGCTGCTCTAAAGGTTGCCGAATTTCATTCGGTAACACGTCCAGTAATTTCTGGAGATCGTCTGTAATCTGCATTCTTTGTACAGTGACGTTTTTATCCACAATCGGTGATTTAAATAACTGATGTTTGTTCTTTACCTGGGAAGCGTTGCAGGTTGGCGATCGCAAGGTTGAAAAGTCGCTTTTTGCAAATCGTCAATCTTTTAACCTCCAACCTTTTAATCGATGACATATCTAAAATCGCGCTTCTACTGGCTATTGGGTAAAGGTTTTGAGTTGAGAAACTAGCGAGTGAGCAAGATCAACAGCTTGCCAGAGTAAATCCGGCTTTTCTTCCAAGCGTCCAGGTAAAGGTGTTTGACTTGACGCGGAGGCATTCCCACCTACTTCGTTTATATTCATTTTTTCTAATTCATCCAAAATGGGTGATAACAAAACACGAGCGTAGCTGCCATAAGCAATCCCGGCGATATTGGGGGATTGAGCGGGAAAAGTTTGAGTTGGTTGGGGCGGGTTTTTCGTTGATCCCTGGTTCCCTACAGGGATGCTTGATAGAGATGCCCTTCCGGCTTTTGACTCTTGGATTTCTGGCTTTTGGTGGTTGTTGAGCAGCCCCATTGTCCTAAGTTTGCCAACAGTGTGGCGATTAGTGCCTCCTGCTAACTGCACATATCCGGGCAATCCCGCAGTTAGAACTTTTTGACCTAACTTTACAGCAGCTATCGTTGTGCCATCGCCAATATCGCCACTCATAGGACGCCCATCTGTTTGCCAGATGAGAGGACAAGGTAGGGGTGCCATCAATTCGTATAGCGCTCGGAGGTAATCAAGCATCGCTTCACCATCTGGACAACTAATGGCTAAAAGCTTGAGCTGGTTTACCCAAGGCGCGATCGCACTCCAGAGTCGTTTAAAGTCTTCTACTCTGCCAACTTGCGTGTGAATTTCTAAGGCATCTACGCCGCTTTGAAATACCAAAGGTGCGATCGCTTCCGGTGCGGATACATAAGAACGAGTATAAATTAAATTATTTGGGCATACGGGAATACACCGTCCGCAGCCATAACAACGTTGATCGATCACCCCTGAAAAACCGTTCTGGCCAAAGTCAAAAGCGATCGCATCAGCTGGACAAATACTTTCACAAGGTCGCCAGCAATCTGCTGGACACTCAGTTGAGTTAAATTCAGCTTTTCGGAAATGAGGATCTTCCCCATCATTTAGGCTGACCATCAGCCACGGCAAACCTTCTACGCAATAGCCGCGAGCGCGGGCGGCATCGGCAAGGGTAGTCGCAGCCTTTATACCTTCTTTCGCCGCAGCAATGACTGCTGGGTCAGCGGCAACATCGATACAGTCAGCCCCAGCGAGGGTATATGCCAACGTAAGATTTCGGACGGCAGGGAGGTGTTGGAAACTAGCTCCGCAAATGAGCTTAAACCAGTGACCCTCTCTTAAGGAACGTAAGGGATAGTAGGTATCAGTCACCCTTATATGCTAGTGCGTTCCCGAATAAATGGGGAGATCCAAGTAGCAAAAATTAGGGGAGTTTTCACCACTCCCCTTTTCATGGAAACCGTAAGCATCAGGGGTTTGCCTTTAGTCAGCGATCGCATTGAGCAGCACTTCCGCCAAGGTCATATCTGCCATGTCATCCAGCGTTATCGTGTCGCAGATATCAAACTTTGCCCCTGCACCTTGTAAGTCATCATCCAACGCCTTTAAAAACCGAGCTGCTGTAGCGTCTGACCCTACTTGAATCATCGAAATCGCCAGTTCTTCATCGTGTTCCATCTGTCGGGACGCCTCAATAATCGCCCGCATCACGCCTTTTCGGTCATCGGGTTCACCATCTGTGACCACCAAAATGGTTTCGCCACCCACCTTAGTCTGACCGGCTGCTTTCCGCTGAAAGTAGGCAGCGATCGCATCTTGTAATACACCTGCTAAATTAGTTGTGCCAGCCGGGTCGTTTTCTTGAAAAATTTGTGCGACTTTACTGGAATTTACATTCTCGTAGCGTTTGAATCGGCTGGAAAATAAGTAAACTGTGATCCCATCCGGGTCAAACTGTTCGCATTTTCGCGCCAACGCCAAGGTAGACTCTTGTGCCGCATCCCAGCGGCTTCTGCCTCCCGGCTGGTCTGGCGTAGACATACTGCCGCTTTTGTCAATAATTAACGTATAATCCCGATTTTCTGCGCTCATTAGCTAACCTCCCCATTATTTTTTTAGATTGAATGACTTGCTGCTGATTCCACAACAAAATTGTGATTAAACACTGACAACAAAATTTTGGATTTCAGATGTGGAATCCAAAATCCAAAATAAACAGACAGCACCTAGTCGTTAATGGCGTTGAGCAACACTTCCTGTAAAGTCATGCCCTCCATGTCATCCAGCGTTACAGTGTCGCAAATATCAAACTTTGCCCCGGCACCTTGCAAATCATCATCCAAGGCTTTCAGAAACCGACTCGCCGTTTGATCCGAACCCACTTGAATGAAGGAGATGGCTAATTCTTCATCTCTATCCATTCGGCGAGAGGCTTCAATAATCACCCGCATCACGGCTTTGCGGTCATCGGGTTCACCATCTGTAATCACTAGAATTGTCTCGCCATTTGGCTTAGTCTGACCAGCCGCCTTCCGCTCAAAGTAGTTGTCAGTGGCGTTTTTCAAGACATCGGCAAGATTCGTAGTGCCAGAGGGATCGTTTTCTTGGAATATCTGCGCTACCTTGCTAGAAGTCACATTATCAAATCGCTTAAACCGACCGGAAAATAGGTAAAGCGTAATCCCATCGGGATCGAACTTTTCACATTTCCTCGCCAACGCTAGAGTAGATTCCTCTGCGGTTTCCCAACGGCTTCTACCGCTCGGTGGCTCTGGGGTAGACATACTCCCGCTTTTATCGATGATTAATGTATAGTCACGGTCTTCTGCCACAGATCCTCCTTCCACCAAAGATAACCTCCAGTGTTTGTCAAGATTTCCCAATCTAGCCTAGCCCACCTGCTGTGACTATCTAGTTGGATTAGATAAAAGAAATATAAAAATTTCTACAGCAGAGAGGGGATTAATTATCATTCTGGCGATCGCTGCTGGCTTCTACGGCTTAGTCTCCCGCAAGGCTTGCAAATAATCAATCGCCGCCTCAAGTTTAGAGGGATATGCATCGGCAAACTCTTCAAACCAAAGACCTTCTTCTGAAAGTGGCTTTAAATTTTTCAGCCATTCTCGCGCTTGGTTTTTGAATACTTCCCGTTGTTTCTGCCTTAGTTGTTCCTGTTTGAGTTGTTCTTCTCTGAGTTGTTGCTGTTTTTTTAGCTGTTCTGTACGTTCTTGTTCTTCAAACTCAGCCCTAATTTGAGCCAGAACAATGTCTTCAGATGAGCTAATCGGCTCGTTTTGCCATTTTTGCCGGGGCAATTCCGGAATTGTGTTTGCAAGCGGGAGGTTCGAAGAATGATTTTGTAAGAAGTTCGCTGGTTGCGGTTTGACTGGTTCTTCTTTCAGTTGTGGCGGTTTTTGCAGTTCTTTTGGTTTATCTTTTGTCTCATACTCAGCCTTGACTGCCGCGAGTATGTCATCGATTGATTCCATAATTTTGGACGCCTCTAGAGAGATTTTAGATTTCTCTTCACGATCAAAATCCCAAATCCCAAATTAGACTTTGAACTTAGTCAATAATGGCATTGATCAACACTTCCGTTAGGGTCATGTCCTCCATGTCATCCATCGTGACTGTGTCGCAGATATCAAACTTTGCCCCAGCACTTTGCAGTTCATCATCCAGCACTTTCAGAAATTTTGTTGCCTGCGCGTCTGTGCCAACTTGGATAAAGGAAATCGCGAGTTCTTCATCTCGATCCATACGGCGCGACGCTTCAATAATTACCTTCATTACCGCTTTCCGGTCATCCGGTTCCCCATCTGTGACGACTAAAATGGTATCTCCATTGGGCTTGGTTTGTCCTGCTGCTTTACGCTGGAAGTAGTTATTCGTCGCATCTAGAAGGACTGCCGCTAAGTCAGTGCGTCCAGACGGTTCGTTTTCGCGGAAAATTTGTGCGACTTTACTGGCGTTTACATTGTCATAGCGTTTGAATCGACCGGAAAATAGATAGATAGTAATGCCATCCGGATCAAATTCTTCACATTTACTGGCTAAAGCGAGAGTAGACTCCTGCATCATGACCCAGCGGCTTTTCCCGCCTGGCTGGTCTGTCATCGACATACTGCCGCTTTTGTCAATAATTAATGTATAGTCGCGGTTTTCTACCATAAGAGTTTGCCTTATTTGCTTACTTCTTTAAAGGTATCAAAATCCTCTAGCCGAGCTAAAACGTCTGTAGGTCATAAAGCTTGACTATTCAGACGTTCCAGCTCGTTTTAGCTCGACATGACTTAGAGCTACACCCAAGCATTGCTGCGACCCTAAGATTGGATTGACTGACGCGGGTTTAAGCAGCAGCGATCGCGTTTTTAAGCGGTGTCCAGCGGAAAGCGCGATCGCCTCCCATTTCTACAGCAATCTTTAGGCGTGGCTCTATACTTGGCAAGGTGGTTAAATATTCCACTTCCTCACGGGACAATACGTGTCCTTCAATTATCCACAGCACCAGTCCCTTCGATTTGGGAGGTAGTTGTTCCAACTGATAGGTCACGATAGGTGGCACGTAGTAAACACGAATGTCTTTCTTGCCCAAATGCGCGGGACGAACGCCGTGTACGCCAGTTAAATACGTTGCTACGTCGCCGAGTCCCCGTGCTGATAGGCTTAAAGTGGTATAGCCAGCTGCACGCAACCGCCGCTGGTAACGCCCTTCAAACCCTCCTTCTAAGGGTACATACGTTCCTAAAGCACCTGACTTTTCCAAGTCTTTGACGAATTGATTGCCGATGGTGATCAGTGCCATATTTTTATGTTCTACCCAGCTTTAAGTTTTGTTAATTGCTGCTGGCAATTTATTATAGTTGGGCGTTGAGGAACCTATCAACTTTAAGCAAAAAGCAATGTGCAACAAAAGCTTTGAAAATTTTAGTAAGGTTGCACTTTTTCCAGACAGTGTTGAGTTTTGAGCCTCGTTTGAACATAGGCTTACAGACAATCGAGGTTAAACTGTTTGGGCGATCGCGCTTTTTGTGGAGATGCGATCGCTACGTAGAGCTGTAAAGATTTGACTTATTTTGACTCAACATCTACTGAAAATAAGTGAATAGGCTTCTCGTGAAGATGGAATCGCAATCGACCTAATCCCAAAAATCATGTAATGGTAATCCCTTATTGCGCTTTAATACCGCAGGTCGGAAAAAAAAGCTCAAACAGGTAACGTTAAACGGCTGAATCTATGCTTGAAAGCCAGCTTGCTTCTATCTGCAATCTCTTGTAGTCCATTTAACTGTAGGGAAGATGTTGCTGGAGTTGTAATACTGTGTTTACAAAGACTGTGCAAACACATTGTGAAATGCTATAAACGACCTAAGTGCGGGTCGTTGGTATGCGATCGCCTTCTTCCTTATCTATCCGTAAGCCGTTAACTGGACAGTTGTCTTCTGGATCTGGAGTTGCACGACACGCGAAGCAGACGATCCAGCAGACCGCTAAATTTTTTTGGCACAATTGCTAGACAAGTTGTAACAAATCGTTTATAGTTAACGATTGTGATCAAAATTCGAGCAGCTATTGCCGCTGAAGTTGAAATCGAGTCCAGGGACAGCACGCCTTCCGAGTGAAAAACTATTGAGTCTTTCTCATAAGAGGTTAGTGCCCCTAGCGAGCGTAAAGCAACAGAGACATCGATTTCAGGATTAGCGACGATCTAGAAGGTTTCTTGAGAAGAACCCTTTTCAGCCGGAAAAAGCCCTTTCGCTTTCTCGGATACTGGATGGCTTGCCACCTAAGTCCCCGCGAATATAGGCAAAGCGCTTCTAGCGCTTACCCGACCGTCGAATAGCTTCATCCCAGCTAAAGAAAAAGCCTAAATTAGGCTGACTTGAAAGCTTGCCTCTCTCAATCCGAGGATGCGCCCCAGCTGGCTGGTTTGATAACAACGTTTGTTGGAGCAAGCGGATTTACGAAATACTCGTAATCCCGCCTCTTTGTACTGTGTAAAAAGGAGAGACCAGAAAGCCGTGTCTGTTGGTATCCTCGGCACCAAACTCGGCATGACCCAAATATTTGACGAAACAGGAAAAGCAATTCCTGTGACGGTCATTCAAGCAGGGCCATGCACCGTTACGCAAATTAAAACCAAAGCAACAGATGGCTATACTGCCGTCCAGCTTGGTTATAAAGAAGTCAAACCCAAGAGTTTGAACAAGCCTGAATTGGGCCACTTGGCAAAATCAAGCGCTCCTCCCTTGAAAAAACTGCGAGAGTATCGCTTTGAGAATGTGGGAGAGTTTGAGCTAGGGCAAGAACTCAAACCAGATATTTTTACTGCGGGTCAAATTGTGGATGTAATCGGCACAAGCATCGGAAAAGGCTTCGCCGGTTATCAAAAACGCCATAACTTTAAGCGAGGACCCATGTCCCACGGTTCCAAAAACCACCGTCTACCTGGTTCGATCGGTCCTGGAACCACACCAGGGCGTGTTTATCCTGGTAAGCGGATGGCAGGTCGTCTAGGTGGCACGCGCGTTACCGTTCGCAAATTGACAGTAGTGCGGGTAGACGCAGAACGCAATTTACTACTGATCAAAGGAGCGGTTCCTGGTAAGCCAGGGGCGCTGGTTAATATTGTTCCTGCCAAGAAAGTAGGTCGAAAGTAGTCATTTTCTAAGGTCAGGCTGGCTAATCGCTAAGAGCTTTTGATACTTAGCAATCTTCAATTAGCAATTAGCAATTAGCAACGAACAAAGGACAACGGATATGGTTAACTGTGTAGTACGAAACTGGAACGGGGAAGAGGTCGGACAGGCAACTCTAGAATTAAAAGTTGCTAAAGAAGAGAATGCGGCTCATATCGTCCACCGAGCCTTAGTAAGGCAACAGGCGAATGCTCGTCAAGGCACAGCCAGCACCAAAACCCGCGCGGAAGTTAGGGGGGGAGGTCGTAAGCCTTGGCGTCAAAAAGGGACGGGTCGCGCTCGTGCTGGGTCGATTCGTTCACCACTGTGGCGAGGCGGCGGTGTCATCTTTGGTCCCAAGCCAAGAGACTATGATACAAAGATGAACCGGAAGGAACGGCGTTTAGCACTGAGAACCGCCTTCTTTAGCCGAGCTGAAGACATGATTGTGGTGGAGGAATTTGCTGACAAGTTGCCTCGGCCTAAGACTAAAGAATTGGTAGAAGCGATCGCACGTTGGGGCGTCCAACCAGATTCTAAAGTCCTGCTGATCCTAGCTGAACGGGAAGAAAACGTTTATTTGTCAGCCCGGAACGTTGCCAAAATGAAGATCATCCCTGCCACCCAATTGAATATCTTTGACCTGTTGGCAGCTGACAAAATCGTGACAACGCCATCCGCCCTTGCCAAAATTCAGGAGGTTTACAGTGAGTCAGTATAACCCCCGCGAACTTGCGGATCTGGTGTATCGACCGATCGTAACTGAAAAGGCAACTCTGCTGATGGAGCAGAACAAGTATGTCTTTGAAGTTGTTCCCAAAGCGACTAAGCCAGAAATTAAAGCAGCAATTGAAGACCTGTTTAAAGTAAAGGTTGTGAGTGTGAATACCCTTCGCCTACCGCGCAAAAAGCGCCGCGTCGGCAAATTTGCAGGGTTTAAGCCTCAGTACAAGCGAGCAATTGTAACTCTGGCAAGCGGAGAAACCATCACCCTCTTCCCAGAAGTTTAATAAGTTGGAAAGTTGAAAAGTTGAAATTTTAAATTTTAACTAATTTCAACCACCTCAACGGAAAGCCGCCCTACAAGCGTCTTCAAACTTCAACCTTCAAACCTCTTTTTTAAGTTATGGGCATCCGTTCTTATCGGCCTTATACTCCCAGTACTCGTCAAGTTACCATTTCGGACTTTGCCGAAGTTACGCGGAGTGAGCCGGAAAAGTCACTAACCTACACAAAGCATCGCCCCAAAGGTCGAAACAATCGTGGGGTGATTACTAGCCGCCGTCGGGGTGGTGGTCATAAACAACTCTACCGGGAAATCGATTTTCGCCGCGATAAGCGTAATATCCCGGCAAAAGTGGCAACCATTGAGTACGATCCAAATCGCAATGCCCGGATTGCCCTGGTTTATTACCAGGATGGCGAAAAGCGGTATATTCTTCACCCAGTCGGCTTAACCGTCGGTACAGTTATCACTGCTGGCCCAGACGCCCCAATTGAAATTGGCAACGCATTACCTTTAAGCAAAATTCCGTTAGGAACTGCCGTTCACAACGTAGAACTGACTGCTGGACGGGGCGGGCAAATTGTTCGCGCTGCTGGTGCCACTGCACAAGTAGTCGCTAAAGAAGGCGACTATGTCACTATCAAGCTACCCTCCGGTGAAGTCCGCATGATCCGCCGCGAGTGCTACGCTACCATCGGACAAGTCGGCAATGTTGAGCATCGCAACTTGAGTGCTGGTAAAGCTGGTCGTAATCGCTGGAAGGGACGCCGTCCGAAGGTAAGAGGCAGTGTCATGAACCCAGTCGATCACCCACATGGCGGTGGTGAGGGACGGGCACCAATTGGTAGAAGTGGACCAGTCACACCTTGGGGTAAGCCAACTTTAGGTGCTAAGACCCGTAAGCGGAACAAGCCAAGCAATAAATTAATTGTCCGGCGTCGTCGCAAATCTTCTAAGCGAGGTCGGGGCGGTCGGGAGTCCTAGGATTTTAGATTTTGGATTTTAGATTAGCAATACGTCCAAAATCCAAAATCCAAGATCCAAAAATCCAGAAGTAATTGGGGTTATTTGAACTATGGGTCGTTCTCTTAAAAAAGGTCCTTTTGTTGCGGACCATTTGTTGAAAAAGATTGAAAATTTGAATGCTAGGGGCGATAAGCAGGTTATTAAAACTTGGTCTCGTGCTTCAACTGTATTGCCGCAAATGGTAGGTCACACCATCGCGGTTCATAACGGGCGGACTCACGTGCCAGTTTACGTCACTGAGCAAATGGTAGGGCATAAGTTGGGAGAATTCGCTCCAACTCGCACCTTCCGGGGACACTCGAAAGATTCCAAGGCAAAGAGGTAATTTTGAAGTTTGGGTTTTGAGATTATTCAGAATTCCAAATTCAAAATTATTAAAAGGGAGAAATCTATGGCAGTTGATACTACAGAAGAAGTGAAAGCGATCGCGCGATACATCCGGATGTCTCCCCACAAGGTGCGCCGGGTTCTCGACCAAATTCGGGGACGCTCCTATCGGGAAGCACTGATCGTTCTGGAATTTATGCCCTATCGGGCTTGCGATCCCGTCCGCAAGGTACTGCGCTCAGCAGCCGCCAATGCCGAACATAACGCCGGTTTAGATCCCGCGAGATTAGTGGTTTCTAAGGCTTATGCTGACCAAGGCTCAACCTTGAAGCGCTTCCGACCCCGCGCTCAAGGTCGTGCATATCAAATTCGTAAACCAACGTGTCATATCACTGTAGCTGTTGCACAAGCAGCGGCAGATGAATAACACTACTTTGGCTAAGCGCTAGTTGTCAGAAACAAGCTTTTGAACAATTAGCAATTAGCAATTAGCTGATTTAAGAGGACGCATTCGTGGGACAGAAAATTCATCCAATTGGTTTTCGGCTGGGGATTACCCAAGAACATCGCTCCCGTTGGTTTGCGGATGCTAAGCGCTACCCAGAACTCCTGCAAGAAGACCACACTATTCGGCAGGTCGTAGAGAAAAAACTCAGTAACGCTGGTATCTCCCAAGTACGGATTGAGCGCAAAGCCGATCAAATTGACTTAGAAATCCACACAGCTCGACCGGGTGTTGTGGTAGGTCGCGGTGGTACTGGCATTGAAGTATTACGCGGCGATCTTCAAGAAGCTTTAGGCGGTGGCAATCGTCAAATTCGGATCAACGTGATCGAAGTAGCACGGGTAGATGCCGACGCCGGACTGATTGCTGAGTATATTGCTCAACAGTTAGAGCGACGAGTTTCCTTCCGGCGCGTCGTGCGTCAAGCGATTCAACGTGCCCAACGAGCTGAAGTCCAGGGAATTAAAGTCCAAGTCAGCGGACGGTTAAACGGGGCGGAAATTGCCCGAACCGAGTGGACAAGGGAAGGCAGAGTTCCTCTGCATACTCTTCGAGCCAACATTGACTACGCTTACCGCACTGCCAAAACTATTTACGGCATTCTTGGCGTTAAAGTTTGGATCTTCAAAGGTGAAGTGATTCCTGGTCAGGAAGAAATTCCGGCTCCTAACAACGCTCAGCCTAGACGTCGTCAACAGCGTCGTCGCCAGCAATTTGAAGACCGCTCTAATGAATAGGTTGATAGGTAATCGGTAATCGGTAATGGGTAATCAAAAAGAAAACGCCCAATTACCAGTTACCAATTACTAATTACCAATTATCAATTACCCCTTACCAAGTCATGTTAAGTCCCAGAAGAACAAAATTTCGCAAACAGCAGCGCGGGCGGATGAACGGTTTGGCAACTCGCGGCAGTAGCCTAAACTTCGGTGACTTTGGCCTCCAATCCACAGAACCTTCTTGGATTACCTCCCGTCAAATTGAAGCCAGCCGCCGAGCCATGACCCGCTACATCCGTCGGGGTGGAAAAATCTGGATTCGGATCTTCCCCGATAAACCAGTTACAATGCGCCCTGCTGAAACTCGTATGGGTTCTGGTAAAGGTTCGCCGGAATTTTGGGTAGCTGTCGTGAAGCCAGGCCGGATCTTGTTTGAGATTGCTGGGGTTCCTGAAGAAACCGCCAGGGAGGCGATGCGTCTAGCTTCCCACAAGTTGCCAATTAAGACGAAGTTCATCACTCGTGAAGAAGAAGGGACTGTGTGAGTTATGGCTCTGCCCAAGATAGAAGAAGCCAGAAATTTAGGCGATCGAGAACTGGCTGAAGAAATTTTAGCTGTCAAGCGTCAGCTGTTTGATTTACGGCTGCAACAGGCAACCCGACGCTTGGAAAAGTTACACCAGTTCAAGCATACGAAGCATCGTTTAGGTCAGCTCCTAACTGTAGAAGGGGAGCGGCAACGGGCTGCAAAGGCTCAAAAGCCACAACCAGATGCAACATCCGAGGAGTAGACCCCAATGGCAGTTAAAGAACGAGTTGGCTTGGTCGTCAGCGACAAGATGCAAAAGACCGTAGTGGTTGCTGTCGAGAACCGCTCACCGCACCCCAAGTACGGAAAAATTGTAGTGCGTACAAAGCGTTACAAAGCTCACGACGAAGAAAATCAGTGCAAGGTAGGTGATCGCGTCCGGATTTCCGAAACACGTCCTCTAAGCCGCACCAAACGATGGGCAGTCGCTGAAATTCTCAACCGTGAGGTTCAATAAGTAAAGTTATGAGTTTTGAGTTTGTAAAGGCGGGTTCATCGAAAATTTCGATTTGACACCGATATTTAATGAGGTAAACCCGTCAGTAACAAGTTTTAAGCGGAAATCTAACGAAAGAATGTTGGGAATAAAAATCAAACTTCTTACGTTCTTTCTTTTGCTAAAACTTAAAACTTACAGCTCAAAACTATTATTCAAAACTTACGCATCCGAAGCTAAGAACTATGATTCAGCCCCAATCTTACCTTAATGTCGCAGACAACAGCGGCGCTCGTAAATTGATGTGCATCCGCGTCTTAGGTGCCAGTGGCCGACGCTATGCCGGTGTTGGCGACGTAATCATTGCGGTCGTCAAAGATGCCATTCCCAATATGGCGGTTAAAAAGTCGGATGTTGTGCGAGCCGTGATTGTCCGTACCCGAAAAAATATGCGCCGGGACAGCGGTATGAGTATTCGCTTCGATGATAACGCCGCCGTCATCATCAACGCAGATGGCAACCCTAGAGGGACGCGCGTTTTTGGGCCAGTTGCACGCGAGCTGCGCGACAAAAACTTCACCAAAATTGTTTCTCTAGCTCCGGAGGTGCTCTAATGGCCGCAAAAAAACAGTCTAAAAGAAACGGGACGAAGCTTCCCCAGCGCTATAAAATGCATGTCAAAAAAGGCGATACAGTACAAGTGATTGCCGGTCGTGATAAAGGCAAGGTTGGTGAAATTTTGCGGACGCTTCCCCAAGAAAGTCGAGTAATTGTCAAAGGCATCAACATTAAAACCAAGCACGTTAAACCTCAGCAAGAAGGTGAATCCGGTCAAATCGTGACAGTAGAGGCACCAATCCATAGCTCTAACGTGATGCTTTACTCGGCTCAACAAAAGATTGCCAGCCGCATTTGCTACACCTTGAATGAAGAAGGACGCAAAGTGCGGATGCTCAAAAAAACGGGTGAAATTATTGACTAAATAGTTGTTAGTTACAGCATATTGCTAATTACTAACTGCTATTTCCCCTGACCAAGCCCAGGGATATTAAGGAAAAAACAATGACACAAAAACTGAAAACGCTGTACCAAGATACGATCGTTCCTAAACTGATGACTCAGTTTAATTACACGAATACCCATCAGGTACCCAAAGTCATAAAGGTTACGGTTAATCGAGGTCTAGGTGAGGCTTCTACCAACGCTAAAGCGTTGGAATCTTCCCTTGCTGAAATTGCCAAAATTACGGGTCAAAAACCAGTAGTGACGCGGGCGAAAAAGGCGATCGCTGGATTTAAACTTCGCCAAGGGATGCCAGTCGGCGTGATGGTGACTCTGCGGGCGGATCGGATGTATGCCTTTCTCGACCGATTAATTAACCTGTCCTTGCCACGGATTCGGGACTTTCGCGGCATTAGTCCCAAGAGCTTTGATGGTCGGGGAAATTACAGCCTAGGCATTAGAGAACAGCTGATATTTCCAGAAATCGAATACGACAGCATCGACCAAATTCGGGGCATGGACATTTCCATTATTACTACAGCAAATACCGACGAAGAAGGCCGCGCCTTGCTAAAAGAAATGGGAATGCCTTTCCGGGATCAATGAGGCAGTCAAAATAAGGAGGGAATAATGGCGGCAAACGACACAATTTCAGATATGCTGACTCGCATTCGGAATGCGAATCTGGCGCGGCACCAAACAACAGAAATACCAGCGACAAAGATGACTCGCAGTATTGCCAAAGTCCTCAGAGAGGAAGGCTTTATTGCTGAATTTGAAGAAGTTGGCGAAGGGATTAAGCAACACTTGCTAATTTCTCTAAAGTACAAAGGCAAAAACCGTCAACCGATTATTAATACCTTGAAGCGGGTCAGCAAACCTGGTCTGCGGGTCTACTCTAACCGCAAAGAACTACCCCGCGTGCTGGGTGGTATCGGAATTGCGATCATTTCTACCTCCAGCGGCATTATGACTGACCGGGAAGCACGGCGTCAGGGTGTAGGTGGAGAAGTGCTTTGCTACATCTGGTAGATAAGCTAATAGCTATTAGTTATTAGCTATTAGCTCGATTGGCTGGTAGGTTTCAAAAACCTAGAAAAGCACAGACTTTCGGACTCACCGATAGACCAAAAGCTAACAGCTAACAGCTAACGGCTAACGGCTAATTGATTAGGAGGATTAAGTCATGTCTCGTATTGGCAAACGCCCTATTAATATTCCTGCTAAGGTACAAGTCTCGATCGAAGGGCAACATGTTGCAGTGAAAGGGCCTAAAGGAGAACTATCCAGGGTTCTACCATCTGAGGTGAGTATAGAGCAGGAGGGAGAAACGATCTTGGTCAAGCGGCGGGATGAATCTCGCGCAGCTCGTCAACGCCACGGTCTTTCTCGTACTCTGATTGCCAACATGGTCGATGGAGTTTCCCAAGGATTTCAGCGTCGTCTAGAAATCCAGGGAGTCGGTTATCGTGCGGCAGTTCAAGGTCGCAATCTGATTCTGAGCGTGGGTTACAGTCATCCAGTTCAGATTGAACCTCCCGACGGTGTTCAAATGGCCGTAGAAAACAACACAAATGTGGTTGTAAGCGGCATTGATAAAGAAATCGTAGGAAATATCGCTGCTCGAATCCGTGCTGTCCGTCCACCGGAAGTTTACAAGGGTAAAGGCATCCGCTATGCAGGTGAAGTCGTAAGACGTAAAGCTGGAAAGGCAGGTAAGAAGTAAAGATGAAGCTAACTCGTAAAGAACTAATTCAACGTCGGCATCACCGGGTGCGGCGTAAGGTAAATGGCAGTAGTGAGCGTCCTCGGTTAGCTGTCTTTCGATCCAATCAGCACATTTATGTCCAGGTAATTGACGACACTCAACAACGTACTCTTGCCTGTGCCTCAACTTTGGAACCGGATCTAAAATCACAGTTAACAACAGGAGCTTCCTGTGCTGCCTCTGTTGAGGTAGGCAAGTTAATTGCTCAGCGAGCGATCGCTCAAGGCATTTCAAGGGTTGTCTTTGACCGAGGCGGCAACCTTTATCACGGTCGAATCAAAGCCCTGGCAGACGCTGCTCGCGAAGCTGGGTTAGATTTCTAAAGACAAGCATGCAAAAGGCAAAAGTAAAAAGAAAGAAGTTTTTATCTCTATATTTCTACCTTTGATTTCTCTTTCTTTTGCCTTTTTACATTTTTAGTTTTTACTTTCACTCTCAAGGTTCAGGATAAAACTATGGCAAAAGAGCGTCGGAAAAGTTCTGCGCGTCGGGAAAAAGAAATCACCTTTCAAGAACGGGTGATCCAGATCCGTCGTGTTAGTAAGGTCGTCAAAGGCGGTAAAAAACTCAGCTTCCGCGCGATCGTTGTCATTGGCAATGAGCGCGGTCAAGTTGGCGTCGGCGTTGGCAAAGCAAGTGATGTAATTGGAGCTGTTCGTAAAGGCGTTGCCGATGGCAAAAAACACTTAATTGACATCCCCTTGACCAAGGCAAATTCTATCCCCCATCCTATTAACGGAGCCGGAGGTGGTGCCCAAGTGATGATGCGACCCGCAGCCCCAGGAACGGGTGTTATTGCCGGTGGTGCTGTACGTACTGTACTGGAGTTAGCAGGTGTGCGTAACATCTTGGCAAAACAGCTGGGTTCTAATAACCCTTTGAACAATGCTAGAGCTGCCGTGAATGCTCTTTCCACCTTGCGTACATTTTCTGAAGTGGCTGAAGAACGCGGGATTCCTATCGAAAATCTCTACGCCTAAATTTAGCCATCAGCGATTAGCTATTAGTGATTCTCAGTTTAAAGGCAACTTTAATATCTTGGACAAACAACAAAAGACTAACAGCTAATAGCTAAAAGCTTCCCAAAAAAATTAAGTCGTCAATTCTCTAGGTCAAGCGAATGAGATTAGAAGATGCAGTTCCTAAAAAAGGCTCAAAGAAGCGCCGCCGACGCATTGGACGAGGCATAGCGGCTGGTCAAGGTGCCAGCGGTGGCTTTGGGATGCGCGGTCAAAAATCGAGATCGGGGCGGGGCACACGACCCGGATTTGAAGGCGGACAAATGCCACTGTACCGTCGCCTGCCTAAGTTAAAGAACTTTCCGGTCATTAATCGTAAGCAATACACTACGATCAACGTAAGTAAGCTGGCATCACTCCCTGCTAACACGGAAGTGACTCTAGACTCATTGATAGAGTCTGGTATTCTCACCACAAGTCATGGTTCTCTGAAAATACTTGGTGACGGTGAACTGAATGTGGCTCTGAACGTAAAAGCAGCAGCTTTCACTAGCTCAGCTCGCAGCAAGATTGAAGCTGCTGGTGGCAGTTGCGAAGTTGTTGCTGCCCGTGTCCGTAAGGGTTAAGCACATTGCATGCCAGCGTCTCTTGCTCATCGTTGAGGTATTCCTTACATGGTCGTTAGTCGAGACAAAAGCCCAACTGCTCAGGAAACCTTTGCTCAGATGGCTCAAGCAGCCGGTCTTAGAGGTCGGCTGCTTCTTACCATCGGCTTGCTGATTTTAGTTCGCATTGGCATCTTTTTGCCAGTACCGGGAATTGACCGGGCTAGGTTTGCTCAAGATATTCAAAATAACCAATTAATTGGATTTCTGGACATCTTCTCTGGGGGCGGAATTACGGCCTTGGGGATTTTTGCTCTAGGGATTTTGCCCTATATCAATGCCTCCATCATTATCCAATTGCTAACAGCTGCCATCCCTTCTTTGGAAAAACTGCAGAAGGATGAAGGAGAAGCTGGAAGGCGAAAAATCTCTCAGATTACTCGCTATGTAGCGCTGGGAGGGGCTTTGATTCAAACTAGCTTCATTGCGGTATGGCTTGAACGCTATGCAACAAACGTTCGGGGACCCCTGTTTATCGCGGAGACTGCACTCGCTCTAACCGCTGGTTCAATGTTTGTTATGTGGGTGTCAGAGCTGATTACCGAGCGGGGGGTTGGTAACGGCGCTTCTTTGTTGATTTTCATCAATATTGTTGCAGTTCTACCTAAATCCCTTGGGCAAACTATTAATTATGCCCAGGTTGACAATCGCAATGTAGGACCCGTGATCATTCTGCTGCTAGTTTTCCTAGTCATGATCTTGGGAATTGTGTTTGTGCAGGAGGGAACCAGGCGGATTCCAATTATTTCGGCACGCCGACAGGTAGGTAAACGACTCTACCGGGAAAGGACGAGCTACCTGCCTTTGCGGCTGAACCAGGGTGGAGTTATGCCGATCATTTTTGCCTCTTCCGTTCTAATTTTCCCAGGTTTCCTAGCTCAGATGACTCAAAATACGGGCAATAATCCGGTCTTGAGTCAAATACATCAAGTTCTCAATCAAGTTGCGAATGCTCTAAATCCCAATAGTCAGACGCCCGGAGTTTATGAGGTCGTGTATCTGATCTTGATTCTGTTTTTCAGCTACTTTTACGCATCTTTGATTGTAAATCCTGTGGATTTATCACAGAACTTGAAAAAGATGGGAGCCAGCATACCTGGCATCCGCCCAGGTCGCGCTACTAGCGATTACGTGGAAGGAGTTTTGAATCGGCTAACTTTCTTAGGCGCTATCTTTTTGGGATTAGTGGCAATTGTGCCCACAATTGTAGAAAGAGCCACCGGCATTACAACTTTTCAAGGGCTGGGAGCTACTTCTTTGCTGATTTTGGTGGGCGTGGCAATTGATACAGCAAAGCAAATCCAAACCTATGTCATTTCCCAGCGCTATGAAGGAATGGTGAAGCAGTAGTGACGCGATTGATTTTTTTGGGGCCGCCAGGAGCGGGGAAGGGAACTCAGGCACATATCCTCGCTCAAGAGCTGGAAATTCCTCATGTTTCCACGGGTGATATCTTGAGAAATGCCAAGGCTGCTGGAACTGAACTCGGTTTGAAGGCGAAGTCCTATATGGATCGAGGTGAGTTGGTTCCCGATGCTTTGATATTGGATTTGGTGCGCGATCGCTTGACCCAAACAGATGCCAAACCCGGTTGGATTTTAGATGGTTTCCCTCGTAACGTCTCTCAGGCGACTTTTTTGGATGAATTGTTGCAAAAATTAGACCAAGTCTCCGATTACGTTCTCAACCTGGAAGTTGCGGACGAAGTTTTGGTAGATCGGATGCTAGAACGAGGTCGCAAGCAGGGACGAACGGATGATACAGAAGAAGTCATTCGTCATCGTTTGGAAGTTTATCGCAACCAAACGGCTCCGCTAATTGATTTCTACCAGCAGCGCCAACAGTTGGTTTCAATTGATGGCGATCGCTCTCTAGAGGAAGTTACTTCCGCACTCAAACAAGTTGTTCATTCTTGACAGGAGCAGGTGCGATCGCTCGAGATCAGGGGTCAGTTCGTTGCCAATCTACTTTCCAGACTGGCGGCTGAAACTGACCTTTAACCTGATGAAGTAAATTTTTGATAAAATATGTTAATAAGACCTTGACTGTCAGTCAGGGGAATGAGCTGTGAATGACAGTAGGCAAGCTGAAGAATTGAGGAAAAGGATAACTTGGCTAAACAAGATTTAATTGAAATGGAAGGCACGGTAACAGAATCCCTGCCTAATGCGATGTTTCGCGTCGATTTAGACAATGGGTTTAATGTATTAGCCCATATTTCTGGGAAAATCCGCCGGAATTACATCAAAATTCTACCGGGCGATCGCGTCAAAGTGGAACTCACTCCATACGACCTAACCAAAGGCAGAATAACTTACCGACTACGCAACAAAAAGTAGTGCGAAAAAAAGCGATTCGCTTGTTTTTAAAAGCTTGTGTTATGAAAAAATTCATCACGCAGATGAACTTTAAAATACACTTAAATAGTGATATAATGTAGAGCTTGCAATGTAGCCAAAATAGGCATGAAAGTTCGAGCATCAGTCCGAAAAATTTGTGAAAAATGCCGCGTCATTCGGCGGCGCGGTCGAGTAATGGTGATTTGTTCTAACCCAAAACACAAGCAACGCCAAGGTTAACTCAACCCGATCCTCAGGACAAGTTTATAGCACTAAAAGCAAGACTAGGGAGACAACAAGCGTGGCACGGATTGCTGGGGTAGACCTTCCTCGCGATAAGCGCGTAGAAATTGGTCTGACTTACATTTATGGAATTGGACTCTCGCGCTCCAAAGAAATTTTGGCAGCATCCAAAGTTAATCCAGATACAAGAGTAAAAGACTTAAGTGATTCCGACGTTGCTGCTCTGCGCGAAGCAGTGGAAAGCAACTATCAAATTGAAGGGGATCTTAGACGCTGGGAGGCGATGAACATCAAGCGCCTGATTGACATTGGCACCTACCGGGGCCGGCGTCATCGAATGGGCTTGCCAGTTCGGGGTCAACGAACCCGTACAAATGCGCGAACCCGTCGCGGCAGACGTCTCACAGTTGCAGGTAAGAGAAAGGCACCAGGGCCGAAATAACCTTCTTCTGCTAGCTGAAAAGCTAAAAACAGAGGCTAGAATTTCGTTCGTTTGCTAAAAGCAAAATTGACCAACCAATTCAGCCAACCCATTATAACTACTGTCAACTAGATTCACATGGCGCGACAACCAACAAAAAAAACAGGCCCAAAAAAACAAAAACGCAACGTACCTAATGGCGTAGCCTTCATCCAGTCTACTTTTAACAACACGATTGTCACGATTTCTGACACGAATGGGGACGTCCTCTCCTGGGCTTCAGCTGGCTCAAGTGGCTTTAAAGGAGCGAAAAAAGGAACTCCTTTTGCAGCGCAAACGGCAGCTGAAAGCGCGGCTCGCCGAGCGACCGATCAGGGGATGCGTCAGATTGAAGTCATGGTTAGCGGTCCAGGAGCTGGTCGAGAGACCGCGATTCGAGCGCTGCAAGGGGCGGGGCTAGAAATTACCTTAATTCGAGATGTGACGCCAATCCCCCACAATGGCTGTCGTCCGCCCAAGCGACGTCGAGTCTAGAATTGCTTTGACAGCGATCGCTGTCAAAGCAATTCGTAATTAGCAGCAAGTGGCAAACAGCTAACTGCTAAATTGGCATTGAGACAGTAGGGGCAATGCTAGGGAAGAACTTTTAGCGTTCTTTCCAGGGGTTTTATGAAGAAGGGAGGTCACTCCGTGGCGCAGTTTCAAATTGAGTGTGTAGAGTCCAAAACTGAGAATAATCGGAGCCAATATAGCAAATTTGTCCTGGAGCCTCTAGAACGGGGTCAAGGTACCACCGTTGGCAATGCGCTGAGGCGGGTTCTACTGTCTAATTTAGAAGGGACAGCCGTGACAGCTGTTCGGATTGCTGGGGTTAATCATGAGTTTGCCACAGTTGAGGGAGTGCGGGAGGATGTCCTAGAAATTCTGTTGAACATGAAGGACATTGTACTCAAAAGTCACTCCTCCCATCCCCAAATTGCTCGATTAACTGTCACAGGCCCAGCAACAGTGACAGCCGGACGATTTGATTTACCCTCTGAAGTTGAGGTGGTCGATCCTAATCAATATGTGGCTACCCTAGCAGACGACGCTAGGTTAGAAATGGAATTTCGCATCGAAAGAGGAAAGGGATATCGCGCCGTAGACCGGGGACGAGATGACACTGCTGCTTTGGACTTCCTCCAGATTGACGCTGTGTTTATGCCCGTGCATAAAGTTAACTACAGCATTGAAGATGCCCGGATTGACGGTTCTCTGGAAAGAGACCGACTAATCCTTGAAATCTGGACGAATGGCAGCCTCAGTCCCCAAGAGGCACTTTCTCAAGCGGCAAGTATTCTGGTGGATTTGTTCAATCCCCTGAAAGATATCACCCTCGATCCGATGACGGTAGACTATGCCGATGATGAAGATCCTACTAGCCAGATCCCAATCGAAGAATTGCAGCTTTCGGTGAGGGCATACAACTGTCTCAAGCGAGCGCAAATTAACTCTGTAGCTGACTTGCTGGATTACAGCCAAGAGGATCTACTAGAGATTAAAAACTTTGGTCAAAAGTCGGCAGAAGAAGTCATCGAAGCCTTACAGCGGCGACTAGGAATTACCCTGCCTCACGAAAAGGCTGCGAAAACAACTTGAAGTAAAGAGTAATGGTAATAGGTAGAATTAATTACCGATTACCCATTACTTCTTCACCGAGTACCCATTAGCAGTTACCAATTCCCAATTAGCAATTCAAAATCGTTATGCGTCACTGTCGTCGTATTCCAAAACTAGGTAAGCCTGCCGACCAGCGTCGAGCGCTGTTAAGGGCGCTGACAACCGAATTAATCCGTCAGGGCCGAATCACAACCACAAAGACGCGTGCTAAGGCGCTGCGCCCGGAAGTGGAAAAAATGATTACTCTGGCAAAGGACGGCTCTCTGGCAGCCCGCAGGCAAGCCATGGGCTACATTTATGACAAACAGTTGGTTCATGCCCTGTTTGAGCAAGCCGCTAGCCGTTACGGCGAACGCAACGGGGGATACACCCGTATCCTGCGAACTGTGCCACGTCGGGGTGATAATGCTGAAATGGCAATTATCGAGCTGGTTTAACGTGAGGACTGAGGACTGAGAGAATTCAAAACTCACTACTCACTACTCAAAGCTCATCATGTTACAAGCCATGCCATTATCAACCCAGCGAGTTGCCCTGGTAATCCAATACCTGGGCACTCATTTTCATGGCTGGCAGCGACAACCTAATGGGCGCACCGTGCAGGAAGAGATTGAAACAGTTCTGTCTAAGGTGCAGGAACGACCTGTTACTCTACACGGTGCGGGGCGCACTGATAGCGGTGTGCATGCAGCAGCACAAGTGGCACACTTTGAGGCTACGGGTCCCATTCCGCCTGATAAATGGGCTGCGATTCTTAATTCTCATCTGCCCGATGATATTCTGATTCGAGCCTCAGCGGCTGTAGGTTCAAATTGGCACGCTCGGTTTTCTGCGAGCTGGCGTCGGTATCGATACACGCTCTATACAGATCCCAAGCCAAACTTGTTTGTGCAGCCCTTCAGTTGGCATTATTATTATGCACCGCTAGATGAATCTCTCATCCAGGCAGCTTTAACCCCTTTGATAGGTAGCCATCATTTGGCTGCTTTTCACAGGGCAAATTCGGCGCGATCGCATTCCTGGGTGGATGTGCAGGCGGCAGAGTGCTACCGAGACGGCTCATTTATTCATATTGAGATTCAAGCCAACGGATTTTTGTATGGCATGGTGCGGCTGCTGGTGGGATTACTGGTGCAGGTAGGAAAGGGAGAGCGATCGCCAGAAAGCTTCACCGAGTTGTGGGTAAACCAGCGTCGTCACGAAGTAAAGTACTCTGCGCCCGCTAAAGGCTTGTGCCTGTTGCGAGTTGGCTACCCAGAGTTTCCCTTTCCCCCGGAAGTCTGGTTTGACACCCAGCCTAAGTTGGTCTTGCCGACTGTCACCGCCGAATATTGCCTAAGTTGAAAGCTTGAAGATGAGAAGGTTGAAGGTTACAAGGTTCTTCAACATTCAAAGCTCCAACTTACCAACTTTTGACTCACCCCTTGAAGCGTATAAAAAGAACCATGAACAAAACCCCCATCCCATCTCAAGATTCCATCGAACGCAATTGGTACGTCGTTGATGCCGCAGAGCAGCGGCTGGGTCGTCTGGCGAGTGAAATTGCCATGATTCTCAGAGGCAAAAACAAGCCTACCTTTACTCCCCATCTGGATACCGGCGATTTCGTGATCGTCGTCAATGCCGAAAAAGTGGTAGTCACCGGAAAAAAACGCACTCAAAAGCTCTACCGGAAACATTCTGGACGTCCGGGCGGAATGAAGACGGAAACCTTTGCTAAGCTACAGGGCCGTATCCCAGAGCGGATTATCGAACACGCCGTACGCGGGATGTTGCCCAAGAGTTCTCTAGGGAAACAACTGTTCACCAAGCTGAAAGTTTATCCGGGTCCATCCCATCCCCATGAATCTCAACAGCCCCAGGAACTCAAAATTCAAACAATTCCAGGAGGAGAAAATTAATGCAAGCAGTAGAACAAAGTGGTCGAGTCGTTTATTGGGGAACAGGTCGCCGGAAGTCGTCCGTAGCAAGAGTTCGCCTGGTTCCCGGAAGCGGTCAAATGATTGTCAATGACCGACCGGGCGACAATTACTTCAATTACCAACCGGCTTATATGTCAGCGGCAAAAGCCCCCCTGGAAACTCTGGGTCTGGAAAATGAGTATGACATTCTGGTGAAAGCCCACGGTGGTGGATTAACAGGGCAAGCTGATTCGATTCGTTTGGGAGTAGCGAGAGCCTTGTGCCAACTCGACCCGGACAATCGCCAACCGCTGAAAAGCGAAGGCTACTTAACCCGCGATCCCAGAGCAAAAGAGCGGAAGAAATACGGCTTGCACAAAGCCCGGAAGGCTCCGCAGTACTCAAAGCGATAAAAAAGCGATCGCATTTGAGTTGGTTATCGATGGTAGGTGCGAGGTCTGCCTCGCACTCGCTGATGCTGGAAAGCTAGAATTATATAGGGACATTACCCAGTCGAGGAGTAATCATGGCAAGACAAGGAATTCATCCAGAGTGGTATCCAGAAGCAAAAGTTTACTGCAACGGAGAAGTGGTAATGACCGTTGGCTCAACACAGCCAGAACTTCACGTTGATGTTTGGTCGGGGAACCACCCCTTTTACACTGGAACCCAGAAAATTATTGACACCGAAGGTCGGGTAGAGCGCTTCATGCGGAAATATGGAATGTTGGAAACTACCCAAGCCCAAGGTGATGATTCGGGTTCCCAAGGCAAAAAGTAGCGGGCCGGCTTGCTCGTAGCGCGACCCGCCTGATGGGTCGAAGTTATTGATGATAAGCTTTCCTGCTGTTTTTGTGGAGCGATCGCATTTCCTATGGCTGAAACATACCTGCTGGAAAAATTAAATTCCGTTGAGCAGACCTTTAATGAGTTAACTCGCCGACTGGCAGATCCAGATACCGCCTCCAATCCAGATGAGTATCAACGGGTGGCAAAAGCTCGTTCCTCATTGGAGGAAGTTGTTAATACCTACGAAAGCTGGAAAACCACTCAGCAAAACTTGGTGGGAGCAAAACTGGTACAGAAGGAATCTGCCAGCGATCCTGAGTTGCAGGAAATGGCAGCCTTGGAAGTGGAAGAACTGGAAAGCAAGCTTGAGCATTTGGAAACACGCCTCAAGATTTTACTTTTGCCCCGCGATCCCAATGATGACAAAAACATCATGTTGGAAATTCGCGCGGGTACAGGTGGAGATGAGGCGAGTATCTGGGCTGGAGATTTGGTGCGGATGTACTCGTACTATGCCCAAACTCAAAACTGGAAGATTAAGTTACTCAGCGAGTCGCGGGCAGAGTCGGGTGGTTTTAAAGAAGCCATCTTGGAAATCCAAGGCGACAACGTTTACAGCCAACTGAAATTTGAAGCAGGCGTCCATCGGGTACAACGAGTGCCAGTGACGGAAGCTGGAGGGCGGGTTCACACCTCAACGGCAACAGTGGCGGTGATGCCAGAGGTGGATGATGTAGAGATACACATTGACCCGAAGGATATTGAAATGAGTACAGCTCGCTCTGGCGGTGCTGGCGGTCAAAATGTGAACAAGGTAGAAACTGCTGCCGACTTGTTCCACAAGCCGACGGGGATTCGGATTTTCTGTACGGAAGAGCGATCGCAGTTGCAAAACAAAGAACGCGCGATGCAAATCCTCCGTGCCAAGCTTTACGAAATAAAGCTGCGCGAACAACAGGAAGCTGTGACCTCCATGCGGCGTTCTCAGGTAGGTACTGGCTCCCGTTCGGAAAAAATTCGTACTTACAATTACAAAGATAACCGCGTCACCGACCATCGCCTGGGTCAGAATTACAGCCTTAACCCAGTTCTGCAAGGCGACCTAGAACATATTATTCAGGCTTGTATTTCTCAAGATCAGCAAGAACGCTTGGCAGAATTAGCCGCTTCCACTACCAACGCTGAGTCGCTTAATTAAGATGAGCGCTAAATGTATCGACAGACACGATTAATCGCGTTTTTGCCATCCTGAACCCAGCCGACGTATAAACGGCTGGGTTTTTATTTTTTCCAAATCATCTCTAGTAAATTGCCCATAATCAGGGAAACTCAGCCTGCCAGCGAATGCTGGAGAATTAACAAACCTGCTCTTAGACGCGATCGCTTCAACATTAGCGGTTTTGCCTCCTATATCACTATCCGCAGGCTGAAATTCTGGCAAAATTAGCTAAGGAACGGTTAGACCCTGCTGTGTTGCTCGAAAATTGGAATAGCGATCGCCCTTACCTAAAAAAGAGCTAACTTTTCCTCTATCTATGTGGATTGGAAGTGAGACTAGGATAAATCAAACTGTCCAAATGCCTTTTTTTCTTGTATTTTATTCTTATTAGAGAGATATCAATAATTCCTCATGTATTATTAATAACACTATTAAGTCAAGGTTCTCTAACTCTATGTTTAAGTAAATCAATGTAAAAATAGACTCTTGTAAATTCCTTAAAAAAACCGTTCTAAAGGCTTGTATAAATAGCGTTGACCAGAGGTGCCGAGATGCCAAACAATAATCAAGCTTCGGATTGGAATTACGATCCAAACGATCCCTATTCTCCAATTTACTATAAAGGAGCAGTCGTTGGATTTATAAAACCAGAATATGCACTCCGAATCGTTGACTTTCTCAATGAAGATGAAAGGCTACGCAAAGCTCTCAAAATGGCCTGTTTTGACTTGATAACTGAGGCAGGGGGCGATACGAGTAGAGTCGAGCTTCTAATGAAAAGATATATTGCAAGTACCGAGCGTCCTAAATATGGATCGGCGGCGGTCGCTTTGCTGTTAAGGGATAGGCAAGATGAACTTGATATTAGTGATAAAGAATTTGCCAGATTCTGCGATTCTTATCGATTGTCTTGGAAAGAGCTGAAAGAGATTTTTCTAGGAAAAGAAATTAACGATAATCAGCTAGGGCCAATTGCACGAATCGTAGGGAAATCTATTGAAGAGTTGATTGAAGTGCGGGATGGGCCACCTCCCAGAGGCGATCGCTAATGTGAGTAAGCGTGCGGGAAAAAATAAATACAACTGATTATTTGGGAAATTTGAGGCTGGAGAAGATTTACCAATTTTTGATCGCGTTCCTGAATCAAGGAATACCAGTAGTTGTTATTTGCCCTGAGCAGGTGATAACAAAAGCGCCTGAAGTCATAGACGAGAAGAAGGACATATGTAATCTAAAATCAGCTTTCCACTCAGTACACCTAGAGAAAGGCGATCGCGCTGTTGGATTTTCAACTTGCCTTCCAACAGTTGCCAATTCCGATTTTAGAATTAAATTTTGTTAAGATAAACTGGACTCTCGCGATCGCCTGACGGACTTACTGGCAATACCAACGGACATCCGTCAAATAATTCGCTCATTCCCCCAGCATCCTTGGAGACTCTTGATGTTACGACTTGAACATATCAGTAAAATTTATCCCACCGGCGAAGTTCTCAAGGATGTCAACTGGGAAGTCAAACCGGGCGATCGCATTGGCTTAGTCGGCGTTAACGGTGCCGGAAAATCGACTCAGCTCAAAATTATTGCGGGGGAAATGGAACCCACTGCTGGGGAAGTGATTCGTCCTGCAAATTTGCACATTGCCTATCTGACTCAAGAATTTGAGGTAGATCCGACGCGCACTGTGCGAGAAGAACTTTGGACGGTTTTCAAAGAAGCCAACGAAGTACAGCACGCTCTGGCGCAGGTGCCGAGAGAAATGGAAACTGCGAATCCAGAGGAATTAGACCGACTGATCCACAAATTGGATCGGCTACAGCGGCAATTTGAAGCGTTGGATGGCTATGGGTTAGATGCACGGATTGAGAAGATGTTGCCAGAAATGGGGTTTGCGCCAGAAGATGGCGATCGCCTCGTTAGCGCTTTCAGCGGTGGCTGGCAAATGCGGATGAGTTTGGGCAAAATCTTACTCCAAAAACCCGATTTATTACTACTGGATGAACCGACGAACCACCTGGATCTAGAAACCATTGAGTGGCTGGAAACCTACCTCAAAGGGCTGAAGACTCCAATCGTGATAGTATCGCACGACCGAGAATTTCTCGACCGTCTTTGCACCCAAATTGTAGAAACAGAACGCGGCGTTTCTACCACCTACTTAGGCAACTATTCTGCTTATTTACAACAAAAAGCGGAAAACCAAGAAGCCCAACTTAGCGCCTACGAACGCCAGCAAAAAGAACTAGAAAAGCAGCAAGTCTTTGTTGACCGTTTCCGTGCCAGTGCTACCCGCAGCACCCAAGCGAAAAGCCGTGAGAAACAACTAGAAAAAATCGAACGGATTGAAGCGCCGACTGGGGGATTAAGAACCCTGCGCTTCCGCTTTCCTGACGCTCCCCGCAGTGGTCGCGAGGTGGTAGAAATTCAGAATTTGGTACATACTTACGACGAAAAAATTCTATTTTTAGATGCGAATCTACTAATGGAACGAGGCGATCGCATTGCCTTTCTCGGTCCGAACGGGGCTGGAAAATCAACCTTGTTGCGTCTAATTATGGGCATGGAACAACCTACTGAAGGTTCAGTTCAATTAGGCGCTCACAACGTGATTCCTGGCTACTTTGAGCAAAATCAGGCGGAAGCATTGGATCTGTCTAGAACTGTCATGGAAACTATCCATGATGAAGTTCCTGAGTGGAAAAATGAGGAGGTTCGCACACTTCTAGGACGCTTCTTGTTCAGCGGTGACACCGTATTTAAAAAAGTTGAGGCTCTGAGCGGAGGTGAAAAAGCTCGTCTGGCGTTAGCAAAAATGCTTTTGCGCCCAGTTAATTTAATGATTTTGGACGAGCCTACTAACCACTTGGATATTCCGGCTAAAGAAATGTTGGAAGAGGCAATCCAAAACTACGAAGGTACGGTAATTTTAGTCTCCCACGACCGATATTTTATTTCCAAAGTTGCCAATAAAATTGTCGAGATCCGTGACGGCGAATTCCGCCTGTATCGAGGAGATTACCATTACTATCTAGACAAAATTGCTGAAGAAAAAGAGCAGGCAAGATTAGAGGCGATCGCTGCTGATAAAGCTGCTAAGAAAGCTGCAAAAGCTGCTAAGGAATCTAGCAAACGTAAATAAAGTCTAGAAGTCGTTTTTTAAATGCAGAGAACGTAAAGAATCGTCGCAAAGGAACGTCAGCAGTAGTTGTCATCTCAATTACGAACCGCCTGTGCATCTGCTGCTGGCTGTAACTATGGCGGCTCAAGGCACCGACGAGCTAGGCATCCAAGTTACCGCAGAACTGTATCGCTGGTTTCTCAATGCGATCGCTCTTGGCAGATCCCGCTGAGTTAGAAACCACTCTACGCTCTAGCAAGAATCGGGAATTGTTTCGTTTTCTTGACATATCACGGTCGATCTGTTCTTAAAGCCAAAAAGCCTGCTTGCAAAGCCTGTACCTTATTAGACTTGTTTGCTAGTGCGGGTTAGATGGTTTAACAGACACAACAACCGGGGAAGACCAACGCATCGTGGCAGACTAGGCGATGTGTAAGCTTGACGCCTACTGATCTTGCAGGTGCGTCAAGCGGTTGTCATCAAGGGAGTAGCGCTCCCTTACATACTTTTAGCGATCGCTTCCTACCAGGACTGTCTTCAGAACCCTGTAATAAAATAGTCATCCGATCTAGAGAGAATTGCTGTGCTGTCTCTGGCAAAAAAACTAAAAAAGCTAACAGAAGCTGCTAAAAATAACACTGCGAGTACAAAGGGCGATGATATCATGACGGAGAAATTACTGAAAACAAAGGGCAATTGAGTATGGCGCAAGCACCTGTCTCTCCCGTGGTGCTAGTCATTCTAGACGGCTGGGGCTACCGCGAAGAAACCGATGGAAACGCCATAGCCGCCGCTAACACACCTGTGATGGATAGCCTCTGGGCAGTCTATCCCCACACACTCATTTACACCTCCGGCAAGGCTGTAGGGTTGCCAGAAGGTCAGATGGGTAACTCAGAAGTAGGCCATCTCAACATTGGTGCTGGTCGGGTTGTACCGCAAGAATTAGTTCGTATCTCAGACGCCGTGGAAGACGGTAGTTTACTGAGCAATCCTGCACTGGTGCAAGTCTGTCAGGAAGTCAAGAGCCGGGGTGGTAAGCTTCACCTAGTTGGGCTTTGTTCCGAAGGTGGGGTGCATTCTCATCTGGCGCATCTTCTAGGATTACTGGATTTAGCGAAAGCGCAAGAGATTCCCTCAGTTTGTATCCACGCGATCGCAGATGGACGCGATACCTATCCCCACGAGGGGATAGAGGCAATTCAGAAGATTCAAGACCACATTGACCAGATTGGGGTCGGGCGCATTGTCACCCTCAGCGGTCGCTACTACGCAATGGATCGAGACCAGCGGTGGGATCGGGTGAAACGCGCCTACGATGTGATGACTCAGGATGGGTTAGGAGATGGTCGCTCGGCGCAAGAAGTTTTGCAGGCTTCCTATGCTGAAAATGTCACAGATGAATTTATCATCCCAACCCGAATTGCTCCTGGAGCTATAGAAGCGGGGGATGGTGTGATTTTCTTTAACTTCCGACCTGATAGATCCAGACAACTTACCCAAGCCTTCGTGTCTCCCGGCTTTAAGAGGTTTGAACGACAGCATATCGAGCCACTGAGCTTTGTTACTTTTACTCAGTACGAACCAAATTTACCAGTTTTGGTGGCTTTTGAACCCCAGAACTTGAGTAACATCCTGGGAGAAGTCATTGCCAATCGGGGACTGCGCCAGTTTCGGACTGCTGAAACCGAGAAATACGCCCACGTTACTTATTTCTTCAACGGCGGTCGGGAACAGCCTTTTGAAGGGGAGGATCGGGAACTGGTACCGAGTCCAATGGTTCCAACCTATGACCAAGCACCGGAGATGTCAGCAGCAGCGGCGACGGATGTAGCGATCGCTGCCGTTGAAAAACGCATTTACTCCTTCATGGTCATCAACTACGCCAACCCTGACATGGTGGGGCATACAGGTCAGATGGAACCAACAATTCAAGCCCTGGAAACGGTAGACCGATGTTTGGGACGCCTTCTAGAAAGCATCAATAAGGCGGGTGGCACGGCGATCATCATTGCCGACCACGGGAACGCTGAATATATGCAGGATAAGGAAGGGAACCCTTGGACGGCTCACACAACGAACCCTGTGCCCTTTATCCTGGTGGAAGGGGAAGGGTTAAAAATTCCCGGCTATGGGACTGAAGTGACTTTGCGAAGTGATGGACGTTTATCGGACATTGCACCGACGATTCTGGAAATCTTAAAGCTGCCACAGCCAGTAGAGATGACAGGTCGTTCGATGCTGGTTCCTCTGGAATTTGATGTCCGCGCCAATCGCACACCCGTGCGAGTTTCTCTGTAAAGTGCTAGGAGCTAATAGCTAATGACTCATTGCATCTTTCTGATGCTTAGCGGTTAGCTCTTAACGATCCGCAATTCACAATTCTTAAAAACTGACACCGAACAACCAACTATGAATTTATATAGCATCCTGCAAATTATATGGGCGGTTTCTTCCGCAATTCTGATTGTTTTAGTGCTGCTACATAGTCCTAAAGGAGACGGAATTGGGGGGATTGGCGGACAGGCTCAATTGTTTACCAGCACTAGAAGTGCAGAAACAGCCCTGAACCGAGTAACCTGGATATTCACTGTCATCTTTCTGGGTTTGTCGGTAATTTTGAGCATGGATCGGTTATGGCAATAGCATCAAATCGTGACGCATGATAAATGATGATTTTTGAGTGGAAAAAGGAGAAAAGTGGGAAAGTAAAAAAGGCGAAACCCTCAAACTTTCAAACTCTTAAACGAAGCCTACAGAACCGCCTGTGGTATCCAAACTCTTTTCAAAACTCAAAACGATTCATTCGGGTGGGGATCGCGATCGCTACTTGCTTATTGGCGGTTTTAGCCCATTTTCGGGTGGTGGATGCGGGTGATGTTTGGGCGTCTGAAGGGTCACGTCCGCTATCAGCAACCTCCCTGCCGACACTCCAAGCGCACGTCTTACCACCGACACTGTTGCAATGGCAAGATACCAGCAACAGTGGTGATTACTTCTCTCAGGTGAAGCCTACCCCCGTTGGCTATCTGGTTTGGTCGCAGTTTCCGGTTAAGGTGTTCGTAGAGATGCCAGAAACTTCCACCGCCAGCCAACAGTGGGCAAGTGCTGTGTTAAAAGCTGTGCAGGAATGGCGCGTTTATTTGCCCCTCCAAGTGGTCGAGCAGTCAGAGATAGCTGATATCAAGATCGTGCGATCGCTTCCTCCCCTCAAGCCATCCTTTAACCGCCGCACCGGGGAATTTCACCTGCCTCGCGCTCGTTCTGCTGAAACCCGCTATGAATTCTACCTCAACCCAGCGACGGGCACCCCATCTGTACTATCCCATCGATTTACGATCCAACTGAGTCCGACTCAAACCGGCGACTATATTCAATCCGCTGCCCGTCACGAACTAGGGCACGCACTAGGTATCTGGGGGCACAGTCCTTTAGAAACAGACGCCCTGTATTTTTCCCAGGTGCGTAATCCTCCCCAGATTTCTTCGAGAGATATTAACACCCTCAAGCGGATCTACCAGCAGCCAACGCGACTGGGATGGCCTTTGCCCAATGCCACCCAAAGCCAGCTTAAGCGTAGAGTATTGGCGAATAAAACAATACGCGATTACTCCTTGAGGAGGATGACTAGCTGATTTTCGTTCTCCCTGGATAACGCCAATCACTCAACTGGACTCGGCGTTCCTGTAGCAACTCAGTATAAAGTTTTACTAGTTGCTCGATGTTGCGGCTGAGGGTATATCGCTCTAAAACCCTTGCGATCGCTTTTTGTCCCAGTCGCTGCGTAAACTCCGGGTTGCCTCGTAAAACAGGCAGTAGAGTTCGCAACTGCCCCGCAACCCCTTGAGTTCTGAGAATTATCCCAGCGTCTCCCTCTAAGGGATTCCCCTCCAAAACTTCACCATCAGCACCAGCATCAGTTGCTACACAGGCGAGGCCACAAGCCATTGCTTCTAGTAGGGAAAGTGAAAGTCCTTCCACCAGAGAAGGCAGAATAAACACATCAGCTCCCCGCAAAATTTCGATTCGCCGTTGCTCATCCGGTTCGGTTCCCCACCAGATGATTCCGTATTCTGAGTCGTAAAAAGGCTCTAAAGAGGGCTTCATCGGCCCGTCGCCGACAATTAATAATTTACACTCTGGCCCCATTTCTGACTCTTTCCAGGCTCGGAGCATTGCTTCCACATTTTTTTCGGTAGCAATTCGACCCTGGTAGACAAAGAGGCGCTTAGCGTTTAATTCAGATTTGATGTTAGAAGGTCCTGGACAATACTTCTGGACATCAACGCCATTCGGAATCACGACTACCTTTGATGCTGCGACTCCCAATCGTGCGAGTAAATCCCGCTGAACTTGAGAAAAGATAACCGTTCGGTCGTAATACGCCAGGAAAGGTGCATACAGCTGATAAGTCAAAAGCTGAGTCCCTGATTTGAGATTTCGTCGCTTCCCGTCAAAAGGGGTATGGAAGGTGGAAACCAGGGGTAAATTCAGTTCTTCGCAGATTTCCGGCAGTAGGAAATCTAGGGGTGATAAAGTGAGCGAGGCATGCACCAGGTCTGGCTTTAGCTCTTCAAGCGATTGCGTCAAAACCTTTCTCGATCTCAGGGTGGGAATCGTATAAACCTGGGACTTGTACAGGAAAGGTAGAGACACTTCTTCACATCCAGGCCAAGCCTGGAGGTCAGATTCTTCGTCTTGGGCAAAGTGGAGAAAGCTAACTCGATGGCCCTGGTCTAACAACGCATTCGTAACTTCTCGACTGTAGGTGACATTGCCGCAAAAGGGTGATTTTTTTCCGAGCCAGGCTATGTGCATTTTCTAAGAGTTTTGAGTTTTTAGTTTTGAGTTTTGAGTTATGAGTTAATCATTCAAAACTCGTCATTCAAAACTCATCACTTTTGTTTTCCTGTACCGGAAATATACCAGGTTAAGAGTCCTCCTGCGATCGCGATCGCTGCTAAACCGAGAAATACTGCCTGTAAACCCAAAATCGTCTCTGCAACGCCTGCTAAGGCTAAAGGCAGGCTTAGAGCAATATTAATGACGTTGTTTTGTAACCCAAAGACTTTCCCTCGCATTTGGTCGGGAGTTTCGGCTTGGATGGTTGTTTGCATCGGGATAGCCACCAGCGACCCAAAAAAGCCCAAAAGCGTTGTCAACAGGAATGCCAGCAATAGCTGCTTCGTAAACAATCCCAGACCAACCAAAGAGGCTGCCGTTCCGATAGAACCATAGAGGCTGAGCCGAGTATGGGAGAACCGCTGCCCAAAGTGTCCTAGCACCGTTGCCCCCCCAACCATGCCAACCCCACCAGCTGCGAGTAAAAAACCGAACTGAGAGGATTTCAAACCAGGAATAACTTCTGCCATCCGCACAGCTAGAACCGACAGCGCCGCAAAAACTGAAAATAAAATTACCAGTTGGATCAGGGCATTGCGAACGCGGCTTTGTTCGTTTAGGTAACGCAGTCCGTCGCGCAGGTCTTCCCAAACATGGGGTGATTCGTGTTCGGGAGCGTTCGTTTTTTCCCCTGTGCGGAGGATCATCAACAGCAATCCCGCGATCGCATAACTGCCACCCACCACCAATTCTTTGCCAATGTCCGCTCCCCCACCCAAGCGTCCCACCAAGGTGTCGGCAATTCCGAGTAACGGCTCTCCCACAGCAAATCCCACGATCACTGAAGCCATCATTGTCATCGTGTACAGCGAGTTCGCTGAAAGCAGATGATGGCGTCCCACAACTAGCGGAATCACTGACTGCTCGGCAGGAGCAAAAAACTGCGTCAGTGTAGAAATCAGAAACGTTAATCCCAGCAGGATGCAGAATCCCACCGGCAACCCTCCAAGCGTTAACCAGCCATGCGAAATCCACAGCAGCGGTGGCACTGCCAAAACCAGTGCCCCCCGCAGCAGGTTCGTTGCCACTAGCACTGCCTTCTTAGGCCACCGATCCACATACACACCCGCCACGGAACCAAACAGTATGGCGGGAATCGTAAAAGCCATCATGATCGCCGATACCCACACGCTGATTGTCTGATCGGGTGCTTGAAAGTGAGTGGCAATCAATGCAATCACCAGCACCAGATACACCTTATCCGCTATCTGTGAGAAAACTTGTCCCCCCCATAGCGCCAGGAAATTCCGGTTTTTTAGAACCGGCAAAAATCCTTGTGCGTCCTCCTCTACTTCCTCATTCTTTACTTCCTCATTGACAACCAGATTGGACGGTGAGGCGCTGTGGTTCAACCCTCCATTTGAGGGAGCATCCGTTTCTGTTTCTGTATCTATCTCTGGGGTTACAGCATCGTCCACGGGGGAGTGGGGGAAAGAAATCGCAGGGCGAACCTCTTCCCATTCAGAAGTTTCAGGGGGTGTTAAGCGCTCGTCAGACAAGGGGCGTGATGTGGTAGGTGTTGACGATCCAGTAAAAGCAGGGTGGGGGCGCTCGGAAGCGGGAACGCTGAGTCCGGAAGAGCGAGGAAATTTTCCTTCCTCCGTCCATCGTTCGCCGTCCTCAATCCTCTGTCTAGACTGACTTAGGGACATTCGAGCTTGTAGATCGGAATCATACCGTTGCATCATGGTTCAGGATAAATTCAGCTGGGACGAGAAACAAGCATCCATCAAAGCAGCAGAGCGAATTGACCGACCAAAGTGATACTGGACGTACTGACGTAACAGTTGCTCTACTGAAACCCAAGCGGAGTCTTCGGAAGGATGAGGGGTTAGGGATGTCGGATGAGTTAATTTTTCATTGCTTTTTCCGTTCTGGGGTAGCTCTGGCTGAGCCAGCTGCTGTAGCAGCGCCAGCTCGATGGCGTTCAGTTTGGTGTTCAGCATCAAGGGCGTTTGTGGATGAACAACTGTTTGGTAGTTCCCACTGGCTTCCTCTGGCAATGTGCCTTGACCTTGAGGTGAAAAGCCGATGGCTGTAGGCGAGAATTTCTCCTTTACTGCCATGCCTTTTGCTGTACTACCAGACATGCGCGATCGCGCTTCGGCTTGCAGGCGTTCTAATGCTGGTAAGCTCACCGTTCCACCAGCAGCAGTACTAAACCCAACCCGCCAGTCTGGATCGGTAAATTCCGGCATCAGGGGATGCCGCGAGACACAACAATGTTGAACCTGAGGCGCAACGCCAGCCAAAGCCATCAGGTGAAACACGCCGTGGGCTAAGTGAGCTAAAACCAGAGCCGCGCTGTTGGCAGGCAACCGCTCTAACCGATGCAGATGTTCGTTGAGCAGCTCATACAATTCCATTTGCGGTTGGTCGCTCAACGCTTGACATAGAACCACTTCCGCCAGGTATTGGCTGGCTGTCAGTTTTTGGAGATCCTGACTTAAGCCGGGGAAAGATTCTAGCGTTTCTGCCTGAGTAATTTTATCGAGCGATCGCCCTTTGGCAATCAGTAGCTCATTCACTACAAACAAAGCACTCCTGCCGCCTAGCTTTGAGTGGTGCTTGCGTGCCCCCGGTGCCACAGCCCGAATCAAACCAAATTCAGGCGTCAAAATCGTTAGCAGCCGGTCAGACTCGCCCAGCGCCATACTTTTGAGATTGATTCCGGTTGCTTTGTAAGTTCGACTCATGACGTGGGGTAATTGGTCAAGAGGTGATGGGTAATTGATCAAGAGGTAATGGGTCAAGAGTTAGCACACTCATTCCCGATTACTCATTACCAATTCCCCTTTCCCTCCTTCTCCAGCGTATCGCGCTGACGAATCAGATCGGGGCCGTGCGACGTGCCTAACCGCGTCGCTCCTGCCATGATTAACTCCAAGGCTTGCTCCGGGGTACGGATTCCCCCCGATGCTTTAATTCCGACCCGTTCTCGTGCGACTTCTTTCAAAAGTTGGATATCCGCTACTGTGGCACCCCCAAACAAACCAGTGCTGGTTTTTAAAAATGCCACTCCTGCATCCATACATATTTCCGCTGCCAGTCGTTTCTCTGCATCTGTCAGGCGGGTGGTTTCCAAAATTGCCTTGACAGTTTGACCCGTTTCACAAATTTCTGCAATTTCCCGGTGTAGTTCCTCAGTCTTCCCAATTTTCAGCCAACCCTGGTTGATGACAACATCCAATTCCACCGCCCCATTTTCGACGGCTTCTTGGGCTTCGTAGAGCTTAACCGCCGATGTCGTCGCTCCAGAGGGAAAACCGATGACTGTACAGACTTTGGGCCGCCTGCCTTTGAGAAGCTCAGCCGCTTGCCGCACGTATGCCGGATAGACGCACACTGCCGCGAACTGAAACCTTTCAGCTTCTTCACACCACTGCTTAACCTGCTCTGGCGTAGCCGTTGGATTTAGCAGCGCATGATCGATCAATGGAGCAATATCAATATTTGGCTGAGTAACAGCCATTGCTTCTCCTCTCGCTCACCTCACCTATTGTTAAGTTTTATCAGATATTTAAGAAAAATTAAACAAAAGATCGCGGAATCTTCACAGGCTAGTCTGTAGCTTTAATCGTACAGGTCATCCAAATAGACAGTTGTTCTTTCCTTACCTGATGAGGGGTTGACACTCCCAGCCAGAAGATAGTGAGAGCAATTAGATAGTTAAGCTGTCGCAAACTTAGTTCAAAAATTTTTAGGAAAAGGAGAATAAGTTTAAAATGTCTGATAAGCAAGGGTTAATGGCAATGGGTAGCATATTTTTTGTAGTTGGAGCGGGTATGCTACTTGGTAGTTTTGTAAATTACCATCAAACGCAAGATTTTATTAAAAGCTCATCCTCTACTACAGGTACAATCATTAATTTAAAACTTCAAGTATCTAGAAAATCGCGGGCTTATTTCCCTGTATTCCAATTTCAAACCCCCAATGGAGAAACGATAAAGGTTGAATCTAATATGGGGAGTAATCCACCCGGATATGAAATTGGGCAATCCGTGCCGATTATTTATAGCCCTAATAATCCGAGCGAAGCAGAGATAAACTCTTTTTGGTCACTTTGGTTTGCGGCGATATTTTTATTGGGAATGGGAGGTCTTTTTGCCGGAATAGGTTTAAATATGCTTGTTAACTCTTTCCCTATCAAAAAATCTCAAACTACAGGAGATTTTGCTGATGAAGAATCTTTGATAAATTAGGAGTAAATTTTGGTGTACAAAGAATATATCTAGTAATTTTTAGCTCAGTTAAAAAAAATCCAAAATTTTTTTCCGATATCAGACAGTTAAGTTTTAAGTCTAAGTTTTAGAGCGATCGCTTTGTGTAACCTACTCTAGCCTCAGTTTGATGCAGGTGGAGATAGGAAAGCGAATCGCTCTTTATCTTAATTGACGCTAGTTTATCTAAACAGCTTATTTTTTCGGTGTCTTTGCTGCCTCAAATGGTGTAAACTTCCCACCTAAAGCTTCCACAATAGCGCGGGTATTCGCAACCATCATCTTAATATAAGAATCTCCATCGCTACCAGCAGCACCAATCGAGTCAGAATAGAGCTGGCGTGGGGCTAACTTTACCCCAGATTCCTCGGCTACAGTCTTAATCAAAGCAGGGTTAATTGTTGTTTCTGCAAAAATCGTCGGTACAGTCGCTGCCTTTACAGATTCTACTAATCGCTTTACTGTTTGGGCGCTGGGTTGTTCTTCTGTACTGATGCCAATCAAAGTGCCAGCAACGGGAATGCTATAGGCACGAGCATAATATTGAAAAGCGTCGTGGCTTGTTACTAATTTGCGCTTATTTTCTGGAATCGTTTTAATTTCCTGGGTAATCCAACTATCCAGTTGTTTTAATTCACCCGTTAGCTGCGCCGCATTCTGAGTAAATTTCTCTCTGTCTTCGGGTGATAGCTCAATCAAGGCGTCACGAATGGCATTTACCATTTGAATGACGTTATCAACATCGCCCCAAACATGGGGATCTGGCACCACTTCTCCTCTGCCTTTATCCAGTTGCAAAGACTTCACAACTTCCCCTACAGCAACTTTGCGAATCTTGCCGCCGGTTGCGTTCATCAGTTTAATCAGCCCTGGCTCCAGGTTATAGCCGTTATATAGAATCAGGTTCGCTTTCTCTAAAGCCTGACTATCTTGAGGCACAGGTTCATAAACATGGGGATCGGTTCCCGGTTTAAGAATGCCTTGGATCTGAATTTCGTCTCCTGCAACCTCCGCAGCCAAGTCTTCAATGATAGTGCTAGTGGCAACTACATTAGGTTTGCCATTTGCAATTGGATTTGCACGATTTGAGGAAGGCTGGCTACAGCTGGATAAGGCAAAAGGCAAGAGAATTCCTAGGCAAAGGCTAGAAACCAGAGTCAGAGGATTCCCCGATTTTGCCTGGGAAAGGCAAAAATTACTTTCTTTTACCTTTTGGGAGAGCCTAGAGCGCTGTACCATCAATTTCACCTATCTTTTAGATTATTTCTCTTTATAGATGTTTTCATATTCTTTTCATTATTAGAGTAATCTAAAAAGAAAGCAAGATAAAACCACCCTATGAATACTGCCACCTTCTCCCCTGATACCGATTGGGCAAAAATGGTTTGCCATCTGCCAGCCGCCTCACTAGAGGCCTCTACAGCAATTAAAATCAGCCAGGTGGGAGTGCAGTACCGCACGGTAGAGGCGCTACGGAATGTCAGTTGTGTAGTGGCACCGGGACGTTTGACAGGGATTATTGGCCCCAATGGTGCGGGAAAAAGTACCTTGATGAAGGCGATGTTGGGATTGATTCCCGTGACGGGTGGCACGGTGCTGTATGGCGATAGACCTTTGATGGAGCAACGGGAAAGAGTGGCCTATGTGCCGCAGCGATCGCAAATTGACTGGACTTATCCGGCGACTGTTTGGGATGCGGTAATGATGGGGCGTGTCAAGAAAACTGGCTGGTTCCGTCGCTTCTCTACGGTAAGCCGACGGGTGGCAGCAGATGCTTTGGATCGGGTGGGAATGAGCGATTACCGCGATCGCCCGATTGGACAACTCTCCGGAGGACAGCAGCAGCGGGTATTTTTAGCGCGGGCTTTAGCCCAAGAAGCAGAGGTTTTCTGCTTTGATGAACCGTTTGCCGGGATCGATCAGAAAACCCAAGCAATTATTTTTGACATTTTCCGCGACCTTGCCGACGCTGGAAAAACGGTTCTCGTTGTCAATCACGACTTAGGGGCATCTATCACCCATTTTGATGACTTAATTTTATTGAATACTGAGTTAATTGCCTCCGGTTCGCGCCACGAGGTGCTGAGTCAGGAAAACCTGTATCGTGCCTATGGCGGGCAGGTGATGTTCTTTACAGAAGCAGCTGCGTAGAGGCGGTCTTTATCTCATTATCTATCCGCCCAGAAATATATTTCATCAATCCGCCCGGAGTGAGTTTTAAATTAAAGAAATCACTTCTGACTCCCTCTTAAACTTTGTGTACTTTGCGCCTGGAGCGGTTAGAATCCTCTAAATTTTTATGTTAGAAGCGTTGATTGAGCCGTTGCAGTACGGCTTCATGCAGCGATCGCTGATTATTGCCATTCTCGTCGGCTTGCTGTGCGCTGTTGTCGGTAGCTATCTGATGGTGCAACGGCTGGCATTGTTGGGAGATGCCATCAGCCACTCGGTTTTGCCAGGGTTAGCGATCGCGTTTATGGTAGGTGCCAATATCTTTGTCGGGGCATTTATTGCCGGGGTTTTGAGTACGATGGCGATCGCTTGGATCAGAACGCGATCGCCAATTAAAGAAGATGCCGCAATGGGTATTGTTTTCTCTGCCTTTTTTGCCCTCGGCGTTACCTTAATTACCACGATCCAAAAAGATAACAAAATTGACCTCAATCACTTCTTATTTGGCAATATCTTGGGTGTTACCGTTGAAGAAGTCCGCGACACTGCGATCATTGCCGCAATTGTCCTATTGGTGGTCGTGCTACTGTACAAAGAATTATTATTTTATACCTTCGATCCATTGGGAGCGCAGGCAGCGGGATTGCCTACTAACTTGCTCAATTTTGGCTTAATGCTGCTGATTGCCTTAACCATTGTTGCCAGCATGAAAGCTGTGGGTGTCATCCTAGTGCTATCGCTGTTAATTACACCAGGAGCAACCGCCTATCTATTAGTGAAGCGGCTGCACAATGTGATGATAGTTGGGGCGGGGATTGGCATTATTTCCAGCATCAGCGGGATGTACCTCAGTTATTACCAAAATTTGCCCTCCGGCCCAGCGATTGTATTAGTTGCATCAGGATTATTTGTTTTAGCTTTATTATTCAGCCCTAGCTACGGAATCTTCACGAATAAACAATCGGATTTTGGACAACTCTCGCCAGTTTGGCGAGAGTTGAAACAGCTGATGCGATCGCGCTCGTAAGGCATATAGATATCCAAATCAAGTTATCGTTTGTCCAACAATTTCTTGGATGTCTCTACCTGCTCCTGTGCTACCTGGACGAACTCCTGTGCTACCTGGAGGAACTCCTTGACTGCTTTGGTATGTTTTTCTGTTGCCTTGGAGTGTTCCTGTGCAGCTTTCACGAATTCCTCTGTTGAGTTTCCATCATGCTGCTGCGATGCCTTCGCGTGCTGCTGCGATGCCTTCGCATGCTGCTGTGTGGCCTTTCCGTACTCTTCTATCAACTTTCCATGCTCTTGGGCGCTCTTTCCACGCTCCTTTAGAGTCTTTCCTACCTCCTCGATTAACTTCCCATGTCCCTCTGAGACCTTCGCGTGTTCCTCTGCGGCCTTCGCGTGTTCCTCTGATACCTCATGCATAATGACTTTACCTTCCTTTTTCTCTACCAACCTGTTTTTTGTACAACCCGCTTGTCTCAGGTTAATACTTGTTTATCCTTCTCATCCTCTGGCTTAATATAGGTTTGGTCATGTTGACCCACTCATCGCAACGACGATCCTACTTATTGCCAACTAGCTCCTTTAAAAGTTGAGAAAGAAGTTGTTTTGAAGTTTCAACTGCATCTGGTTGATTTTGAAGGGAACGATAGCAGCACTTAGTTGAAAGATACCTGCAAGTGGCTGCCGAAGAAAACCCAGGGATAAAACTACTGCGGCGCTAAGTTTATCTAATTTCTTGTTTGTGTTGATCGTTAGAAATTAGGGTTTCAACAAAGTGTTATGTAGACAAATTGTTTAAGAATTTCAGAAGATGAACTACGAGCAATGCAAGGTGCGATCGCTCAGTTTCGTAATGAGGCTGGGAAAGCGATCGCTATTTCAATTGGAATCAACACCAGGATAGTAGTGATGGGTGCGATCTGCAAGAAAAATGAAATCAGGAAGGTAGGGGAATCCACAAGGAATGCCCCTCCCTTATCAAGTTAGAGTCCACTAAGAGTCTGGGAACGAGAATCTAGATACTCTTCAGTTCTGGTTATGCCTTTGCAGAGCTTGACTTCTCTGGCGTTCCACTGCTGTGGTTGTCAGTTTTGCCATTTTTGTGATGGGTATGTCCATTCCCATTACGCGGCAAAATCACTCCATAACCACCGTGGTTGCGCTCATAAATAACGTTAATCTCACCGCTTTCGGCATTGCGGAACATATAGAAGTCATGATCCACCAGTTGCAACTGTTCCAAGGCTTCGTCCATCGTCATTGGCGGCATTGCGAAGTACTTGGTACGCACCACTTCTGAGGGGAGTTCGGGGGTGCGAGAACCAATGAGATCCTCTGGCACTGGCTCTTGTTCTACCACAATGCCAGTCTTCATTTGAGTCTGAGTCTTCTTATCCAGACGCTTTTCTTTATATTTCCGGAGTTTGCGGGCAATTTTATCGGCAACTAGGTCGATGCTCGCGTAGAGACTCTCGCTACTCTCTTCAGCACGGATTACTGTACCGTTCGCAAAGATAGTCACCTCAGCGGCTTGTTTTGGATTTATCCGGGGATTGCGAGCCACACTAAGATGCACGTTTACTTCGCTCGTCAAACTCTGAAAGTGGCTGACTGCCTTGTCAATTTTTTGATTTACGTACTCACGAATCGCGTCGGTAATTTCAATGTTTTTGCCGTGGATAACAAGCTTCATACCGGATACTCCATGCTGTACCGTTGTGATAATTTAGAAAGCTCAGCAGAATTGCGGCTTTCTCAGTAGCGATCGCGTTCCCGTTTTTTGGTGTTAGCAAACGTTGAACGGAGCCAAAACTTTGAGCAGTAGCAAATTTTTCCCGATTTCACACTGTTGCTAGGATGTTCTTGCTGGCAGTCCCTCAGCTAGAGGGGTTGTCAGCAGCCCTATCGCAAATAAGCAACTGCCGATGTTCTTGTTTAGGTTTCCTAGGGTGCTATTTAACTAATGTACATTCCCCAGCTTGGTTGCGATCTCCAAGTCTATCTTTGGGGTTATTTTGAAGAGACATCCTCCCTCAACACTTGAGGTTATAACTTCAACAATAGCACTTTGTATTCTAGAGAACTTATGCCTTTGACTTCTCTTCAGAATCCTTTGCATCTTTTGACATTTCTTGATTCCAGAAGATTAATTATGCAAAAAATATAAGTCAAATTACTGTTGATTTTTGCCATGATTTTAAGTAAGTCTGAAGGGTCTGCTGGGAAAGCCTCGGAGCAACTGCGCCAACTCTGGTTATACAATCGGGGGCAGATGCCCTATTCGGCAGGTTGGGACTGGCAGCGATCGCTGGTTTCCGAACGCATCAACGATCCTAGTCTGGCGGATGCCCTGATTTTGCTAGAGCATCCGCCGGTTTACACGCTTGGGCAGGGAGCCAGTCTAGAATTTCTTAAGTTTGACCCCGCAGCAACCGACTGGGAGGTTTTCCGAGTGGAACGGGGGGGTGAGGTAACATACCACTGTCCGGGTCAGCTGGTGGGTTACCCAATCCTGAATCTGCGCTATTACCAGCAAGATTTGCACTGGTACTTGCGGCAGTTAGAAGAGGTATTGATTCGGGTACTGGATGTTTACGGGTTAAAGGGCGATCGCGTTGCCGGAATGACTGGCGTTTGGCTGGAAGGCTGTAAGGTAGCAGCGATTGGCATTAAGGTCAGCAAGTGGATTACTATGCACGGCTTTGCCTTAAATGTTTGTCCCGACCTCACCGGATTTGAGCGCATTGTCCCCTGCGGTATTGCTGATAAGTCGGTTGGCAGTCTTGCCCAGTTCGTACCCGGAATTGACTTGCACCAGGTGCGCCAAGAAGTGGCGAAAGCCTTTGCGGAAGTTTTCCACGTTCAGCTAATTGTGCAAAATTGCTAATTGTTTATTGCTGTTTAGTCTTTATTGAGCGTATTGACCTGCAAAAAACTATCTAAGTCAGCGTAGGAGCCTGCATAGGTCACGGTGGGCACTTCATAGCCCTTTAGATTGACGATATATTGCTTAAAACCAGTCTCTTGCTTTGCTAAAGAGATGAGATATTCGTGAGTGGTTTCTCCCACAGCAATATCCAGACCCAGTTGCTTGGTGGCAGATTCCAGACGAAATGCCGCATTCACCGTATCCCCAATCGCGGTGTAATCGGGGCGATCGCCACTACCCGTGTTCCCAACCATTGCAAAACCCGTATTAATTCCTGCCCCAATTCGCAGCGGAAAGGGCACGGGATATTTATTACTCAAATCCATTGTGATTTTATGGAGGGCGCTCACTGCTTGACAAATGTTGAGCATATCCTCATCGGTCACTCCTTGGGGTCCATGAAACCAAATCGCCATGACCGCATCGCCGATATATTTATCAACCCAGCTGCCATACTCTCGAATAATATTTCCTGCATGGCGGAACCAAGTACCGATCACCGCCGATAATATTTTTTCATCTAGTTGCCGGGTGAGAACTGTGAAGTCGCGGATGTCTACCACCATGACTGACATCAGACGGCGTACGTGCAAAGTCGAAGTCAGTGTATCCTTGTCCCCGCTTGGCAATGGCTCATTGTTGCGGTTGGCGGTAGGACAGTGAAACTCTAGATCCGTCTGACCAAAGGTAAGGCGATCGCCATTGCGTAAAGTAACCGGAATACTGACTCGTCTGCCATTGACAAAGGAGCCGTTGCGACTTCCTAGGTCAATTAGGTAGAACTCGCCGGTTTCAGTACATTGCAACATTGCATGGTTGCGAGAAATCCAACGATCCGGCAACACAAAATTGTTGTCGTCACTGCGACCAACTGTCCAGCAGTTACTACTTACCAAGGGGAGATAGCGATTGCCGGACTCGGTACGAAGGAGTAAGTAAGGAGTGGGTCGCAAAGTCACCACAGGCTAGAGAAGCAACGACGCATCGTATGGAGTGGTTAAATTTTAGCTTTCTTCTGGAGCTTGATGGGTAATTTGGGAACCTTTGTAACTAGATGTCCCGACATGAATAAATTTTTCAGGGGACACTTTCAAGATATTTTTAAGCCATAGTAGCAGCCAGCCAAAACAGACCGTCTACCAAGATTGTACTCAAAACGGCTCCACCAAAGGCCCACCAATGCAGCTGGCGCGATCGCAATGGTACCAGACCAACACCTAATAGGATTCCGAGAAGCACGAGTGCCCAACTGGTTCCCCAGGGGGTGCTGACTTGAGCGATCGCACTTTGAAAAACCAGTGATGCCTCGCTTGGTGCAACTTGCATGACGGTTCGCCAGTGTGGAATCAAACCAGCTAAGTAGAAGTATATATCTGTTACTGCCGTGCCAAACAGGGAGCCAAGATAAAATAGGTTGCCGACAAGACCCCAACGACGGCTCAAACACCATAAGGCAAACGGTAAACCAATTGCTTCCACCGGCAAGTGGATCGTAGGTTCCCACCGCAGCCAGCCCCAATAAATCGACCCTGCCAACCAACTCCAGCTAAATCCCAGCAGCAAATCTCCCCACACATGAGTCGCAGGACGCCGTCTGAGAACCACACTCAGCCAAACCCACCCGGCTGTCATTAGTAAACTCAGTTCTGGTAGCAGCCGCACTAAAGGGGCTTGCACAAACACTGGCACGGATACCAGAAAAGACGCAGATGCGAAAACTAACCAAGCTTGGCGGGTGCCGATTCCCCAATCAAAAAACCCCAACAGAGTTTTACTTGGCTGGGGGAGATTACCAGGAACAGAAGAAGATGAGTTAGAAAACCAGGTATCGTTAAACAAGATTTTGTTAATATTCTTTACTTTAGTTTACATCTTTTACGATATCACAGGAAAAATGCCCTAGGGGGGGATATAGAAATCTTAGCTGAGTTTTATTGAGCAATACAAGTGGCTTTTCGGAGTAGGGTGGCAGAAAATGAATGGGAAGTTGGGAGAAACTCGGCGTTGAGAGTCGGAGATTTTCTAAAAATTGCTCGTCTTATGTAATGCCTGTGTTATGTGTAGTGGCGCAAGATGCCTCTGCCGGTGACTCGCAAAGAAGAAAGAAGAAAGGCTGACTTGTCTGGAATGCTGCTTATTAGAGGATTTCATGGCTGTATCAAAACGTAAAAAATTGGCGATTCTTCGTGTCGGTGCTGCCAGCACTGTGTTGACCTTCCCCTTAGAAGCGATGGTAAGGGCGCAAGACGTGGCACCCGTTGCCGCAACCACACCTCAGATGAATATCTTTCAAGCGGTAGTCCTGGGCATGGTGCAAGGGTTGACTGAGTTTCTGCCCATTAGCAGTACGGCGCATTTGAAGGTGGTGCCGGTGGTGCTGGGATGGGGCGATCCAGGAGTCGCCTTTACCGCCGTGATTCAGCTGGGCAGTATTGCCGCAGTGCTGTGGTATTTCTGGGGGGATTTGACACAAATTACAACGGGTGCCTTTAAGGCGATCGCTCACAAGAATTACGAATCCAACGACTTCCGTATGGCACTGGGAATCGTTTTGGGAACCTTACCCATCCTCTTTTTTGGACTGCTGATCAAAAAGTTTATTCCCGACTTTGACAACTCCCCGTTACGGAGTATGGCAGCGATCGCCATTGCCTCTATTTTCATGGCTTTATTGTTGGGCGTTGCAGAGCGTATTGGGCATAAAAAGCGTAACTTTGAGCAATTAACACTTCAAGATGGCATTTTGATGGGCTTGGCGCAAGCTTTGGCGCTAATTCCTGGTGTTTCTCGCTCCGGCTCTACCCTGACTGCTGGACTATTTATGAATTTAGAACGGGCAACCGCTGCACGCTTTTCTTTTTTATTGGGAATCCCAGCAATTACCCTGGCAGGGTTAGTGGAATTAAAAGGTGTTTTAGAAACAGGACTAGGAGATGGTGGACTGCTGCCTTTGCTGGCAGGAGTCATCTCAGCTGGAGTATTTTCCTATCTCGCGATCGCTTGGCTGCTGCGCTTCCTGCAAACCCAGAGTACCTGGGTATTTATTTGGTATCGGTTAGCATTTGGAATAGCTATCTTAGGCGCGATCTTCGTCAAACTAATCCCTAATATCTAATTACTTTTTCTTCTGCTCCCTCCGCGCCTGAAGCGGTTCGTTTCCTCCTAGTTGTATGAGCGAGATTTCTATTCGTCCAGCCTTAATTACCCAGGTTCTCCCCGACTCCATTGCCGCCGAAGTCGGGTTTGAACCGGGAGATGCAATTGTTTCCATCAACGGGATGCGCCCTCGCGACCTCATCGACTACCAGTTTTTGTGTGCGGATGAAGTGCTGGAACTGGAAGTTTTAGATACTGCTGGCAAAAGCCACTCGGTGGAAATTGAGAAAGACTACGACGATGACTTGGGGTTGGAATTTGAAACTGCCCTATTTGATGGCTTAATTCAGTGTAATAACCGCTGTCCTTTTTGCTTCATCGACCAACAGCCTCCCGGTAAAAGGCGATCGCTTTATCTCAAAGATGACGACTACCGCCTCAGCTTTCTCTATGGCTCATACTTAACCCTGACCAATCTCACCCAGAGGGAATGGGACAGGATTGAGCAGATGCGCCTCTCTCCCCTCTACGTTTCCATCCATGCTACCGAACCAGAAGTCCGCAGCCGCCTGTTAAAAAATCCCCGCGCCGCTGAGATTTTGCAGCAACTGCGGTGGTTTCAAGAACGGCGTCTGCAAATCCATGCCCAGGTTGTTCTCTGTCCTGGCATTAACGATGGCGATCGCCTAGAGACTACCCTGGGGGATTTAGCCTCTTTTCACCAGGGAGATATCCCGGCTGTCGCCTCTGTGGCAGTGGTTCCGGTCGGTTTGACACGTTTCCGTCCAACCGAAGACGAACTAACCCCAGTGACGCCCCAGAAAGCCGCTGAAGTGATTTTGCAAGTCCAGGCACTCCAGGAGAAATTCCGCAACCAGATGGGATCGACTTTTGCCTGGTTAGCCGACGAGTGGTTTTTAATTGCTGGGCAAGAATTACCGCCAGAATCAGACTACGAAGACTATCCTCAAATTGGCAATGGGGTTGGTTCGATTCGCCAATTTCTCAAGGAATTTCAGCAGGTTGCCGCGAAAAAATTGCCGCGACGTTTAAAAATATCCCAGAAATTAACTTGGGTGGTGGGGAATGCAGTGGAAAAAGCCTTTGAGCCTATCTTGCAACGCCTGAATCAAGTGCAAGGACTGCAAGTAAATCTGGCGGCGTTGCGTAGCGAATACTGGGGACAAGAGATTAGCGTCACTGGTTTGTTAACGGGTCAAGATTTGCTGAAACTAAAGGGAAGAGATTTGGGCGATCGCATTCTCCTCCCCTCAGTCATGCTAAAACACGGCGATTCTTGCTTCCTAGATGACATGACTGTGGAACAACTCGCCACTGAGTTGGGTACACCAATCTTGCCTATCAATGGCATCGAAGAACTCATCGACGCCTGCATTCACCCTTGATCCGTCAAGCCTTTAGCAAGTGAAGGGACGATAGCGGACTGAGATAGCCTTTTTTCATACAAATCGAGCAAAAGCCTTTCCTTGAGATCCCAATCAAAGACTTCCTTCACCCGCTTTTGTCCCGCTTGTCCCATTCGCACCCGTAACGCTGGATCTTCCGCTAAACGAGTCATCGCAGCAGCTACGTCGCGTGCGACTTGTTCGGGATTTATCGCAGCCACTTTAATCCCAGTTTCCTCCGTTACCTGTACCGCTGGCCCTCCCAGATCCAAGCAAATGACTGGACGCCCCGCCGCCATCATTTCCGCGCAGACAAATCCCCCAGATTCGTGCAGGCTGGGATGAACGAGGACGTGGCAATGCCCGATTTTAGATAGGGTTTCCTGGCGCGGTAAAGCGCCCCAGAAGCGAACTTTATCCGCCACTCCCAGTGAGTGAGCGATCGCTTCCAATTGTTGCCGTTCCCGTCCATCTCCCACAATCCAGTATTCTGCTTGGGGAATTTGAGCCAAAGCAAAAGCTCGAATCCCCAGATGGACTCCTTTCCAGTGGATGAGCCGACCCACGGTAGTAAACCGTATGGGACTATCATCAGGCACAATATGGTGCGCCAATTGACTAATTTCTTCCTTAGATAAACCCACTTGCGAAGCGATTTGGACATTTTTTACTCCAAGCGATCGCAACCGTTCTGCCGTTTCCTCAGTGGTTGCTAATCCTACACAACTTCGCTTTGCAGTCAGCCGCACAAATGGATCTTGTTCACCCAGCGATTGAGCGAAGTTTCGCAGCAATTCGTAAACCTTGCCACGCCGACTAAAATCTTTCCAGAAAGCTTTTGGAGCCGATTCAGCGCCTCCGACAGGCCCCCAAATGAAGGGGACTGGCAATAGGGCTAAAAAGCTAGGAGACCAGTGTTTCACATAAGTAACATGACGCACCAAGTCAAAGCCAATCTCCCGATGGAGCCGCCTTGCCAAAAAATAAGCTTGTATTTGCCAAAGGTAGTAATGAAGTTGCACTAACCCTTGTTTATTCCGCCAATCTTCCGTCCAATTAAATGGATCGAAATAAATAAAGTGTAAATTGGGAACCGGGTGACAAGCTAGCTCGGCTTCAATTGCTGCACGATAACCAATTCGAGTTAACACCCAAACTTCGTGATGATTTGCTACTTGCCGAACTGTATTCCAGCCTACCCCTTCCTCAGAGCCACACCCAGGCTCACAAGCGTATGCAGATAGAAGGATTTTCATAGGCTTTTACCTTTTATAAAATTAGCCGTTTTCTCTATCTATAGTTCCCACCCACTTTCAAAACTACCCATTTCCCCAAAATTATTTTTATGGTTTCCAGCCTAAGCTGAGAAACGCAATTTTAGAAGTGCTGTCTCAATTCAATATCATTCGGCATTTATTTGAATTTTTTGTAAAACATTCATTGCTACTTCTGCCATCGATTTGGCTGCTGCCTCTGGAGTGTACTGCCCGATCAACTGCTTTGATTTTTCTCCCATTGAGGCAGCAAGCTCTGGATTATCTATAAAACGGCGCATTCCTTCAGCAATTTCTTCTGGGTTTTGCGATTCAAACAAATACCCATTTTCTCCTTCTATCACCATTTCATAAGCGCCTGCACCTTTAGAACACAATATGGGTTTGCCAAATACCATCGCCTCTAGCACCACCATTCCCCATACATCTTCAAAGGTAGGAAAAACAAAGACATCGGCATCCTGAAAATATGCCCCTAGTTGCCCGTAATCTAACCATCCTGTCCAGGTCACACGCTCTGTTAGATTATTGTTTTTAACAAAAACTTCCAATTCCTCACGTTGCGCTCCATCCCCAATAATTACCAGCGAATAATCAGAATATCCCTGACTTGTAAGAAGAGAACATGCCTCCAACAACGACTTTATTCCTTTTCTAGAAATCACTTGCCCGACAAATAGAAAAACCGGACGCTTTAGCTTTAGTTCACTAGGTTTTGCAGCTTCAAGACGTTCCCGCAAAGCTTGGGGTTCAGGCACCAGATAAGTTTTTGTAAAAATTCTCCTTTCCTCAGCTCCAATTACCTTATAAAGATACTTTTTGCCATCGTTACTATTAGCAATAAAAGCATCTGTAAATTTAACCATTAAACGACGCGAAAAGGTACGAAGTTTAGAATCTTCAAAATTTGTATTCGGCGAACTGCCATCATAAATGATTACAACTTTCCAACCTCCCAAGGGTTTGAAAAGCAGTGCTAAAACAGTCCATATAGAAAAAGCGCTGACAAAAACAACATGAGGTTTAAACTCAAGTAACTCATTCACAATCTTTGGGGAAGCTACCATAAAACCGCGACCATAGCCACCCGATACTTGAGTTGCCTCTACAAATTTAAATTTTCCTACAAGTTTAACCGCGGAAGCTCCTGGAGCATCAGCATCGAATTTCGGCCAAAGACAGCCAGTATAAAAAATTGTATTCTTACAGATTTTCGTAAGTTCGTACAAAACAGGTCGCCAGTAAGAGCCAAATTCGACTGAGGGGATCGCAATAGCAATGCGGAGATCGTCTACTTTTAATTCTGTATCGTCAGAATTTCTAATTTTCATGTTCCCACCTGTCCCCGTTTGCTAAAGCTTGAGAAAAGCAATTTTCTGTAGGGCAGCAACCAATAAATAGGCCATAAAATTCCAGCATGGCGCTGAGCAAATAACTTCCTTTCTTGAAATGTAAAATTTTTAGGTTGTTCTGCCTTTTGCCATCGTTCGCGAATCGGCAAATTAGAATCCATCCAGTTTGCGTACAGAGGGTTTCCGGAACAGGTTCCGATGTAGCCTGGAGCTAGCCAAACCGTATATCCTTTTCGTCTCGCGCGTAACCCATAATCGAAGTCTCCCGCATAATGCTTAAAGTCAGGATCTAAGTTTCCGATTGCTTGGAATATCTCTTTAGGAATCAATACACAATTTCCATGCATGGTGTCACATCGTATAGCTTTTTGGCTCGGTTCTAGCCAGCGAAATTTGAAGGGATGCCACCACGTACTTTTCACAACGCCGCCATAAGAAACCGTATTCGTCTCCGGATCGCAAGTCGCCCCGGTTACAATGGCTGCTGCATTTCCTTGCGAGGCTAAAAAATGAGAGGTTGTCAGCAAATTACTTAAAGCTTCTGGGTAAATTAGCGTGTCATCATTCAGCCAGAGATGATAATCATGAGGGTGCTTAATGGCTTCAGAAAATGCCACTCGCATTCCTCCATTCCAGAATAAATTTCCATCTCCCTGGATAATCTTTACTTGAGGATAATGTTGGTTGACGGCTGCTGCTGTACCGTCAGTACTGCCGTCATCTACAAGATAGACCCAAAGATTAACGTTAGTTGGGAGTACCTGGTTGAAAAGTGCCTCTAGACTTGCTAAAGTCTTTTGCTTGCGGTTATAGCAAGTGATAAGAACAGCTATGCTAGTATTTTCCATCAGCGCCTCACATTATTAAAATAAATGTTAGTTGTCATAATAGCTATATTATTCCTGAACTTGGGAATACTAAAATTAGAAGCATGAACAATGTATCAACGTAATTACTTTTTTTGGTCAACCTATATTCTACAATTTAGCAAGCCCTAAGCTTACCTTTTCTAAAATTAAAGAATATTTTCAATATTCTTGATATTGGTTTTTATTAAGCTAGTTTATAGCGGCTTAATTCACTTTCTGAGGTTAACAATATGTCTGAGGCAATGAAATTAAATTTAGGCTCTTTCGACCGCATTTTTTCTGGCTGGATCAATACAGATATTACTCCTCATATCTGGGTTTCAAAAATCCCCTTTTTACCTGATCTCATGTATAAAGTAGGGAAGCTCGATCGAGAACGATATGACGAGCATCAAAAAGGAATTTTTCGTCAGCTTACATATCTGGATCTGACTAAAAAATTTCCCTGGTCTGATAATAGTGTTGATGCAGCATATACATCTCATGTACTTGAGCATTTATACTTGGAAGGCGCTTTAAATTGTATCTCTGAAGTTTATCGAGTTCTGAAGCCAGGTGGAATATTTCGGGTTGCAGTTCCAGACCTCGATCAATTAATAAAGAGCTACAATCCTAGCTGTCCTGAAGTATTTTTGACAGAATTTTTAGAAGCAACGCAGACGTTAGAAAAAAATCGCCACCACTGGCACTATAACGAAAATTCGTTGCGAAAAATTCTCTTGGATACTGGATTTCGGGAAGTGGTTAGAGGCCACTACCGAGACAGTAAAATACCAGGGATTGCAGAACGAGAAGAACGCCCAGAATCCCTATTTATGGAATGTATTAAATAATAGTTGAATTAGTAGGGTGGGCAATGCTCACCCTAAAATTTTATGTTTATGGAACATAAGTGGAGGGGAAAAGAGGGATAAGATGATACAGACCCATATAAGTCTGAAAACCCGTGTTTAAACCTACATAGTATGAAGGAATAATAATATTTACAATGACCAGATAAAATAATATAAAATGCCCCGTAAAGACTTTTTCTTCCCGGATCAGGATAGCAAAAGCGATTAACATTCCAAAAAAACCATAGCCTACATTTCTGCTAGTATCCACAATCAAAAACATTGTAGAAATAGGGAATGCAATTATACTAGCGATCGCACTTACCAAAAGTGTCTCGCCCTGACGCCAAAGTATCCACAAGATATACAGGATAATAATCCACAATAGCTTGTAGGAGAAAAAGAACCCTGCTAACCCCAACATTGGATTTTCAGCTAAGTACTGCAATGCCGTCTTATTCTCCAGTATCAAGTGTGCCTTTACTGGACTATCCAGAGAAAATCCACTGCCAGCAAACCAAATAAAACAATAAATGGGGACTAAGGATAAAGCGGTTAATACTTCTCTTCTGGGAAAACAGAAAATAACAATTGGGATAAAGACAAAAGCACTGGCTTCATGTGTGGCTAAGGCAAAAGCAAGGGTTGCGAGTCTTCCCTGCCGAGTCATAGGGATACAAGCTGGAAGTAATAGCAGGCTAAAAAATAACTGATCGACATAGCCCGGAAATTGACAATTAAAAATTAAATAACTACTGGTTGCAATTGAAAGGTAATATAAACCAAGTTTTTGATAATTTATCGATTTGGATTCAATTTCTTGTTGCCCCTCATCAGTCTCCTTTGAACCGAAGATTTTGGACTCGATAAAGGTTAAAGTCAAGAAGATTAAAAGATAGGTACAAGCCAGAGAAAAAATGTAATATAGGAATGGTCCACTCATATGGATAAAGTTAGCGATCGCTAGCATAAACAAGCGTCGATAATACCAGTCAGCATTTTGACTAAAAGGCTCTAAACTCCTAATGGCATACTCTAAACCCATCACCCCTGGACCTAAAGGATAGCGAAAAGGGACGATGAGTAAAGATATAATTGCAAAGATGGTTAGAGACGCGATCGCTCTTCTTTTAAACCCAAACTGAAATAGTGAATGGCGCGGCTTAATAACCGATATTAAAATTGGGTATGCAATAACTAAAGTTGCGATAAAAAAGAGAAATCCTTTGATAGGGATTATGCCGTAATTAGTAGTAATCTCAGCTAGTTGCTGCGGAGCAGTTTTGGCTAGGATTTCTGGAGAAATTACCCCTTGGCTGAAACGACTTTCGATTGCTTGAACAGTTGTAGAAACCCAATCTTGAGGCAGGCGATTGAAAATTGCTTGAAACGCCATGATTATCCTATTCTTCGGCGCATTCGCTACTGCATACAAAGTAGCTACAGCTATCCAGAAAAAGGCTGGAGGAATAACATTCTTTTCTTTGAGCGTATCAAAGAGTACGTAATGTAAGTATTTCTCTGAGCGTTTCAACATCTAAAAAATCCCTAGATAAAATTTTGTTGGTTATACAACACTGCGTACTATCTCTAAAAAACGCCTACCGTATCCTTTGATTTGTTCAACATTATCCTGTTTAGCTAAACTTTCTTTTTCTACATCTGGTCCTGGTGTTAATGTAGTGAAACTTTTATCAATCAGTGCTGCTAGTTGTTCCGCATTACTACGCTCAAAAAAGTAAGAATCAGGAGGATTCTGCTCCAGGTGAACAGGAAAGTCAGAAAGTAACATGGGTTTACCAAGAGAACGTGCGTCCTCTACAACCGTACTCCAACCTTCAAATAAAGAAGGCTGAATTACAGCTAAAGACCTCCTCATGAGCTGAATTTGGTCTACACGAGGAATTAATCCTAAAAGACGTACTTGTTCGCTAATTCCTAATTCCTCAATTCTTGTTAAGAGGTAATTGTAATAATCAGGATTACGATAATCAGTAGCACTTCCAGTACAAACAACGGTAGGTGTAAGCCCCTGTTGTTTCAGTAGCCCCAAAGCTTCAATTACCACAGCATGATCTTTATGTTTCCAAAATTGATTGCTGATCAGGAAAAATTTATCTGGAAGTTGATAACTTTCTTGCGTTAGTTTGGGATCTAACTCAAACCATTCAGGTGCGGGACAGCTTACAAAATTCATTACAACACTTCGAGAAGCTGCTTCCGGATAAAGATGTTTAAAGTCTTCTTGTGCCATATTGCTACTGAGGACAATAATAGGAGCAGCGTGAGCAATTTGTTGCTGATCTCGATTACGTTGAGCGATTTCTTCCGGAGAGAAAAGGTTGGGTAAGTGATAGTGTTGAAAGTCAGGAATCCAACCTCCCCACTGATAAGGTGAGCGGGTTCCTGCTATCGCCGGGTAAAGAAAATTTATTTTTTGAGGATTTAGTAGTTCCAGAGGAATGAAAGAGATACGCTCAGCTAAAAAATTACACATTTTTAGATAGGCACGCTGCCACTTGGAAGTAGCATAAATTTGGTTAACGTAACCCCGGGCTGGTTCTATTAAATTTATATCTTTATCGTGAACAGCGATTGTTAGCTTGATATTCGCTTTTTCTGTTTCTGGTAAAGTAGCGATCGCACGAGCTAAATTCTGAATATATAGCACGCCCCCTAGCCAGCCAGAGCCACCCACCATGTTGAGGCAAATATGTAGATTTTTTACCATCCTAAAATCTCAGCTCGACACCATTGAACATAGACGTTTACACCCCTTTCTATCGTTACTTCAGGGGTAAATCCAATTTGGGAAAGTTTGCTCATATCGGCTTGCCAGTTTATCGGAGTTCCGACAGGAGTACTATTATCAAATTCAACCGGAATATCTTCTCCTAGTTTAGCTAACACTAATGCTGCTAATTCTTTGATTGTTGTTTCGACACCATTTGCAAGGTTATAAACCTCGGCTTCAAAATTAGCTTTTTCAGCAAGAATCTGAAGTGCCCTTGCTACGTCTCTACCATGAATAAAATCGCGGCTTTCGTTGCCAGTACCTCGTAACTTTAGTGCGGGGTTTATCAAAGCTTTTTGACACATATCCCAAAGAACTTGTCGCCTCAGTCCTGGCCCATAACCCGAAAAAATGCGTACTATAGCAGTGGGTAAGTTATAAACTTGGAAAAACTCAGCGCAAAGTTGCTCAGACATCAGCTTATGAAAGCCGTAGGGAGAAATTGGCTTCAAGCTTTGGTTTTCCTGAATGGGTAAGGTTTCTGGATTTCCATAGACAGCAGCACTAGAAAGATAGATTAAACGACATTTTGGAACATAAAGACGTAATGTATCTAAAAGGTTGAAAGTGACAGCAACACTGTTGCTAAAATCTGCTGATGGATCGCTAATTGAAAGCTCTACTGAAGCTCTTCCAGCGCAGTGAATACAAACTTCCGGTTGCAACTCTTGAACAATTTTTGCTAGATCCGCAGAAGGCAAATTTAATTGTTCATAGCGAAACAAATCTTGTCTAGGTGCATTCTCTGGAGGGCGATTTCCCAGCCCAATAACACTCCAGCCAGTTTCTGTAAACTGACGAGCAACATATCGCCCGATAAACCCTGTAACACCTGTAATTAAAACAGTTTTCATGGAAATATTTTTTATTTATTCGTAAAATTATCTATTTTCTTCCTACTTTGTTAGTCTAAATCCCCGAAGAACTTGCTAACAGCGATTGTTGGCATTCTAGTAGCGGGAAAATTTTTTTTTAATATTGCTAAATATTCATCTTCACCAGGAAGATATCGATCGCCATCTTCAGAATAATCTTTAGCCCTTACCCACTCTTGCAATCGCATATCAAATCTTTTAACGATTCGACATGGATTTCCTACCACCACGCTGAATGGGGGAATATTGCAATTTACTACGGTGGAAGCTCCAATGATTGAGCCGTATCCTACTTGGACGCCTTTCAAAATAGTCACGTCTACACCCAGCCAGCAATTTGTGCCGATGTCTATTACTCCATCAGTAGTTGTTAAAGCAGTGTGATACGGAATAAACGGAGAAGTGTATTCGTGCCCACTTCCTAACAGTTTACAGTCATTACCAATTAAACTGTAGTCACCGACTTTTATTAAAGCTCCAGCACTATAAAAGTTTCTGCGACCGATAAAACAGTTATCACCAACAATGACAGAAATTTTTTCTTTTTCTCGTTTGTTAATGACAATTACTGTTTCCGAACCGATAACTGAATTTTGACCAATTTTTACATTACCCCACCCCAGTACATGAACCGATGGATCGATATAAGAGTTTTTACCTACATTTTGCCTTTTACTAAAATGGGCTTTTAAGTTACCTCCTAGCCATTTAATCCTGTCTATTTGAGCGTCTGTTAGTTTAGATACTATAAAGCGCTTCATTGCTTTTTACCCGCGATCGCTTACTACTTCTTTGCTATTTAAAATCTTCCGTTCACCTTCAGGAACTTTGCCAATAATCTGGGCTGGATTCCCCGCAACAATCGTCCAAGCAGGGACATCTTTTGTAACGACTGAGCCAGCACCGATAATTGAGCATTTTCCAATCGTCACCCCTCTTAAAATAATTGAGTTACAAGCAATCCAAACATCCTCTTCAATAATGACTGGTTTTCCATTTAGGTTTAAGTCTTTAGGAAAGCCTTTTTGGATAATGTGAACGAATTGTTGATGACGCGCTACCGGATCGAGTGGATGAGTTTGATTGTCGAATATATTTACATTATGAGCAATGATTGTTCTATCTTTTATTTCAATTAAAGTGTCTGACCAAATTTTAGAGCCTTGGGCTAAATAACAGAAATTGCCTATTTTTATTTTTCCTCCAGGAAAAGTCATTAATTGACCTTCGATGTGAGTGTTTTCACCAAGAATAATACTATTTTTATCGCGATCGTGGCTTATCAGTGAATTGTGGTCTAAAACGCTTGAACTATTGCCAATTACACACTTTTTTTTGGTTAAATTAGCATTAATTTTAAACTTAATTTTGGAGAAGGGGTTCATCTCGTAATTACTCCTTAAGCAAAACTTTTTTGAAGTTTATTTTTAACTTTAGTAAATAGGCTTCTATTGTCAAAAAAGTTTTTTTGAAATAAGGTATCTGCTTCTACATCTCGAATCATAAAAGGAGGATGCTTCAAAGGAAAGCTAATTTCTTGCGTCTCCATTTTACCTAAGGGATTTTCAGTAGAAAAAGTGTGAGTTGCATTAGCTCCGAAACCAATATTCGTAATCAAATTAACTTCAGGCACTATTTTTAATCCATGTTGAAGCCAACAAGCTAGCAACCATTGATAATCCCAACAGGATCTGTTTTTATTTTGGTAGGCATCTTGAAATATTTTTTGCCAAAATAAATAATGTTTTGGTACCCTTAAGTAATTTTCTAGGAACCGACTCTCGAAAATTTCAGGCCATTGCTTAATGTCATAATCAAAATATTTCCAAGCTCTACGCCAGGATGCCCAACCCCAATTTCCACCAAAGTAGGAAAAATAATAACTTTGCCCGGGTAATTTCCGTTCGCCTAAAAGATTGGTTCCCGCAATACTCATTACTCTTTCATCATCGCGATATTTTTCTAATAACTCCTCGCAAAACTGAAAGAAAGTTGGATGAGGTAAACAATCATCCTCGAAAAGGATGGCTTCTTCTACTTGTTCAAATACCCAATTAATACCTGTAGCTGGACGTAAACCGCAGCCTAAATTTACATCTGAATAATTTTTTAGAACTTCGCAATCCCAATCTACAGTGTCAATAATTGCACGAGCAGCAGCGCACTTTTCTGCTTCACCTAGTTGATCGCTACGAGGGCCATCAGCAACTACTAAAAGCTTCGGCGGTTTTGCCTGACGAATTACCTCAAAAACCTTGGATGTAGTCTCAGGTCGTTTAAAGATTAACAAAGCAACGGGAGTTTTCATGGTCACTTATCAGCAGTCATATTCTGTTTATATTCGGAGTAATGTAGGAGCATACTGGAAGCGATCGCTCCTATTTCATCTAAAGGAGTCTGAAGCGAAACATAGCGATATCGAAAAGCAGCCAATCGAGGCTCTGTCTCTTGATAGAGGATATCTTGCGCCACGTTTCCCCACCGATCCTCTGGCATCAGATCGAGAGTCATGCCAGCATGACCAGAAGGTAACAGCATATTAGAACCATGTACACCAATGACCAAGCGGCTTTGGGAATAAACTTGGCACATTTGCCTCTCAGTGTCTGAATTAAACTTGTTTACCCGCAAATCTTCAATCCAGTCGGGAAACTGAGTTTTCCTCCCCAAACCAGCGATCGTAAACTTTGCTAAAGGAACTTTAGAGCGAATCTTTAAAAATAGTTTTTGCACCCTTTCATTCTGAAGCTTGAGGGCAATATCAACCATCTTTAATTTCCTCAAGGTTTTGAAGAGAAGCGGATTACACCAAATCCGATCGTCGCGCCAAATAAAGGTTATTTGGTTTGAATCTTTATCAAAGCTATGAGTGGGAACCCGCGTAAATTTACTAATATCAAACTGACTCGGATGAGAATATGCCTTACTTACGTAAATTTTATCAAAACGCTTGGATTCCTCAGAGATAAATTGGTCAAACTTCGGATAGTAGCATTGCCCTTGCTGTAAAGAGATATTTACCGTCCAAATTTCTGTAACGCCCTCTGGAACCATCCATCTCAAAAACTTTGGGACGATGACAATTAAGCCGCAATCTGGGTAATTATTTAGATATCTTTGGACATTAAGCAGCTTTAACAAACTATGCCCATAAAGATAATCAATACAGTTTAAGATAATGACACGTTGATGCTGCTTAAAAACCTCCTTAGATATCGCAATCTCTTCAGATTGGGGATTTTGCAGAGAGTAAAGAAGTTTTTGACCTAACCAATATTTACAAGATTCATTTCCAAAAACGTCACCTTTTGCTAAATCAATTTGATAAGGAAAAGTGACAGCATGACCAACTTCTAAATCTTCAATAATTTCTATATTACAGGAGTCGCACTTAGATTTTACGCAAATATGCATTCCCTGCCAAAGAATACCTTGAGGCTTCAGCAGTGTACCGCTGTGGGGACAGGTGGATTTGTGCTGAATGCTTGGTTTTATTTCAATCATTGCACGATTCCTTTAATTCTTGTAGCAGCCTTATATAAATTGCAAGAACGTAAAATAAACTTACTGATTGGCTTTAAATCGGGAATTATAAAGTTGAGAACTACAGTTACGATGAAATAAGTAATCAAGGTTGCTATGGTGGCTCCAACCGCCCCATACTTAGGAATTAGATGTAAATTTAAAACTATATTTATGACTGCCCCTATAAAGGTTAAAAGTAATTCATTTTTGGCTTTTCCTTCAATCATAATAAACGCATTTCTCGCAAGACCAAAACCGCTACCAAACTGTGACCAAACATAGATTGATAATATTATTGCTGAAGCTGCATACTTATCTCCGTACAAGAAATGAACAATGTAAGTGGAAAGCAGTGAAACTGGAATTGCGATTATCAACCACAAAATTAAGGTTAAATCAAAGTAAGCCTGAAATTTTTTGAAATATTCAATCTCCCCTTGAGCCTTCGCTTCAGTGAGTTTTGGGAAAAAAGATATTTGCATGATAGAGGGAATAAAATCAAATATCTGCGAGATCTTCACAGCAGCGGCATAAATGCCTAATTCATATTTAGGATCGAATTTAAGTTCTTGAGCAGAGAAGGAACCCAGCATGACCTGATCGATAGTGGAATAAATATAAATGGCGATTCCTGACACAATCAGGGGCCAGCTTTCTTTGATTAAGTTTTTCGCCTGAGGGAGACTGCTACGCCATGCTTTTATATCTTGTCCACTAGTCTGATAAATTATTATCAATCCCACAGCAGCTAAGGCAAGCTCTCCACATCTTGCCCAGGCAAATGCAATGAGAGGAGCTTTAATTTGAATTAAGACAATTCTGACAGCACAGACAAGCAAATAGGCGCAGTTTTTAACAACAACTGTATACTTAGATTTAACTTGTGAGCGGAACCAGAGATCGATCGTCTCGAAAGCTTGAAAAATGGTTCCAGCAGCGATAATTCCTACCAGCCAATGAGTTAAAGAGTCCTGGGGCTGTAGTAAGGAAATTGCGCCAACCGCTAACAAAGTTGTTACAGCACCGCCAATAAGTTTTAGTACGAGGGAAGTCCCAAGTGTTTCATTCTTGGTAAACGGATCGCGCACAATGTCGCGTACTACGATGCTATCAAGCCCCAGGTTGGCAATTGGCCCCAACAGCGCTACAAATGCGATCGCATAATTAAATAAGCCAAACTGTTCCGGCCCTAGATAGCGAGCCACCCATATCCCTACAATTAGGCTTAAGCCCATTTGGAGGATTTTGTCAGCGAACAGCCACGCGATGTTGCTGAACACCTTGCGTAGACCAGGGCTAAGCTTTTGATTGACCAGACTCAGCTTGTCTAACATTAGAATTGGGCAATTTATGAAGGAATAAAGATAGGGTTTGAGAACTGGGTCGTCCTACAAAACCCTATTTGTTGTTGCGGTGAACAGAACGGAATCGATTATTTACCTTTAGCACCTTGCAAGACTTTTCTCACAAATTTTGCGGTTCGCATTAGTTTCGGTTGCTCCCACAAATACTGCAATAAATCTGTTTTCAGTTTCGCTGCCGCTGAATAATTTTTGTACATTGCAGGAATCAAACGATACTTCATTCCTTTGTACGTGGCATAATCTACAGCAGTCGGAGATTCTGCATTGCGGCTACCGAATTCATATATTGCTGGTAAATAATGAGCCGTGAGAGATTTGCGAGAATATTGGGGATTGAGTGTTTCCAAGGAACCGTGAATCGTTCTAGAGTTCCAGAATAAGACGTCCCCTTTTTTCAAGGCAGGAGCTTGAATATTACTCTTGTGAACATTGATATACTCCTTCAACTTTTCCAAGTAAAACCGATTAGATAGTTTTTCATCATCTGTTAACTCAAAGTCAACCAGATGAGATGTTGGTAAAACATAGAATCGACCCGCTTCTTCGTGGATATCCTCCAGAGCAAACCATCCAGCCAGCAAATGACCATTGGGCATGGAATCTAAATAGTACCAATCTTGATGGGCAGGGGTAGCTGTGTTCATATCAAAGAACATAGTTTGCATGAGGTTATGCTCCTTACTACCCGTCAGTTCAGTCAGTGCTTCCCTAACCTGCTGCAAACAGAAAACTTCTTTAGCTGCCTCAGTAAATCCTGGATAATCTGGGTAATCGTGAACATCTCTAAAAGATTCTTCAGAATATCCATTGGGAGTAATTGTATTGGTTTCCCATTTATTCGTTGATTGTCTAAAGAAAGGAGAGTTAGATGAAAGGATATTGGAGTTATACTCTTTTAAAATATTATTAATTAAATTTTCAGGAATGAGATTTCTAAAGACATAGTATCCGTTAGTTTCGTAATAATCTTTAGGGGTGTCCATAAATTAAATCCTTTAGGAACTGATTGTTTTAGTTCACTTTTAAACGTATATTATTAGATATCGAGAAAATTTTCCTACGTAAATATCCGGAAATTAGATAGCGAGAAAGTTTTCCTAGGTAAATATCCCGAAAAAGTGTTGAATGTTATTGCAACACGGCTTAACATATTTGGCTGAAACTCATCCTTAATTAAAGCGATCGCTTACCGAGCCTCTAACCCTTCTAGCGATCGCCTGCTTGGTTAGGCACCCCTCAAGACCGGCAAACCAGTTCTTAAGCGCTGGAATTCTCTTGAGAACTGTTTCCTGTAGCGTCCAGGCATAATCGAACTGTTGCTATAACATAAAACAGCCAAGCATAGGTAATTGATATCAATCCAGTTTCAGTAATATTTGTCAGAACTGCCCAGGTAATCAGTAGCAGGGGCATGACTAATTCAGGTTCTTGGGTACGCTTCATATACTGAACTGCTAAAGCAATATTCGTTAAGAAAGAAAGGCAAAAGAACCCTAATCCTACGAATCCCAAGTCTACAGCTAGGTCTAAAAAACCATTATGAGAATGCTCTGGCTTAAATTGGGTTTTTACCACGATGATGTCAGCCGCTGGATCGGCTGCTCCTCGCCAAGACTGCCAAAATCCTTGGTATCCATAGCCCAGCAGTGGATGTTGTTTAATGTGGTTGATTACTAAAGGCCAGAAGTCTGTGCGTCCGGTTAATGTCAAATCTTTATTCAGTGTATCTACAATAATAAATTCGGCATTTTGGGTAATTACAATACACAAACACATGGCGATAGCCATAAAAAAGATTATGCAGGCAAAAGCTAATCGTGGAGGCAAGTTTTTGATAAAGCGGATAACGATTAACACGCTTATCAGTAGAACCAACAGAACTTTCCCCATTCCGCTATTTGAGCGTTGTAAAGAAAAAATAGATAAAGCAGCAAAACCCAGAGATTGCCATTTAGTTTTTGGTTTGCGAACTGACTGTATATAACACATAACAGCTGTTAGACCCATCAAGAATCCAAAAGCATTTCCGTGGGGTAAAATTCCTTGCCAGCCCTTAGACGTTACTCCAATTGACGGTCTGAACAAAGCATAAAATACACTCAGTAAAAGTATGATTTTGTTGATAGTAAGCAATAAATCAAATAGTTCTTTCCATTTATACTGCTTACCAACGTAAACACAAAAAGCAGTTGTGCCTAAAAAAACTATACTAGCTTTGAGTGTATAAGTTGGAGTTCCTGACCAAGCCGCAGATAGAATTAATAAAAAGAGTAATCCGCAAAAATAAACATTATTAATGAGAAGCCTAGAAATAACAAAAACTGAGTCTTTAATATTTTGCAAGAATCGCGAATAAATAATGAATATAAAGGTGGCGTAAATGCCGATTTGAAAAATCGTCGAATAAAGCTTTTTTCCCTGTAGATATAAAGCTCTAGGATGGATTTTATCAAATCCGCTTAAAGTAACTCCTGCGATCGCAAAGATTATTAAACCAATAAAAACTTTTTCTAATGTTTTAGAGGTCGCTTGACTTCTACCAGCAAAGTTAAACAATAATAAGATATAAATAATCGCACTGGTGGCAGCGATTATTAACAATAGAGGGTTTGAAGCGAGAGTACTCATGTTTAATATTCTTAGACAAGAAATAACGCGAAGCTGACCCTATATGAGTATAGCGACTGATTAAACCAGAGAAGAATAATGAATTTCCGTATATTTACGAGTATTTAATTCTTTTAAAGATACAAACTAAAAACTAGTAACTTCAAAAAGCTTACTATAAATAGGTTTAAGAGATTTACCTATAAAATGAGGATAAATAAATACTATTTAGAGTGGCAGGTTTCTACTCACACAGCTTAAATTTAAAAATATAAAACAAGTAGGTTATGTATGGTCGATCTAGGTTTTTATAGACAACTCACTCGAACTTCTGCCGGGATAACCTTAGTGGCAACATTTGCCTTTGCTTGCCCCAATCCTACGCAGGGGACTGTACCGCGTTTTCAAAAACCTACAATTCTTGCACAAGCGAATACTAATCCTGCTCGACCAGATATAGCCTATACATTGGGTGGAGGCGATCGCATCCGCCTTGATATCTTCGAGGTTCCCCAATATAGCGGCGAGTACCAAGTTCTCGCAGATGGCTCCTTATCCCTACCCTTGATTGGAACCCTATCGGTTCAGGGGCTAACCGTGCCACAAGCGACGAATGCCATTTCATCTGCATACTTTCGCTTCCTCAAACGACCCATCATCACCATTAGCGTTCTGTCTCCTCGCCCTATCAATGTTCGGGTGGGAGGAGAGGTGACTCGCCCAGGGGGCTTCACAATTCCTCTGATAGCTGGAGTCGGGAGCGTGCCTGGGTTCCAATATCCCACCGTAACCCAGGCAATTGAGCTGGCACAGGGAATTACGCTGACGGCTGATATTCGTAAGGTTCAGGTGCGTCGCAAGCTAGCATCCGGTTCCGAGCAAGTAATCAATCTGAATCTTTGGGATCTGATACAAACCGGCGACAGCAGGCAAGATTTAAATTTGCGGGATGGAGACACTGTCTTTATTCCCACAACCAGCACCATTAACTTAGACGAAGTACGCCAAATTGCCACGACTCGTTTTTCACCTCCTTTAGAGGAACCCCGCAGTGTTGCAGTCGTAGGAGAAGTCAACCGTCCTGGTACTTATGTTGTGATTGGAGGAAAGACAACACTAGAGCAAAGAACCCTGGGGCTGCCAACTGTAACGCGGGCAATCGATTTGGCTGGGGGGATTAAGCCCTTGGCAGATATTCGCCGTATCCAGCTGCGGCGACTCACCAAAGCAGGGACAGAACAAATCATCGATCTGAATCTTTGGCAACTCTTGCAGGCTGGGGATTTCAGTCAAGATACGCTTTTGCAAGATGGAGATACCATTTTCATTCCCACTGCATCAGCAGTTAACCCGGCAGAAATTTCTGAATTAGCGACCACTAGCTTTTCTCCCGGTACTATTAAGGTAAGTGTGGTCGGAGAAGTGAAAAGTCCAGGAGTGGTGCAGGTTGCGCCAAACACAACCTTGAATCAAGCATTGCTGACTGCGGGAGGATTCAATGATGCTAGAGCGAATCGAAAGGCGGTTGATTTAATTCGCCTCAACCCTGACGGTACAGTGTCAAAAAGTAAAGTCAATATTGATTTAACCCAAGGAATCAATGAGACAAATAATCCACTCGTCCGCAATAACGACATTATTGTCGTCAGCCGTTCTGGAAGCGCCAAAACTTCTGACAGTGTGCGAACATTCTTAGAACCGATCGAAAAGGTTTTCACATTCTTCAACATTTTTAATTTATTTGGAATCTTGGGAGACGATGACTAGGTAAGCATATATTCAGGGTGTATCTATAAACGTTTTCTTAAACCGTAGTTAGCTTTTTTTGTTCTATCTACTTCTATCTAATAGGTAAATGGATACCGAACACAATTCACAGCCGTTCTTTAATAAGCGCACTAGTAATAGCAAGTTGACTCAGTCCTTGCCAGGGCACCTGACTCGACCCTCTGACGACAGTGAGGAACAGAAGCTGGACTTGGCATGGCTATTAGGGGTTGTGCGCCGCCGACTCCCAGTTATGGCAGGGGTAACAATTATATTAACTGTCATGTCAGGAAGCATGATTGTCTTTACCTCAAAGCAGATTGCTCCAGAATACGAAGGAGCTTTTCGGCTTTTGGTGGAACCCGTGACTGCTGAAGATAGATTGGCGAAGCAATTTTTATCGTCTCAAACGAACAATGCAGATATCCAAAAAATCGAAGTAGAAAAATCTAGTTTATTGGATTATGAGACGCAAATTCGAGTTTTGCAAAGTACGAAATTAATGTTGCCAGTCATCAAGGAATTGCAAAAAAAATATCCGGAGATAACATATAACTCCTTAATGACGAAACTCTTAATTTTTCGAGTCAATTATGAAAAAGATGGAGTTCAATACGGCACCAAAATTTTAGAAGTTAGTTACCGGGATGAAGACCAGCAAAAAATTCAGTTTGTATTGGATAGTCTTTATAAAAATTATCTGAATTACAGCCGCCAAGAGCGCCTGTCAAGCCTTAAACAAGGAATTGAGTTTATCAATCAGCAGCTACCTCAGCTACAAGGGCAAGTTGATACGCTGCAAGCACAACTCCAAAAACTGCGGCAGCAGTATAATGTCAGCGATCCGGAACAAGCAGATTCCTTGCTATACGAGCAGGCTTTGACGCTTGAAAGACAAAGATCGGATACCCAAGCGGAACTCGCTGACGCGCAAGCGCAATATGCCAGTATGCAAAAACAGTTGCAAGAAGGGAACTCTACCGCAATTTTGTCTACTGATGCAAAAACCTACGAAACCTTGCTAGCGCAGATTCAAACTCTAGATAGTACTATTGCGGCACAATCCCCCCAATTTCGGGACGATAGCCCACCGATTCTGGTTCTTAAGGAAAAGCGGGAAAATTTGCAACGGTTGCTGAGCGAACAAGCCCAAGGGCTTCTCAAAAAATTGGAGGGAAGAATCCAAGGAATACAGGAGCGCTACCAAACAATTCTGAAAACTGAAAGGAAAATCAAAGCACAACTGCAAGAATTACCTGCGGTAGCCCGCCAGCACGCCGATATACAGCGAAAATTATTAGTTGCAACCGATAACCTCAAGCAATTTTTAGGCAAACGAGAAGCCTTGAACTTAGATGCTGCCCAGCAGGAAGTGCCTTGGGAACTGATTGAAGAGCCTCAGCTACGGCGCGATGAAGATGGCAACCTGATATCAGTAGCAACGAAACAAACGAAAAAACAGTTAGCGATCGCAATTGTTTTAAGTGCGCTATTGGGTATCGGGTTGGGTTTTCTCATCGAGGCTCTCAATACAGTCTTCCATACCCCCGAAGATGTCAAAGGGGAAACGAAACTGCCGATTTTGGGAGTGATTCCTTTTGCCAAGGAACTCAAGAAACCGCCCAAGAAACCCAGCAAACTCTCTACCGCAGCGGATGTTGCCGGTTTAAATCAACTTTTGGGTGACAATAAAGCAAATGGCAATGGTCGCAAGAAGCTAAATGTATACACCGATTCGCCATTTTTGGAAGCCTTCCGTTCTCTCTATACAAATATTCGCTTGCTCAGTTCCGGGACGCCGATTACTTCTTTGGCAATCAGTTCCGCAACACCGGGAGATGGAAAATCAACGGTTGCCATTCACTTGGCGAAAGCCGCAGCGGCAATTGGTCAGCGGGTATTATTGATAGACGCCGATTTGCGGCGTCCGAGTCTGCATACTCGCTTAAGCTTACCGAACGTGCGCGGACTCAGCGATATCATCGCCACGGATTTGAGTCTGAATGATGCCATTCAGCGATCGCCAGAAGACAACAACCTGTTTGTCTTAACATCGGGTCACAACTCTTCAGACCCGATCAAACTGCTTTCGTCAGATAAAATGCAGTATCTGATCGAGCAATTTCAAGCCCGTTTCGACTTAGTGATCTACGACTCACCACCCCTAGTTGGTTTAGCAGACAGCAACATCTTGGCAGCGAATACAGATGGCACTATTTTAGTTGTGGGGATCGATCAAACAGACCGTTCCATGCTGATGAAAGCATTAGATGGACTAAAAATCTCCGGTGGCACAGTCTTGGGTATCGTCGCCAATGGCATTAAAGGGTATACTTCTCCCGCGTATCCTTCCTATAGCCGCACCTATAGTCGCAATTAAGCGAGCTTCGGGGCAGGGGCGTATTCTTATGTTCGCTGAGTCCATGCTTGGCTTTGCTGTGCTAACAGCACTGACTATCCAGTTTCTATAAAAGTGATCGCACAAGTGCAGAGCTTTTGAAGAATGGGAACAACCACAATCGAATTGCTTCTACATTACGGCGCTGCTGCACTCAAACGGGGTGAATGGAAATGATGAAGTTAAAGCTGGACTGGTTTCCGGACAAGGGTTTCCGAAAGTCGCTTTCAAGAACGCAAACGCCGCCATTTTCAGAAACGGCAAGGCAGATCGGACGGACGCGCTTACTTGCTCAAAGCTTATTATGGGGCGTTACGCTAACTTCTTTAAGCAACGCGATCGCACTTTTGTCAATTGGGGCACCCGTCTTAGCAGCAGAACGGGTAACGCTGCGCTTGGGACCGTTTCAGCAATCGGTCGCGATCGAAGATTTAGAGGATTTTGCCAAAACGGGGGAAGTTCCTGCAAGTCTCAAGCCTTACAAGGCATTGCTCAGCTCAGAATTTCGAGACATCCTCAACCGTCGCTTGCACCTAGATCCGAATTTGGGAGACAAAGTGGTGAAAGACGTGTTGCGATCGCCCGTTGGAGAAGAATTAATCAAGAAGCTGGGATTGGCGCTCCCGAATAGTACGGTAGAACAACTGCAAGCAGGTCTAACTCTAGCCTTGCGGCAAGCCAACGGCTTAAGCGTTATCAGCTTTTTGCAGTCCTATCCAGCCGACACCATTACCATAGACGCCTCTTCAGCGATCGCGATCGCCCTAGAATTCAACGCCCCCTACTGGCAAAGCGGAGCTTTAGGCCCTCTACTGGAGCGGGAACTGACCGTCACCAAAGGAAAATTTCGTCCCGCGTTTAACCCCGCCCAAGCGGGTTCCGAAACAGTACAGCAGCAGACCCTGACCTTTCACGACTGGCGACGCCAAGAGCCGGTTCTGGGGACATACACCAGCGATCGCAAGATCGTCGTCGATCTTTACTGGGCAAACACAAACGAGAAGCCCCCTTACCAAAATTCTCAGAATCCCCTCGTCGTCCTCTCCCACGGCTTTGGAGCCGATCGCTCCTTCCTGGCTTATGTAGCCCGTCACCTAGCGTCTCATGGCATCACCGTCGCCGCCATCGAGCATCCGGGCAGCAATGCCAACCAAATCTTTGGCGGGCATTTTGGCAGCAACTCTGTGGGAGTACCCGGTTTAGTACCTTTGTTACCGGCGTCCGAATTTGTCGCCATGCCCAAAGATATTAGCTTTTTGCTTGATGAGCTAGCTCGGCTAAACCAGCTACCAGGTTCCCTTCAGGGGAAGCTGAATACCGAGAAAGTGAGCGTGATTGGTCATTCCTTGGGCGGCTACACGGCTTTAGCGTTGGCGGGAGGCGAACTGAATCTAGATGAGTTACGACAATTCTGCAAAAATCGCAATCCTCTAGGAAAATCGGGGGGCGATTGGTTGCAGTGTGCAGCAGCGGATCTGCCCGACCAACGTTTGAGCTTGCGGGATCGGCGCGTGGCGCAAGCGATCGCGCTGAACCCCGTCGTGGGAGACTTATTTGGCAAAAAAGGTCTTGGCAAAGTTAGCACTCCTACCTTAATCTTGACTGGCACCAGCGATCCCCTCACTCCATCGCTGAACCATCAACTACGACCTTTTACCCAACTACCCAGCCCGAAATATCTCCTCACAGCAATTGGCGGAACTCACTTAAGCATTAGCGATTTTGCTCCTGGTAGCCAAGGCGAACAGCTCACTCAAACAACCCTCGTCAACGAACGCACTGGTGAAGTAGCGGCTCCCCTGCGTCAGTTGCTTAAAGGCGTCACCTTGGCATTTGTCAAACAGCTGACTCCAGCCGCCTCAACTTACGAACCCTTTTTAACACCCGCCTACGCCCAATCTCTCTCTACCCCAGAACTGGCGCTGCGCCTGAATACGCAACTACCCCCAAGCGTTACTTCGTGGCTGGCTTTGCCACCACTGCCCTAGAAAGGCGGGCATCCCAATGAAATGTTTCTCAAAACTAAGGCAAGGCTCCGAGTTTTGGATAAAAATCCTGATTTAATCAAAGTCAAGCTGTGACTAATTAAAAGTTAGCATTAAGCTAATCGCTACTTTTGACAGTAGCCTCTTCAGGAGAGAGCGCATTATGGACCCCATCACGATTCTTGCCCCCCTCGTTTTGGTGATCGTTGGCTACACAGTGGGTTCTGTGAAAATTATCAACGAAGGAAATCAAGCTTTAGTAGAGCGCTTGGGTCAGTACAATCGAAGACTCGCGCCCGGTCTCAACTTTATCGTTCCCTTTGTTGACTCAATTGTGGTGGAGGAAACCAGCCGCGAGAAGTTTTTGAATATTGACCCTCAGCAGGCAATTACCAAAGACAACGTTTCGCTGAAAGTTGATGCAGTGGTGTACTGGCAGATTCTGGATTTGGAAAAAGCCTACTACGCCGTTGAAGATATTGAGCAAGCAATCGAAAACTTAGTTTTAACGACGCTACGCTCTGCGATTGGTCAAATGGAACTGGAGCAAACGTATTCTTCCAGAACCGAAATTAATCAGACTTTGTTACAGCAGCTGGATGAAGCGACGGCTGCGTGGGGAGTTAAGGTGACTCGCGTCGAGGTACGAGACATTACGCCCGCAAGAACTGTTTTGGAGTCTCTGGAGCTGGAACGAGCAGCGGAAAGTAAGAAACGCGCTTCTATCTTGGAAGCGGAGGGAACTGTGAAGTCAATAGAAATTCTTAGTCAAGCTTTGCAGTCACAGCCTTTAAGTAGAGAAGTATTACAGTTTCTCGTTGCTCAAAGATATGTCGATGCCAATCAGAAATTGAGTGCGAGTCCTAACTCCAAAGTGGTATTTATGGACCCGAAAGCTTTATCAGAAGCCATGACTGATTTAATGTCTACTCCTGAACCTCCTAATGGCTCTAATGGCAATGGATCGGGAACTTAGAAGGTAAAAGGTAAAAAACAAAAATGAAAAGAGTTTTAAGAGTCGAGCTGATTTGAAATTAAAAACATCACTTTTTAAGGCATTTCAAGACAGCGATCGCTCTTAGCTTTTCTATTTTTGTTTTCTGAAAATGGCATCCGCGACGCGACAAACGTCGTGCATAGGTTGGACATCGTGAATTCGGAGGATATCAGCACCTCCCGCGATCGCTCCGCAACAAGCCGCCGCCGTTCCCCACACTCTGCCTTTGGGATCGGGTTGATTTAAAATCCGCCCGATAAAACTTTTCCGGGATGGTCCCACTAACAAAGGAACGCCCAAAGAATGCAACATCGGCAGGCGTTGCAGAATTTCCAAGCTTTGCTCGTAAGTTTTGGCAAAGCCAATGCCGGGATCGATGATAATTTTTGAGCGATCGATGCCAGATGCGATCGCTTGCTCAATTTGACTTGACAAAAACTCGGAGATTTCCCCCATCAAGTCCTGATAATTCGTCATCTGCTGCATGGTAGCTGGCGTCCCTCGGATGTGCATCAACACAATGGGGACTCCCAACTCTGCCACCACAGCAAACATCTCCGGGTCGAAAGTACCGCCGGAAATATCATTGACGATATCAGCCCCCGCCCCAATCGCTGCCCGTGCCACAGATGCCCGTGTTGTATCCACGGAAATCGGAACCTCAGAAGGATGAGGGATGTATCCCGGAGGGTTGGATAAGGGATTGCCGTGTTGAGCAGATTCGATGACCCCCACCGCAGAATCGGAGTCAGCCTCGATCCTTCCTTCTGCTCCCTTTCGGAGCGCCTGCACCACTGGTAGCACCCGATCCAATTCCTCTTCCAGAGAGATTTGGGCGGCTCCGGGGCGGGTTGATTGTCCCCCCACATCGAGGATATTGGCTCCGGCTGCCACAAGATGCTTAGCCTGAGCCAAGGCGTCTCCTAGCGTGTTAAAGTCTCCGCCGTCACTAAAACTATCAGGCGTCACATTCAACACACCCATTAAATAAGTGCGCTGTCCCCAGTCAAAAGTTTGACCCCGCAGGGCCAAGCTATTTTGGATTTTGGATTGATTCATCCGTCATCCGGCGAAGAAAGCGCCGCTTCGCTAACATCCTTATCCTTTTTGAAAGTTGACAATTCGGGCAAAACTGGCAGCCTCCAGACTGGCTCCCCCGACCAAAGCCCCATCGATTTCTGGCTGCGCCATGATTTCATCAATATTATTGGGCTTGACCGAGCCACCGTACTGAATCGAGACATTTGGATTTGTCAATTGAGTGCGAATCAAGCCAATCACCCGATTTGCTTCTTTTGACTCGCAGGTGTCGCCAGTACCAATTGCCCAAATAGGTTCGTAGGCAATAACCAGGTTTTCCTGGTCAACGTCAACCAAGCCTTTTTTCAGTTGGGTAGAAATCAGGGATTCTGTTTCACCTGCATCGCGTTGTTGCTTGGTTTCGCCGACGCAGAGAATGGGCGTTAAACCGTAGCGTTGCGCTGCTTTCAGCCGTAGGTTCACAGTTTCATCGGTTTCGCCAAAGTATTGACGCCGTTCGCTATGACCCACAATTACGAAACGCACCCCAATTTCTGTCAGCATGGGTCCGGCAATTTCACCTGTGTAGGCTCCCATTTCTTCCCAGTGGATGTTTTGGGCACCCAGCTGCACGCGGCTACCGTGCAGATTTTTAGACATGATGCTTAAAGCAGTGAAAGGAGCCGCTAGGACTACTTCCCGCTCGTCTGGGGTTTCTTCTAGGTGAGACATGAATCCTTGCAAAAACTCCAGACTCTCGGTCTGAGTTTTGTACATTTTCCAATTACCGGCAATAACTATTTTCCGCACAGCTAACTCAGTCAAGTTCAGAATGCTAAAAACTGTAACCTCCAGTTTAGTACGGCGGGGGAACCCCTGCTTTAAAGGCGATCGCATTTACACTTTCTGGTCGCTAAAAGCGCAAATGTCAAGCGACGCGATAATTTCACCCCGCAATCCTTGCACGCCAACACTCGATCCGCAGGAGCGATCGCTCTGGGGATGCTGCTCTTAGCCGCTACTCACTTCAAAAATCTTTTTATTACTTTAGGTGGGTATTTACCCGAAAGATTCCCCCCTATCGTAGGATGTTTCTCAAAAAAACATAGGTTTAAAATTATACCAGAACGTAAATAAAAAACTTAAATTATTGGAGTAAATATGAAACTAAAATTTTTAGCAGCCGCAGCGATTCTGCTTCCCTTAGGCTTAGTTGCTCCCGTCCGAGCCGAAAATCCCGCTCATGTCAGACGATTAATCGAAACTAAGCAATGTCAGAACTGCGACTTGAAAGGAGCCAATCTTGTAAGTGCCCATCTCACTGGGGCTGATTTGAGAGGGGCAAACTTGCAGGGAGCTAACCTAGCGAATGCCAACTTAGAAGGTGCCGATCTAACGCAGGCTAATCTGGAAAAAGCTAATTTAACGGGTGTATTTGCAAATAGCGCCGATCTCCAGAAAGCAGACTTAAGTAGTGCCAATTTGAGAGAGGCTAACTTGATAAATGCTAACTTGAAGGATGCGGCTCTCGACAACGCGATTTTGCCGAATAACGTTAAATGGGATTAGTGGTTTTTTCACAACTAAATATTTGACAAAAATACAAAACTCGGTCAGAAACTGACCGAGTTTTGTTTTGAGCGATCGCTCAAAGCACAAATGCAGCAGTGCTAGGCTCTATCGTGCAGTCTTTGCCGAGAGCCGAGAAGCTTCTTCCTTCAGAATCCATGACGAAGACAAATCTTCTACAAAACTCTTCTGGCTTAAACTTGCAGCTTCAACTACTCTGACAATAAGTGTTGGTAAGTATGTGCTATTAACCATCTGATAGCCATAGCCAAAAACCTTGCCTGAGCGTCCGGTTTTCTTATGTAGTACGCTATCTCCGATATTCAGCATGATTTCAACTCTCCTAATTTTGTGATTTGCCGTTTTCTTACTACTTGAATTGCTCTCAAATGATTGGATGGATATCCCGCTTTTACCGACAATCCATCGATTTGGAATAAATTTGTTTAGGGTTGGGGAATAGAGTTCTTGCAAAAATATTGAGAACCTGTCCTAACTTTCGGAAACGAAGAGGGAGTCTCATTTCCTCCTTGCAAGGAACAAAGAAGATTGATTGTTTTTATTGCAAGAAACGCTTATACACTGAAAGCTCACAACGTTGGATGGAAACTCTTTTCTAGTGCCTTTTCTTGCTCGCTATCGGGATTAAAATCCCATCCCAAAGGACTCAGCACTTTTCAGGGGAAAAAATCTCAAGCGACTAGCTGCGGTTTGCTCGTAGATTCAACAGCAGCTTGGCACAGTAATTTGGTGTACAGATGGCTGAGTCGTAATGCCACGCTATTCCAGCTAAAGGCAATTTCTACCCGTTGGCGACCCATTTGGCCTAATTGGTCTCGCCAATCGGGATCGGCTAGGATGCGGTCAATCGCCTGTCCAAAGGCGACTTCATCTTTGGGAGGTACCAGTAAACCCGTTACCTCTGGCACTACGGTAAACTGCAAGCCGCCTACATTACTTGCAATTACCGGCGTCCGGGTAGCCATTGCTTCAATGGCAACTAAACCGAAGGGTTCGTAATGACTGGGGACAACACACACATCGGCAGCTGAGTAGTAGAGAGGCAAATCGTTATCTTCCACACGACCGGGGAAGCAAGTGAGATCGCCAATGCCTTCTTCAGCTACGATTTTCTCAATGCGATCGCGTTCAATGCCGTCACTCTGTCCCGGACGGCTTCCGCCTGCGATGAGGAGCTTTAGGTCGCAAGACTTGCGTAAGCTTGATTTTGCTACGGCTCTGACTAGCGTTTCAATTCCCTTGCGCCGATCGAAACGACCCACATACAGCACTACTTTGGCGTCGCTGGCAATTCCTAGCTGTTGGCGTGCTTCTTGGCGCTGAGTGGAACCAAATTTAACGATATCTGTACCGCAGGGAATCATTTCAATCTGTCCCTGAGTGGAAACAAGCGATCGCATTTGATCTTCTTCTTGCGGACTGGTAGCAATCACTCGATCCACTGTTTCCAAACACGCTTTTTCAACTGCTAGCCGTGTGGAAGCGATCGCTGGAATCTCGGAAACTGTACGATACTTCACTGCACCCAGAGAGTGATATGTATGTACCTGCTTCAAAGGTTGGTGCTTTTTCAGTTCCATTCCCACCCAAGATGACAACCAATAATTGGTATGCACCAGGGTATATTGCAAACCTTCACGCTGCTGGAATGCCTGGAATTGTTCAACAAACTCTGGTAAATAGCCGAAAAGCCGATCCCGACTCATGAATTGGGCTGGCCCAGCGGCTAATCGGATTGTCTGGCAGTTCGGCGTATGCTGAACGACATCCAGTTGATCCGGAGTGCTGCGGCGAGTGAACATATCCACCTGCCAACCTTGCTCAGCGAGTGCTAATCCTACTTGACGCACATAGACATTTTGACCTCCAGCTTCTTCTTGCCCAATTTCTACCGCTGGATCGCCATCTACCGAAATTAAGGCGATACGATTTTTGTCAGTCAGTAACATCGGTTGATTTTCTCCTCATAGCTAGCGCACCTGCTTTCCTACGCCAGCAGTTGAAGCACGGCATGTGCCTCTACTCATAGTCGAGGGCAGGTACAACGAAGCGAACAGATACCAGCCAAGGACACTGATGAGATCGCGCAAATTCTACAAAATTGCTGACTCTTCAGTCTCCTCTCAATGCCGACGGAGTTAGCTGACGGGCGAGGACTGAGAGATGTCCCTCTCTGAGAAATTAAGAATGCAAAATTAAAAATTAGGATTACTATTTTTAATTTTTAATCTCTCATCGATAAGCCCCAAAATTTGGTTCCTCCGCTCCAGCTTCACCTTAATTAGATAAGGTACGTTTTTTAAAGTGAGATACTGGATTAGGCTGACTTATGTAGACTGACTGCAACCTTAACACTACAATTTAAAAATCGTCAACCTACCTTAAGATAGATGTTTTTTAATATACGATAATGATATCTATACTTACCCTCCAATCGTCAGACTTACGAGTCAAGCATTTGATGTGGGCGGATGGGGTCGATAGAGTACATTGGGCTAAGTAAAAAAACCATCAGCTAACTTTTGTTAGCGAACGTTCGCGCACGGCATTAACCTACACGACAAGAAATGCAACTCGTTATTAATAAAAGCTTTCTACATCTTTAACCTTCAGTCATTCGTTCAATATCAACCAACTCATAACTAAGAGTTAAAGACTACTAGAAACAACTCTTTACTGTTGCTATGATTCATCTAATTATAGTTTTTATAGCTCGGTGCTAAATCATTTTCAAACGCGAGATATTCGACTTATCGAAGAAGTCAGGAATCTGAACTCCTAGCTTGCAACTCAAATAGGATTGCTATAGCTACGGGATAATTAGATTAGATTTAATAACCGAATGGAATAGTAGTTGTTGAGGAAAAAAGCTCGGTTCAGCGATTAGCGGTTAGCAATTTCAATTCCTAATTGCTAACCGCTAATCGCTAATCGCTAAGTGCTTTTTTTTAACGACTTGCTGCCGCTTCACGAGCAGCTGCCGCTTCATCTGGGTGAATCCCCAAGCGCGTCAGATTAATCCGACCTTTGCTATCAATTTCCCGTACCTTGACAATGACTTCATCCCCGACAGCCACTTCATCTTCGACGCGACCGACTCGGTAATCAGCAAGTTGAGAAATGTGGATCATCCCTTCTTTTCCGGGAAGCACTTCCACAAACGCCCCAATTGGAATAATCCGGGTTACGCGACCAGCGTATACATCACCCTCATTCAGCCTCCGCGTCATCCCTTGGATGATGTTGCGGGCTTTCTTCGCCTTCTCGCCATCTACTGCTGAAATCGTGATCGTGCCATCATCCTCAATGTCGATTTTGGCACCCGTTTCTTCAGTGATGCTCTTAATCATCTTGCCTCCAGGCCCGATGACCATGCCAATGAGTTCTGGCTCAATCTTGAGCGTTAGCAAGCGAGGTGCATAAGGTGACATCTCGGTGCGGGGCTGGTCAATGGTTGCCAGCATTTTCTCTAAAATGTGCAGCCTAGCGCCCTTTGCTTGCTCGACGGCTTTGGCAATGATATCCAGAGGCAGTCCGCTGATCTTCATGTCCATTTGCAAGGCAGTGATACCAGTATCAGTACCTGCCACCTTAAAGTCCATGTCACCTAAGAAATCTTCAATGCCCTGAATATCAGTCAGAATGCGAACTTCCTCGCCTTCTTTAATCAGTCCCATTGCTGCGCCACTCACCGGCTTCGCAATGGGTACGCCAGCATCCATCAAAGCCAGGGTGGAACCACACACCGAACCCATCGATGTGGAACCATTAGAAGAAAGAACTTCAGACACCACCCGAATCACGTAGGGGAACTCTTCCTTCGGTGGTAACACTGGCACTATTGCCCGTGCGGCTAGTGCCCCGTGACCAATTTCCCGACGACCGGGTGCCCGCATCGGCTTGGTTTCCCCAACAGAAAAGGGTGGAAAATTATAGTGATGTAAATAGCGCTTTTCATCTTCTGGATGCAGGTCATCTGCAAGATCCTGGGCATCGCCTGGGGTGCCAAGAGTACAAACAGATAACACCTGGGTCAGTCCGCGGTTAAACAAACCGCTGCCATGAACCCGATTGGGCAACAGACCAACGCGACAAGAGACAGGGCGTACTTCATCAAGCTTGCGACCATCTACCCGGACGCTGTCTTCGACAATCTGACGGCGCATCAGCTTCTTGGTAATGTCTTTAAAGACGTTACTCACTGCTTTAGAGTTAGCCGCAGAAGCCACTCGGATGGGGTCGTCTTCGGCTAATTCTGCGATCGCTGCCAGGATTTGTGTCTCTTTGATCTGATCTAAAAGAGCATCGCGGCTATTTTTGTCCAGTTCAAATTTGGAGAGGACTTCTTTGATTTGGGCAGTCGCGCGATCGCGAATAAAATTCTCTAGGGTCGAATCGACTTCCGGCTGGATTTCTTGAACCAATTCAATCCCCAGTGCTGCCATGAGTTCTCGCTGCGCCTCAATCAAGTCGCGCACCGCCTCATAGCCGAAATCAATCGCCTCAATGACATCCTGTTCTGGCAGCTGATTCGCTCCAGCTTCGACCATAATCACGCCATCTGGAGAGCCTGCCACCACCAGATCCAAATCCCCCGCCTCAATCTCGGCGTAGGTAGGATTGATAATAAAATCATCCCCCACCAAACCAACCCGCACCGCTGCCATCGGTCCTTGGAAGGGAATCTGTGCTAAAAGCACCGCAATTGAAGCACCTGTTACCGCCAGAACATCCGGCGGTACCTGCTCATCCATCGACAGCGTGGTTGCTACTACCTGAATGTCATCTCTCAGCCAGGAAGGAAATAATGGACGCAGGGGACGGTCAATCAAACGACCCGTGAGCGTTACTTTTTCGGGGGGACGCCCTTCTCGTCGCAAGAAACCACCGGGAATCCGACCGGCTGCATAAAGCCTTTCTTCGTAATCTACCATTAACGGCAGGAAATCAATGCCTTCTCGGCCTCCGGAGCGAGTCGCCGTGACTAAAACTGCGGTGTCTCCTGACTGAATTAAAACTGAACCCCCAGCTTGAGGGGCAAGCAAACCCACCTTCAGTCGAATATCCCGTCCATCAAAGGATATTGACTTGTCTAGCTCTACCATGCGGTACTTTGTCCTTCTATCATTTTTCTTTATCTTTCGCAATCGTAGCACTTAGGTACTGGTGGTGCCTTTAGTGTAGATGACGGCATTCCGGAGACGAGGACGGACAGAGGAGTAAGGGCGCAGAGGATCGACGATAACAACTGACGGCTGATAAATTAGCGCAAAGAGAGGTACATCTTTAGGACGTCTCCTACTCGTCCCTGAGATAGTCCATCAAATAAATGTGCAGCGATCAGAATCCGCCCGATTCTCTCAAATATTAAAGATTGTCACAATCGGATAGAAGGCGTGTTAATTGCCAAGACAAAATTGAACATCATCGCCGTGTAACCCTTAACGGCAGCTATTTCTAGCATTGCTCTCGATCAACCTACTCATGCTTTGACCCCGCTCAAGCAGGTTGTACAATAAATCCAGCATTGCAGATGTCGCTGCACCGTCCGGGAAAGTTGGGCTTGAGTATAGTAAAGCTCCCAAGATTTTCATCGGCGTTGGTGGATTTAGTGTGGTTATCGGTGGCAACAAAAGCATCGTGGGTCATCCAATAGGCAGCAAATTCTACTTTGGATAGAGGTTTACTTTTGCGATAAGTTTGACCCTCAATAATAATCAGATTCAGTAATTCTCTGACTGCATCTTGCTCAGAAGGAAACATCTGGTCGAGTTCGGCTTTAATCCCATTTGGCAAGAAGGTCGTTAAAAAAGTAAATAAATTTTAATTTTTAAGTAAAACTTGTAAAAAGTGATGCCTTTAATTTAGCTAAGGAAAAAGCATCGAATTATCTAATTGCTAATTTCTGCTCTAATAAACGTTAATAAATTGAGTTAATTCTCACAAAAAAAGCTTTTAAATATGGCAGTTTTACACGGTAGTTGGCTCGTTCAACCTCAGGGTGGTTATCTATTTGTTTGGGGAGAAATTTGGCGACCCATGACGCCTGCGATGTCTTCTCAACCCGATACAGTGGCATCCCATCCGATGGCGATGACGCAGGTGGAATTAATCGCTTTTTTGCGATCGCGTAGTCTCCTTGGAGAATCGCGCAGCCATTCGAGAAGTCAGGCTAACGAGAAATGGCACAAGAAAGCGATCGCTCTGCCTAGCCAAACCTCAGAGACAGGCGAGCCAATTTATCCGGTGCTGTCTACCAAAATGCTTTCAGAAGGTGCGGATGCTTCAACCTTATCCTTACACCCCTGGCAAGTTGAAGGGCTATGTCTCGATCCTCTGGAAGCCATACAATTTTTGCAAGCGTTGCCCCTTGGCTCTTTTCAAGCATCTGATACTTATGTCGGGGGAGATTTACGCTTTTGGGCACAGGTTAGCCGCTGGATTTTGGATCTTCTGGTGCGATCTAAATTTTTACCAACCCTGCATCGGCAGTCAAATGGTACTGTTGTCGCCGCTTGGCAACCTCTACTCGATAGTGGGTTAGATCAAGCGCGTTTAGAAAAGTTTACCCAGCTCATGCCCTCTGCCTGCCGCACTTATCAACATTTAGAGGTTAGTAGTAAAGATAAACCTAACGAACAACTGGAACCGGACGAACCCAAGGAATTACTCTTAGGATTCTTAGGCAGTGCAATCGACGCGCAAGTGCGTTCGGGTGTTGGGAATTCTCCCTTACCCGCAGTAGAACCGATCTTGCAGGAGTGGTTGCAAGCCCTTTCTACCACATCCAATACCCTCAAAGCAGAACCGGCGGCAATTGGACGCTTGGAAGCAGCCTTTCAGACTTGGACATCGCCAGTACGAGATCATTTAGTCGCCCCGGTGTTCGCTAGCGGCGATTTGAGAACCCGCCAATACCAACAAAACCGATTTCGCACCTGTTTCCTTCTCCAACCACCTGTATCAGGTGATGAGAATTGGAGTTTAGAATACTTTCTTCAAGCAACGGGCGACCCAGAATTTTTGGTGGATGCAGAAACTATCTGGAACCATCCCTTAGAGCGTTTGGTCTTCAAAGGTCGCACGATTGAGCATCATCAGGAGACTTTTCTAAGTGGCTTAGGTCTGGGTGCGCGACTTTATCCGCCCATTGAAGCCAGCTTGCATGACCGTCGCCCGCAGTCTTGTCGCTTGACACCCGTGCAGGTGTACGAATTTATTAAGGCGGGTGCGTGGCGACTCAAGGACAGTGGATTGGGAGTCGTGATGCCGTCCAGTCTGATGCCTGCGGAGGGAGAAAATAGGCATTTGGGGCTGAAAATTCGCTCTAGCACTACACCGGGCAAAGGTCAGTCGGGATTGCAAAGCTGGTTGTCTTTCGAGTGGGAATTAGCAATTGGCGATCGCACGATTTCTAAACAAGAATTTGACCGTCTAATCGCTCTGCAAAGTCCGCTAGTGCAAGTGAATGGGGAGTGGATAGCCCTGCAACCCTCCGATGTGAAAGCCGCTCAGTTGCTGCTGGCAACGCCCAAAGACCAAATGGCGCTTTCCTTAGAAGATGCTCTGCGGCTGAGTACCGGCGATACCAAGGTAATCGAAAAACTTCCGGTAGTTAGCTTTGAGGCAGCAGGGCCGCTTCAGCAGTTGCTAACAACTTTAACCAATAATCAGGCGGTGGAAGCGATCGCGCCGCCTGCCAATTTCCAGGGGCAGTTGCGACCTTATCAAGCGCGGGGCGTTGGCTGGCTCTCCTTCCTCGAACGCTGGGGTTTGGGAGCTTGCCTCGCAGACGATATGGGATTGGGAAAAACAATTCAATGCATCGCCTTTCTGCTGAATTTACAAGAAGGAGAGAAATTAGAAGCACCAACGCTATTAGTTTGCCCGACTTCAGTTTTGGGAAACTGGGAACGAGAAGTTAAGAAATTTGGCCCCACGCTGAAAGTCGTCGTCCATCACGGGGATAAACGATCGAAAGGGAAAGCGTTGGCGAAAGCCTTTAAGGGCAAAGATTTGGTAATTACCAGTTATTCACTGGCGTTTCGAGATGCCAAAGACCTTCAGAGTGTTTCTTGGCGGGGTGTGGTGCTGGATGAAGCTCAAAATATTAAGAATCCACAGGCGAAGCAATCGCAAGCAGTACGTCAGTTACAAGCAGGTTTTCGGATTGCGTTAACCGGAACTCCGGTGGAGAATCGCTTGGCAGAACTTTGGTCAATTTTAGATTTCCTGAATCCGGGGTATTTGGGAACGCGGGATTTCTTTCAACGCCGGTTTGCCTTGCCGATTGAAAAATATGGAGATATGGCTTCGTTGCAGACATTGCGATCGCTGGTGAGTCCTTTTATTCTGCGTCGCCTGAAAAGCGATCGCAATATCATTCAAGATTTGCCAGATAAGCAGGAAATGACCGTATTCTGCGGACTTTCTGCCGAACAAGCCGCACTCTATCAAAAATTGGTGGAAGAATCGCTAGTTGAAATTGAAGCCAGCGAAGGTGTGCAACGCAAGGGAATCATTTTAGCTTTGTTGATAAAGTTAAAGCAAATCTGCAACCATCCCGCCCAATTTTTAAAGGAAAAAGAACTGGTAGCACAGCGTCGCTCTGGCAAACTTCAGCGTTTAGAAGAGATGTTGGAGGAAGCTTTATTAGAAGGCGATCGCGCCTTGATTTTTACTCAATTTGCCGAGTGGGGAAAACTTCTCCAACCCTATTTAGAGAAACATCTAGGTGGGGAAACTCTATTTTTATATGGAGGCACCCGCAAACAACAACGGGAGGAAATGATTGACCGATTCCAAAATGACCCAGAAGGCCCCCGAATTTTTATTCTTTCTTTAAAAGCTGGTGGAACGGGTCTCAATTTAACACGTGCGAATCATGTCTTTCATTTCGACCGTTGGTGGAACCCAGCAGTTGAAAATCAGGCAACGGATCGGGTATTTCGGATTGGTCAAACCCGGAATGTACAGGTACATAAATTCACCTGTACCGGCACCCTCGAAGAAAGAATTAATGAAATGATTGAAAGTAAAAAAGCATTGGCAGAGCAAGTGGTGGGTGCCGGTGAACAGTGGATTACGGAACTGAATACTGACCAACTCCGCAATTTATTGCTGCTAGATCGTACTGCTGTGATTGATGATGAATAAGCAAATCCTGAGTCATCAGTCGTTATTAGACTTTTTGGATAAATGACGAATAAAAAATAAGCAATAATATGAACAATTACGAAATTCAAAGCCGCGAATGGTGGGTTCAAGAATGGATCGATCTATTAGAGAAGTCCCGCTTCAAAAAGCGATTAGAAAGGGCACGAAATTATGCAATGCAGGGAAATGTTCTCAGCATTGAGTTTAAAGGCCCAAAGGTGCTAGCAAAAGTGCAAGGGACGGCACCGGAACCTTATCAAGTTTCCCTATCCCTAGACCCTTTTACGGATGAACAGTGGGATTATGTGATTGAAACGATGTCTCAACGGGCGATTTTTTCTGCCCAACTATTGGCGGGAGAAATGCCGCCCAACATTCAAGAAGTGTTTACCGCCAATGGTTTAAGCATATTTCCCTTTACTCTGTCCGATATCCATGCACGGTGTAGTTGCCCAGATAAGGAAATTCCCTGCAAACACATTGGTGCAGTTTATTATCAGTTAGGCGATCGCTTTAGTGAAGATCCTTTTGTAATCTTCCAGTTGCGGGGACGCCCCAAAGAACAAATCCTCGATACCTTACGCAAGCTAAGACGCGGTACCGCTGAAACTTCTGAGGCTGAAATTACCACAGAGGAGACATCCCAGCCATCAGACGAGGGTACTTCATCCCTAGCAGCAACCCCGCTAAAAATTGAGCAATTCTGGCAATACGACGAACCGCTAGATTCTTCACTGGTCGTAATTGCACCGACTGGTGACACTGTATTAAATGTACTCGGATCGATTCCCCTCGCATCCGGTTCTAGTCAGCCGGTGATGCAATATTTAGACACCGTTTATCAAACAGTGAGTCAGCAAGCTTTTCTAGCAGCGATGAATTTAGAAGAGAGTTGAAGACTACGATCGCATACTTCTTAGTTAACTTCTCCCTTACCCCAGAAAGAGCTATAAATTTCCCATTTTCTAGTTCGGAAATGACCCATGAGGATGAGGTTTGTATGCTCCAAGAAGTATGGCAGCGCGATCGCTCACTGCCCAAATTCTAGCCGCGCCTGCTCCACTAACTCACCCGTGACAACTTCCAAACCCCCTGCACGAGCGATTTGCTCAATTCGCTGACGCGCTTGGGAACGGACAAAAAAAGGAATATTTTTCAGCTTTGCCTTTGCTTCCGGCGTCCACTGTAAAACATCTGTAAAATCAGAATCGCGCATGGCACATCAGCCCTTAGCTATCAGCCGTTTGACTTTTAACTGGTAAACTTAATCGCATTTTATCAAGTTGCGATCGCTCTCGCTTATATCCCTCTTAATGGCTCCTCGCACGAGAGCGATTTCTTGATCCCGATCCATCTTGGTTCGGAAGAAAACCGGGATTATCCCTTGAGTTAAAGTTGCTTCAGCTTCTTGTGTGCCGATTGCAGCAATTGTTGGGATTCTTTATAAGCAGTTGTCCCAGGCTTGACAGTTTGCAGTTGATTGATAATCCCCTGCATCTGGCTAACTATCTGGTTGCGATTTACCTGTGAGGAATCACTGGGAATCGAAGCAATCAAGCTTTGGATTTCCTGTTTAGCTTCTGTGAGGGCTTCTCTTGAATCGCGTTCGGCTTTCAGTCGAGTTTGCACAATTCCTAAGTTAGTTTGGTACGATGCCAGTAACTTTTGGGCTTCTAAATAGCCAGAATCCTCCACTCGAATAGTTTGCAGTTGGTTAATTGCTTTTTCCCACAGATTGTCAATTTGTTGCCACTGTTCTGCTGTATGAGGTGGATTCTGCCCAGCTTTGGCAGCGGCAAAGGCAAATTGTTTTGCTCCCTCAATTAACGTGCCACTACGGGCACTATCGACCGCACTACCGACAGATTGCCGTTTGGTTTGCACCATTCCTAGATTGGTTTGATAGGATGCCAGTAACTTTTGGGCCTCCAAATAGCCAGGATCTTGTAATGGTACTTCTTTGAGTCGGTCAATTGCTTCTTCCCACAATTTTTCAACTTGTTGCCATTGTGCGGCGGTTTGCGGTGGTTGTTGGGCAGCTTTCTCCGCCGAGAGAGCAAATTCCTGGGCTGCTGCGATTAAGGTGCCGGTACGAGCATTCCGGTCAGCAGTACTAGCTACCTTTTCAAAGTCACGCTTGTAGGCTTGGAGTTTAGTTTGTGCGGCTTTTCCTGCGAGGGTTTCCTGTGGAAGTTGATCCATCTGGTCGAGAAATGTCTGCCAAGATGCGATCGCTTTCTCTCTATCTGTTGTAGTCTGCGCTTGTTGATACTGCTGTTTAGCTGTATTCAGCGATTCTTCACCTTGAGTTAGTAGCGTCTGAGCTTGGTTTTCTTGAAACAACTGGGCTTCCATTCGCCCCACAGTTGCACGCGCGGATTTAAACTCATCGAGAGTAAACTGCCAACCGAACCAAAATGTATACTGAGGCCAATAGCCCAAAAACCATACTGGCAGAGCATCAAGATGTTTTTGTGCTTGTTTGACTTTCTCGGCACCTAACTCAAAATCTGCTGGAGAGGTGGCTTTATTAACCAATTGGTCAGCTTGCTCAACTTGAGCGATCGCCTGACGGTAGTGATGATCCATACTCATATAGCTCGGCAGCAGCAAAATTGGTGCTGTTTTGGCAATAGGCCACCGAATCATTGGATAAGGCAAATTCACTACCCAAAGCGCCCCAGCCGAACCAGTCAGGAGTATAGCCGTCCATTTGATTTTGCTAAAAACACCGGGCGGACGGTTCGCTCTGGCAGCTTCCTTGAGTGCCTTCTGGCTAAACTGTGGAAACATGTCTATAACTGCCTCGCGCATTTCATCCAAAGACGCTGGCGAGCCTTTTTGCAACCGAAGTCTTTCTAATCGTCTTAGGACAATCTCTTGCTCAGTCTGACTTAAAGGATCGTTAGCGGAACAGTTCTTTACTTCCGCACGAAGGATTTGAAAGGCGCGATTGTTGAGACGGGACATACTCTATATACAGCAACTCCTGTTAGTGTTCCCGTATCTGACTGGAAAATCCCACAAATCAGGTTGCAGTGGCTCCCCAGAATACTTGCTCAGATGGCAATAACATCTGTTAGCGCAGACGGTGCAGCTCCTCTTCTAAAGCATCTACCACTTTGAATAACGACCCTAAATGATTCGTGAAGATACGATAAATCTGTAGGGGCATGGCATTGTCCCTAACCTTGGTCGCGGTAACGTCAGAACCGCGATATATTCCACCCAACAGAGAAACGCTATAAAACACGCTTACATGAATCTTGTTAGCTGCACGCGGTAACGTTCTTTTTTAGTAACAGCAATTTCCCCAACCTCTAACCGTCCTTTGCCGCGAATCGCGATTAAGTCTCCAGACTTCAGAAGATGACTTGGCTGGGTGACTTCTTTCCAATTCAATCGCACATCACCGCCGTCAATAAAATCAACCATTTTGCTGCGAGACATCCCAAAGCCAGCGGAAGCGATCGCATCCAGCCTCAAAGAAGCCTCAACCGTTGTCAATTCTTTCTTTTTCGGTTCCCGAATCTTTAACTCGCTCAACTCAATTTGCCGAGTTTTTACTGGGACGGAACGCACCTGATTAAGATGCATTCCCAAAAACTCCACCATCTCTGGAACAACAATCGCCTGCGCTCCTTGCTCTCCCAGCACAATCACGTCGCCAGTTTTTTCGCGGACAATTCCACACCCCAACATTGCGCCGAGGAAGTCTCGGTGGGTGGCTTGGTCAAACAAGAAATTACCGGCAATATCGATAGCAGCAATCGAAACTTGTGAGGCATCGAGGGGCAATTCTGCACGCGCGATCGCAATTCGCTGTCGTTCAGCTTGCGGATAACCTCCCCAAGCAAGCAGTTGGACTTCTGTTAACCGATTAAACGCTTGCTGGATTTCAGCTAGTTCTGGAGGAGACAGAAAATCCGTAAAGACTACTTCCCACGTTTTAATCGCTTGATCCGCTAGATCGATAACACGAGCTACAGTCTCTCGATTTTCGACTCCTTTGAGGAGTTCTTCCCTTGGCAACATACAGCAGACGCTTTTGGAGGTGAAACTTTCTTGATTCTATCGTTGGGAGCGGAACCTGACGGACAATGCGATGAGTGCGATCGCTTTCGCGGATGCTGCTTTTAGCGGCTCCTCGCGCTTGGTTAAACTGAATCATTCCCCTTTACCCAAACCGATTCCCGACCTCCTTCCACGACCACCCATCGTTTCTCACTAAGGCGAGGAGCAAACGCCGTCGTCTCGTCAAGTTGCTGACTTCTAATGCAAAGGCTTCATCGCTAACCGTGGGAATCCCGTTAGCACGTAACTCATCGAGAACTGCCAGGGGTGGCACGTCTGAGGCTGGCTTAATGTAAGCAGAAGTCAGGGTTTCTAGAAAGACTGACAGGGTTTGCCGCACTGGGTATAGCGCCACCGCATCGGGTCGATGTTCCGGCTTAATTCCAGATTCGAGCAAGGTCAGCGCCTCGTCCAAGACAGCTATGTTAACTTCCGCCGCTGTCTCCCGCTTGGTGCTATGAAAGTAATGAAGTACCGGATAAGCGAAATGACTTTGCCCGTATAAGGCTAGCATGGGCGCGATCGCTACCAAGTGCTGAGATAGCATCCCAAAATCTTTACCGTTCCATGCTTTGGTGACGATTTCGGTGGGAGTATTACCAAGACAGGAAATGTAGGTTGCTAGCTGTCGTTTCTGGGTTCCGGCTGACACTACAGAAAGCAGATAAGTAATCGATAGAGTAATGAGGAAAAACCCGTTTGCTGCTGCTGTCGCAGTTGCCAGTTGCCAAATTTTTCCTTGGGGTTGGTAGTCTCCAAGACCGAGGGTAACTAAGGTATAACCTGTAAAGTAAATTTTTTCCCAGATATCAGTAGGCTGCTTTGTATCCGCAGAAATCAACGAGCGATCGCTGGCGCTAAAAATTAAGACCCATCCTGCCCAAGTAGCCAAAATCCACAGCAGCGTAGAAATGCCAATGGTGCTGTAGCCTGCAACGGAAAGCATCTGATGAGAGGGAGAGGAGCGATGTCGATGGAGAAGCAATCTCCACAAGCAATTGGACAATCTAGATGTAATCGGCCCCCCACCGCCGCCGACGGCGATCGTTGTCCAAAGCACATCAACTACGATCGAGCCGACGAGCGCAACTCCCAAACAAGTTGGCAATATTTGCATCTAAACCCCCTTCCAGTGACTTGCGCTCAGGCTGGTAGTTAAAGTAACAATGTTGTGTTTGTTACTTCCTCTGCCCGTGGATGGAAGACCCAGCCAGCTCGAAAGGTTGGAAGGTGCTTATTTTCTAGACTCCCTCTGAGTCAACGTAGCCTTGGATATTTTCGGGTTCAAACTGACGGAGAATCCGAGTCGCTTGGCGGATGATCGTTTCGGAAGCTTTGACGACAATCAGATACTTACCGGCATTGAGGCGGTTGCGGTAAGGCAAGGCATCACCACTTCCCAGCGCCAAGCCTACTCCTCCCCCCACAAACACGCTACCCATCGCACCGGAGGCGGCACCTAAAAGTCCAGCAATCAGGTAATTGCCGATTGGACCCGCCCAGGCAAAGGTGTCTAAACCCGTGGTGATATTGAAAGCTATTCCAGCGAAAAATCCAAAGGGGATGAGCCAATAAGCCATCAGCTTTGATTGCTTTTTAGCTTGCTCGTTGGGGTCAATTAAGCCAAATTCATCCGCGCTTTTGTATCCTCTGCCCAAAATACTAACTTTATTCATCGGTAAGCCTTCTTTCTCTAAAGCGGAATAGGCGGCTTCTGCCTGGATGCGGTCTGCCAGTACGGCAACGAGATAATTCATGGTGATTCGTAAAATGCTGAGATAGCCTTAGTTAAAGCCTAGCAGTGCAAGGGACAGCAAATCTTCTACCGTAATTAGGATGCACTTGCGCGAGAAGTCGCTAGGAGCGGTATATGCGAAAGCGATCGCATTTGTGCGATGGGTAGCTGATATCTTTGGCTGTGTTTTGTTTCCTTCCGCCATCGGCAAGAAGCACTTCGCCCACGCGAATGAAAGTTAAAAACTTTCAGCCAACCAGCCGTACAAAGACACCTGATACAGTTAAAATGACCTTCTGCCTGTATTGTTCGTGGTGGAGAGTGATTAGACGCGATGTCTAAGCCAGCTCCCATCAGGCAAGCTTGCTCCCAAGGTTTTACCGGCACGCGATCGCGTAACGCAAGGGAGCTATCCTGGCGAAGTGGATGCAACGCAACGCGCGACTTGCGGTTTTGACCTTTTAGGGGTCGTGCGTGCGTGTCGTAATGGAATTTTTATTTAGACTCACCTGCCCATCATGTCCAAGGTTCTTGTTTCCGATCCCATAGACCAAGTTGGAATAGATATCCTCTCCCAAGTTGCCCAAGTTGACATTAAAACAGGTCTTTCTCCAGAAGAACTGGTGCGAATTATGCCAGAGTATGACGCTCTGATGATTCGTTCTGGAACCCATGTCACCAAAGAAATTATCGAAGCGGGCACCCAGCTAAAAATTATTGGTCGTGCTGGAGTTGGCGTCGATAATGTCGATGTTCCAGCCGCCACCCGACAAGGAATTGTCGTCGTCAATTCCCCCGAAGGTAACACCATTGCAGCAGCAGAACACGCTTTGGCAATGATGCTATCGCTCTCCCGTTATATCCCCGAAGCCAATCAGTCGGTGAAAAGCAGTCAGTGGGATCGCAAGAGTTTTATCGGGGCTGAAGTTTACAAGAAAACGCTGGGTGTTGTCGGTTTGGGGAAAATTGGTTCTCATGTCGCCAGCGTTGCGAAAGCGATGGGGATGAAACTGCTAGCTTACGATCCCTTCATCTCGGTAGAACGGGCAGATGAACTGGGTTGTCGTCTAGTCGATCTGGATATGCTGTTTCAGGAATCCGATTACATTACCCTGCACATCCCTAAAACTCCAGAAACGACTCATCTGATTAACGCCGAGGCGATCGCTAAAATGAAACCCACGACTCGGATTATCAATTGTGCCCGTGGTGGCATTATTGATGAGGCAGCCTTGGCGGAGGCGTTAAAAGCTGGCAAAATTGCTGGGGCGGCGTTGGACGTTTTTGAGACAGAACCGCTTGGCGAGTCGGAGTTGCGATCGCTGGGGAAAAATCTCATCCTGACTCCCCATCTGGGAGCCTCTACAGCAGAAGCTCAGGTAAATGTTGCTATCGATGTTGCCGAGCAGATTCGGGACGTTCTGCTGGGCCTACCAGCGCGTTCAGCCGTGAATATTCCTGGATTGCGGCCTGACGTATTGGAAAAACTCAGACCTTATCTCCTCTTGGCGGAAACTCTGGGTCATTTGGTCGGGCAACTGGCTGGAGGACGGATTGAGTTGTTGAATATCAGCTTGCAGGGAGAATTGGCAACTAATCAAAGTCAGCCTCTCATCGTAGCAGCACTGAAAGGGCTGCTCTCTCAAGCGTTGAGAGAGCGAGTGAACTACGTGAATGCCAGTATTGAGGCAAAGGAGCGGGGAATTCGCGTGATTGAAACGCGGGATGCCTCGATTCGAGATTATTCGGGTTCGCTGCAACTGTCGGCAAAGGGTTCCCTAGGAGAACACTCGGTCACTGGTGCTTTATTGGGCGATAACGAAATTCGGATCACTAGCATTGATGATTTTCCCATCAACGTCCCCCCCACTTCTAATATGCTGTTTACGCTGCACCGCGATATGCCAGGAATTATCGGGAATATTGGTTCCCTATTGGGCAGCTTTAATGTCAATATTGCCAGTATGCAGGTGGGTCGTAAAATCGTGCGCGGCGATGCAGTAATGGTGTTAAGCCTGGACGATCCCCTACCAGAGGGAATTTTGGCAGAAATTCTCAAGATTCCCGGCATTCGAGATGCCTATACGGTAACTTTATAAGTGCTGATGGCTGAGGATGTAGGACTGAGGATGTAGGACTGAGGATGTAGGACTGAGGACTGAGGATGAAGAAAAGAGGTACACAAAGAGTAAATTCTTTTTAGTTTCTCTTTACTCTATATTGCTAAGTTCTAGGTTCTAACCTTCCTCAGTCCTCAGCTAGTGCTTCGCACCATTGGGCTAACAGTCCTCAGCCCTCAGTCCTCAGCCCTCAGTCCTCAGCCCTCATACCTCAGTCCTTAGTCCTCAGCCCTCAGCCCTGATGTATGGCAAACACCTGGTGGGAAATTCAAGTTCTCTGCGACCCAGCCTTAGAAGATTTAATTTTCTGGCGGCTGGAAAAATTTGGCTGTCGCGGCACATCCATTGAGGTTAAAGGACACTCGCGCCTAGTGTGTGGTTATTTATCCGCACTCCAAGCGCAGTTATTAGATTTGGCGGCGCTGTCTCTGTGGCTGCGTCAAGATGCGCTGAATGTGGGAATGCCGATGCCGGTGATGGATTGGCATTTAATTGATGAGGAAGATTGGGCAAGTAGCTGGAAGCAATACTGGCAACCGCAAGAAGTTGGCGATCGCTTATTAATCTACCCCGCTTGGTTGCCCCCTCCAGAGCAGACGGAACGGCTTACCCTGCGCCTCGATCCCGGAGCCGCTTTTGGCACCGGCACCCATCAAACGACTCAGCTGTGTCTGGAAGCGTTGGAGATGCGATTGGGTTTGGGCACTCCCGATATCGTTGTGGCAGATATTGGTTGTGGATCTGGCATTCTCTCGATTGCCGCAATGCTTTTAGGTGCCGAAAAGGTTTATGCCGCAGATCTTGACCCGATGGCGGTGCGAGCCACCCACAGCAACCGAGAACTCAACAAAATTAGCCCCGATCGGTTGATTGTGGAGCAAGGCAGTATCGATCGCTTAATGCAATTGTTACATGAGCCGGTCGATGGCATTCTTTGCAATATTCTGGCGGAGGTGATTATCGACTTGATCCCGCAGATGACAGAGATGGCTAAACCCAGCACTTGGGGAATTATTAGCGGCGTTTTGCTAGAACAAGCGAAGCCCATTGCCGATACTTTAGAGCAACATGATTGGATTGTTGCCACGCTCTGGCGGCGTCAAGAGTGGTGCTGCTTTAATATTCGACGCTCATAAATTAGGACTGAGTGCTGAGGACTGAGGACTGAGAGAGGAGAGAGGACTGAGGTTTGAGGACTGTTAGCAAAGTAGTGCGAAGCACAAGCTGAGTAAGGTATGAAAGGTCTTAAATCAGACGTACCAATTAACTACCGATCGCTTTTTATAGCTTTTTACTGAGATTTTAGCCCTCAGTTCTCAGTCCTCAGTCCTCAGCCCTCAGTCTTCAGTCCTCAATCCTCAGCCCTCAATCTTCAAGCTGAGTGGACGACATCCTGACAGAATTTGGTGCATATTCACGACAGCACCAATAATGGCGATCGCGGGTGCCCCAAATCCAGTCGCCTCGACTTGCGCCACAATCGTCTCCAAAGTGCCAATGAGTTCTTCTTGTTCCGGTCGGGTTCCCCAGCGCACCAACGCTACTGGCGTCTCTGGGCTTAAGCCTGCTGTCTGAAGTTGTTCCGTAATGTAAGGTAAGTTGTGAACGCCCATGTAGATGACAATGGTTTCAGAACCGTGGGCGATCGCTTGCCAGTTCACGGCGGGTCGATACTTTCCGGCGGATTCGTGTCCGGTAACAAATGTCACCGAGGAGCTATAAGCGCGGTGAGTTAAAGGAATTCCCGCATAAGCGGGTGCGGCAATCCCAGATGTCACTCCCGGTACTACTTCCACCGGCACTCCCGCATTTACCAAGTCTTCCATCTCTTCGCCGCCCCGACCAAACACAAAGGGATCGCCGCCTTTGAGGCGCACCACGATTGCCGCAGTTTGTGCTTTTTCAATTAATAGTTGAGTCGTTTCTTCCTGTAACAGGGAATGACGCCCCATCCGCTTTCCAGCGTCAATTTTTTCGGCTTGGGGATTAATCATTGCCAAAATTTGGGGACTCACCAGAGCGTCGTAAACTACGACATCGGCACACTCCAACAGCCCTTTTCCTTTGAGGGTTAATAAACCAGGATCTCCTGGCCCTGCACCCACTAGATATACTTTACCCAAACACGTTCTCCTGTTTACCTGTGTGTTCTCTGACAGTGTGAGGTTCATTGACTTCTCAAATCCCAAATTAAATCCGCTAATTCTGCGCTAGCGCCGATTGGTTCAGCCATCTGGAGTTTTGCCGATGGAAACTGCTGGGATAATCGCTCAACTGTTTGAGCGATCGCATCCGTAATTCCCCCAGCAAATAGAAAATAAGGCAGGATGGCGATTTTTTCCTTCCCCGCCTCAACCAACGCTTTCACCCTGTCCTCTAGGCTGGGTGGCACTGACCAGTAAGCAGGCACCGCGTCCAAAGTCCGTGCAATGGTTTCTACTGATTGATTTCCCCCAGCACGGCGGCTTCCGTGAGCTAGGAGAATCCGAGCGTCTGCTGTTATCGAAGCGAATTGACTGGCTAACAGACGACTCAAGCCAAGGTGAGTGCCTAAGTGAGGACGAATGTCAAGTTTCAATTTAGAGCCAAACGCTACTTGAGCGATCGCAACTTCCTCTGGGATATCCTCCATGACGTGAACTCCCGGCAGTAGAAACAGCGGCAACACCTGAATGCAGGGGTTCTCAGAATGGTACTCAGATGCAACAGCGCGATTCTGCTTTATAGACGCCACGCGATTCTGCTTCGCAGACGCTACGCGAACGCCAAATTGCCGAATTTGCTCGTGCAACGGCTGGGTTGCCAATTCTAGCACTGCTGTACCCACCAGTGGTTCTTGTAAAGACGTAAAATTTCGCGTCTCTAGCATGGGCGATGCAGCCAAGCGGCGAACGGGTTGAAATGCCTGCACCCAGGCATTCTCTGACCTTTGTGCCTTCTCGTAGATCAGGGTTGCCAGCTGTTCTACAGCCGCTTGGGGGCGCGGGTCGCGGCTTCCGTGAGAGACCAGTAGATAGGCAGATGACTTGGGCAAGTGTGTAACTACAGGCTTTTGAGCAGTTTCTTTATTCAATTTGATATCGTTTCCAGCAACAATTTCTGTATCAATCGTTTCCAATTGACAATTTATCCCAGTGGTTTACCAATTTGGGTACCGCTGATGGTTAGAGGATTTCTAATATTATTAATAACTTATTCATAAAAATAGAGCCACTGGGCTACACCTCCCCGTGACTCTATCTTTTTTAATTGAGTTCTACTGCTGACGATTTACTGTTTAACTTCAGCAGATGGATCGGCGACATACTGGAAATCCGGTTCCGAGTTCCAAGGCCCGCGCTCATCTTTACCATTCGTAGACAAGTTGAAGTAAAGATTGACCGTTTCATCCGGCTGGATATTGCCAAAGAAAGGATCTGTTAATTTGCCCAACGAAGAAAGTGCATTCATGAACATCTTCGTATGAGAAATTTCGCGAGTCAACAAATGTACCAAGGTGTCTTTTGTACCTTGATCCGGAGCCATTTTGATCAGCTCCTCATAGGTTTGACGTGCCCCAGCCTCAGCGGCGATGTCTGCCCGCAGATCGCGCACAACATCCCCACCTTCATTGATATAGTTCGCTGTCCAAGCGCTTCCTTGGCTATCTAAAAAGTGTGGTCCCATGCCGCGTACAGCAAAGAGCGTACTCCGGTACGCTTCTGTTTGATCTACATTCTTGGTATGTGATTCAATCAGTTTGCCAACCATTTCTAAGTGGCTAAACTCTTCGATTGCAATATCTTGGAGCATATCCCGAATACCAGGATTTTCGCAATGAAATGACTGCACCCAATACTGTAAAGCGGCTGTTAATTCACCCGTTGCTCCCCCAAACTGCTCTAGCAGTAGCTGGGCATAACGTGGATTCGGCTCTGTGATATTAACAGTATGAATGGGTTCTTTTTTATGGAAAAACATGAATGGATTCCTTTCCTCTATTTGCCGGATCGTTGAGCGCTTGCCAATATTTTTTGTAAAGGAATTCAAAAAAAACGATTCTTTTTCCTTCACAAATCAAGGTATATACCCATACTTTAGATCGGCTGTCAAAGGTATTCCTGCCTCATCGGGTAGACTTAGCTCATGGATTTTTCTATAACCAGAGGAGGACACAAAAAACAAGATTGAAATCTCAGTTGAGGCAATTTTTTAGCTAAAACCGTTACAATCGCTCAACCGAGGATGAAAATCGCTGATAAGGCACCAAAAGCTAAGCAATACTGCACTGTTCTAGTTTTCCAGCCATTGCACTGGCGTGACGCCACCATTCATAACCACCCGCCCACCGCCGCGATGGTAGATGTCCAATAGGTGCCTTATCGCTAAATTTCAAACCAGAGTCAGGAATATACGGGTTGTGGGTAGGCCAGCCAACGCGATCGCAAAAATTGCTATATTCTCCCCCAACCTCCAGAAAAATTTGCTTTTGCACGCTGAAACCAAAGCGCCCCTGGCTGTACTTTACCCATAACTGGTCAATCGTCCATAAATCCTCGCAAGGAAACTTTTGAATATCGCTGTTGAATAGATAGTTATTGCTTGACTTGCCGACTACCAGACACATCACTGCCCAGGTTTCCCGATCGGCTTCTTTCCATTTCTTTTTAGCGAGTAAATCCCGCAATTTTGTATAGTCAACTCCAACCTCGGAATTCAAGGCACTACCACCCGGTCGTTGAGATTGAGTTGGAACCGGAGATGTAGGTCTGGGGTTTAAATTTTGCTGTACCGCTTGCAAGGCAGAGGCAGCGTCTGGGTAACGATCTTTAATGTTATTTTGTAGCAGCCGATCCAAAATTTGACCCAGGCGATCGCTAACTTTTCTCTCCTTGGGTAAAAAATTGCGCCACGCCCACCCGTTATTCATAATGTCATACATATTCAGGGGCGAAACGCCTGTGAGCAAGTAGATACAAGTGACGCCCAAACTGTAGAGGTCGCTGGAGGGCAGGGCTTTGCCTCGCGTTTGTTCGGGTGCCATATAATCCGGGCTACCAACGATCGTGCCAGTGTTGAACACAGCAGTGTCTGTGAATAGCTTGGCAATCCCAAAATCAATCAAAATTAACTCACCTTCCCTTTCTCCTGGGGAAGAGGAGGTTGAGGGGGTGCGGCGGATAATATTCGCTGGCTTAATATCTCGGTGAATCACCCGATGTTCGTGGATATATTGCAAAACTGGCAACAAATCCTGCAAAAATTCCCAAATCTGCGTTTCGTTATAAATGTCCCGTTGCTGCAATTCCTCCGCTAGAGTTTGCCCGGAAATCAACTCCTGCACTAAATACAGCTGCTGCTGCTGTTCAAAGTGGGCAAAGAGAGAGGGAATTTGCGGATGTTTCCCTAGTTCATTCAGGTGTATCGCTTCCTGACGAAATAAGGAAACGACCTTTCTAAAACTGGTTGAATCTTGCTGTGGGAAGCACAGTTGCTTAATGACACACTTGGGTTTAGAGGGAATATGCTCATCCACCGCCAAAAAAGTTCTTCCCATGCCACCTTTACCAATAGGTTTGACTGGGCGATAGCGGTCTTTCAGCAATAACGCTTGCCCACAACACAGGCAAAATCTTTGGTCAGAAGGATTTTGGGGTCTTTGACATCCAGCGCTAACACAATAGATCATGGCAGCCGCGATCGCACTCCCTGTTGATATTCATCTCCAAGATATCCTCAATTGGAGAGATGACCATTGGGTGTATCTGTTATAAGGCTGAGTGTAGTTAATTGGCGGCGTTACCCGTTTCTCAGCACTTTAAGAAGCGATCGCGCAGCTTGAAGCAATAATTCTTTGCTAACAAGATTATTGCTTCTCTGCTTGATAAATATAGACATTGTCGAAAGCTCCTACCGACTCAAAATGATAAGAAGGCAGGAACGAACTAACCGACAAATCGGTGCGATAAATGCTAAAAAAGATAAAATTTTGCCGCTCTGTCGTTTCAGCAATCAGCCGCTTCACCTGCGGGCTGCCCGTCTCAACTAATAACATACATTGACGCTTCAAAAAATTCTCAAAGTTTTCTGGAGCCTTTTCACAAACATTGTCTTTTATGTACACCGTTAGTTGCTGTAAGGCAAATTCTTCGTACTCCTCCTGAGTGGGATTCGTCAGCGCCATCGCTACACCCAGCCCAGCCAAGGCGACTCCCGCAATCGTTGTAATAACCTGTAAACCCTTCATGGGATGTTAAAACCATTCTTTTGTAGCCTTTGACTACGGCGATCGCCGTCTGAGTTCCAGGTTAACTGACGAAAGACTGGATCAACTGGCAAGCACAATGCTATATTAAAAATCTGAAATGGCGAGCGTAGCCAAGTGGTTAAGGCAGTGGATTGTGGTTCCACCACTCGGGGGTTCAAGTCCCCTCGTTCGCCCTGGCTCTTGTATAGACGTAGATCATCCGTCTCTCAAAAGTCATTACTTTTGGGTGCGACTACTACAAACAAAGACCCCTCTCCAGAAGCCTGCGGAATATGGCTGCAACACTGGGAGGGGTTATTAATATTATTGTTGTGACGCACACTACTTGAGGGGAACAGCCTTTACATCAACCGTGTCTGAATTGGAAGTTGATCCCACACCTGCAACATCCGCTTCAGAGACCGCTTGCTCGTCACGAGACTTGAGGCGCTGAGATAGCATTTGGGAAACTTCAGCAACCAGGAGCGTCAGAATCACACCATCGTCAATCCATCCGATGATGGGTATGAAATCCGGGGCAATATCAATCGGGCTGAAAAGATAAAGTAATGACCCTAGAATCACCCACCAGCGATATTTGGGATTGCGGATCGCGTTGCGATACCAGTTGTAAATTGATTGGATTGAAAAATTATTCATTATTGAATCCTCTAGTTATTTTTAATATTGACAAATCTACCAGCATTATGTAGGTGTGGATATCCACCCGAAGTTTGACTAGAAGATTCGACACTCACGGGAGAACCTCGTCCTTTAGTTCAGTCTGAATGACAATGCTTGTCTAAAATTGGAATGGCTTCAAGTTGTTAAAGAAAATTAAAAGCTTGGGGAGTGTAGGAGGAAAGAATCGACCGTGACTTTTCAAGAACTAATCGAGAAAGGTGGGCCAGTGATGTGGCCTCTGCTGGCTTTATCGCTGCTGTCTCTAGGCACTATTTTTGAGCGCCTGTGGTTTTGGGCAAGAATCTTGACCAAAGAAAGAGAAACTGTGGATCGGGTGCTAGAAGCAGCAACTCGCAACTGGGGAGTTGCCACTGAGATTGCTCACCAAGCCAGAAAACAGCCGATAGGGCGCTTTCTGTATGCTCCCTTACGACTTTCTCACCCCGATCCAGAATTGTTTAGGCTGGCACTGGAAGCAGCCGCAGACGAGGAATTGGCTTCGATGCGCCAAGGCGACAAAATTCTAGAAGCAGTGATTGCCCTTGGTCCCCTACTAGGATTGTTGGGAACCGTGTTGGGATTGATCAGATCCTTGAGTGGTATTCGCCTCGGCGATCTCGGAACATCTTCAACCGCTGGAGTGACTCTAGGGATTAGCGAATCTCTGATTAGTACGGCGGCTGGGCTGATAGTCGCCATTACTAGCCTTGTTTTCTATCGGCTGTTTCAAGGTTTTTTGTTTAACCAAGCCAAAATTTTCCGGAGAGCGGGAAATGAGCTGGAGTTAATGTACCGCCAGGAATGGCCTAAACTTGGTATCGATCGTCATCCGATGAAGGCGAAAGTAGAAACTTCAGATACGGCTGAACCCTAGAAATCCATTGTCATTGGTCATTAGTCATGGGTTATTAGTGAGTAGCAAAGAATTAGAGACTAAAGACTCATGACTTTTTAACTTCCCCTGTTGTTTGAACTTATGAAGATTAACTTGGATACTCCGGGTGATGACGCCCGAATTGAGATTATTCCCCTGATCGATGTCATCTTTTGTATCCTGACGTTCTTTTTGTTGGCAGCGTTGCAACTTACTCGTCAGCAAGCAATTAGCGTGGATTTGCCCAAGGCTAGTAGCGGCACTCCGCAAATGCGAGAGATGTTGATGGTGAGCTTGGATGATTTTGGTCAAATTTACGTGGAGCAACAGCAGATCAATTCAAAAGATCAGCTAACTCAGTCGTTGCAGAATTACCGCTCGACAAATCCAAATGGGTTGATGGTGCTGTACGCTTCTCGGACTGCAAGTTACAACGATGTCATTCAGGTACTGGATTTGCTGAGAGATGTGGGAGGCGATCGCGTGTCTTTAGCGACTCTACCCGGGTCCGGTGATGCGGCGGCTGGCTCTAATACGCAGGTTCCTACGGCTCCTAGTCCCGGTTTAGCGCCCTATTCCGGCAACGCTCCTATCCAACCTTATAATCCTTATGCGCCACCCAGTCCATCAGCCAATCCATACAATCTGGGTCAGCCGCAATTGCCGGTGGCTCCGGGACAACCAGAGATTAATCCCACGATTCCCGGTACTACGATTCCCGGTACTGTACCCGTGACACCGACGGTTCCGGCTCCCCAAGGGACTGATTCTGCTCCCAAGAGGTAGGGACAATTCTGTCAATTTACAGAGGTCGAGGCGCGATTGTTTGTTTAAGGTAGGGATAATCAAAAGATTTTTTCACGCCTCAACTTCTGGATAGGAGGTTTATAAATATGGATTTAATTGATGTGCTGATTACCTGGTTGGTAACAGCCGCCAGTTTGTTAATTATTAGCAAGCTGCCACTCGGAGTTGAAATTGATAACCCAGGAATTGGTTATATTTCGGCAGCCGTTTTTGGAATTTTAAATGCAGCGATTAGCTTTGTATTTTTTACCTTGCCGAATACGCTAACATTTGGCATCTACGGATTTTTTGCAAAGCTTCTGACTTTGGGTTTATTCTCTTTTGTCCTTAATGTCATTGCACTGACAATAGCCGCGAGATTGATTACAGGCTTTCGTTTGGAAAAAGGGATTTGGAGTGCGGTCATCGGTGCGATCGCTCTCGCCGCTGTCAGCAGCTTTATTACCAGTGTTGTGATTGGTCAGCCAACAGCAATTGCGTAAAGAGTCGATCGAGGGGTAGGCATCAATTAGCGTAAACTAACCAATAACTTTAAAAGCCCGTTTTCTGATAGAAACCGGGCTTTTTGCTGCTCAGTTTTTCGGCTGGAGATCCCTCATCGCTCCCTTGTTCCAGGGGGCGCTGAAAAAGTTGCAAGAACTTTAAGCGGGAACTTGAATTTTTTGGCTGCCGGCAAGTCCAAAAGCGGCGTGGATGGCTTGTAAGGCGGTGACGCCCTGATTTTCTGCTACGACGCAGCTGATTTTTATTTCAGAAGTTGTAATCATCTGAATATTGATTTGGTGTTGGGAAAGCGCTTCAAACATTTGGGCGGCGACACCGGGTTGCCCGACCATACCGGAACCGACGATACTTACTTTAGCGATCGCTGTATCCACTAAAACTTCACCGCAGCCTAAGGATGGTGCGAGTTTTTCGAGTGCTGCTTTCGCTTCTGCTGCATCTGCTTGGGCGACAGTAAAGGCAATATCGCGGGTCCCGATCCCATTCACCACGCGACAGCGTTGGGATTGGATAATCATATCCACGCTGATATTTTTCTCAGCCAAGAGTCCAAAAACTTGAGCTGCCATCCCTGGACGATCGGGGATATGACGAATGGCGAGACGCGCTTGATTGAAATCAAGGGCAACACCGCGCACGGGGGGAGCGGAGTGCTGAGGACTCAGGGCTGAGGACTGAGAAATTTTGCCCTGTTGTTCCACACCACTTTCTACAATTCTGTTTTGGTGGAGTGGGGAATTGTTGACCTCGAAGGTTTGGCACAAAAGAGCGATCGCGCGATCGCAATCATCCGCATCAATGACGCAACTAACTTTCACTTCCGAGGTGGAAATCATCTGAATATTGATCCCAGCACTAGAAAGCGTAGCGAACATCTGCGCTGCTACACCCGGACGCCCAATCATTCCCGCACCCGCGATCGAGACTTTGGCAATTTGCCTGTCTACCATCACCTCGGCTTCTCCGTCTTCTGGGTTGTTTGAGCTGCGGAGGGCGGGTGCGATCGCTGCGGCTACAGCTTCCGCCCGATTGATAACGTTTTTGCTAACTGTAAATGCAATATCGTTGGTATTGCCTTCGTGAATCGACTGGATAATTAAGTCGATATCTAAGGCTTGATGGGCAATTTCACCAAATAGCCGCGCCGCCACGCCTGGACGATCTGGCACCCGCAACAGCGCAATTTTCGCTTGGTCGGTATCAAATTCTACCCCATCGACAGGACGGGCAATTTCTAAATCTTGGAGCGATCGCGGCTTAGGCATTGGAGAAATCACCCTAGTCCCCGGATCGTCCGTCCAGCTAGAACGCACCACCAACTCTACGCCATAATTCCGGGCAATTTCCACAGCGCGAGGATGCAGTACCTTTGCCCCTAAGCTGGCTAACTCAAGCATTTCATCGGAGGTAATCTCCTCCATCAGCTGGGCTTCTGGCACTAACCGGGGATCGGTGGTAAAAATCCCTGGCACATCCGTGTAGATTTCGCAACAGCTGGCTCGTAAAGCTGCCGCTAGTGCTACCGCCGAAGTATCGGAACCGCCGCGCCCCAAGGTGGTAATTTCCAAATCTTCGGTGCTGCTGATGCCTTGGAAACCCGCCACCACAACCACTTTACCCGCGTCTAAGTGACGTTCCATCCGATGTGTCTGGATATGCAGAATCCGGGCGCGGGTGTGTTCGGCTTCGGTAACAATTCCCACCTGTGCCCCGGTCAGAGACACCGCTGACTGTCCAAATTCCTGCAATGCCATACTCAGCAGGGCGATTGAGACTTGCTCGCCAGTCGAGAGCAGCATATCCATTTCTCGACGAGAGGGATTTGTAGAGATTTGGTTGGCTAATTTCACCAATCCATCAGTCGTCTTACCCATTGCCGAAACTACGACAACCAGCGAGTTGCCCATCTGGGCTGTTTTTAACACCCGCTGAGCGACTGCTTGAATGCGTTCCACCGAACCAACTGAAGTGCCACCATATTTCTGGACTATTAGCGCCATAATTCTCTCACCAATCCTGCCTAGGGATATACCCACATTGCCTTAGCCTGAGGCTACACAAACCAAGCCTGCCCAAGCTCGTAAGCACACCAAAGGTGCGACAGGCTGACACGGCAAGGCATCTTAATTTAACCTAATTAAATTATCAGACTTGCTGGGACAAAACAGGCTGACTTTAGATTGTGTCGATTAATTATCGTCAAACATCTATCGCGGGGGGTGTGGAGATAGGGCGAAGCGCTTGGGGATTTTTAAGGATTGCGATCGCTTCCTCCCTGACAAAGGTCAGATCCACACAGTGAATGCCACAGAAAGTCACTACCATACCATGCTGGACGACAACCTGCTGCATAATCTGCCGTCTAGTGCAGAATTGCCAAACTCTGACGATACTTCTGTGGACAATGAACTACAAAATATCATTCCCAATTAACCAGACACCAGTTACTGCTAGTTGTAATACCTATGTAGTACAATAAGATTTTGGCAGTAATTAAAGTAAATTTAATGTGTATTCGCATTGAAAAATTGCCCATACGGGTATCAGAATTGAAAACTTGCTTCTACTGTGGAAATTCGCTACCAGCCACAGCAAAAGAACATATTTTTAATTCATCTTGGGGCGGTTCACACAAAACAGGATACTTGATTTGTAATGAATGTAATATTAGCTTCTCAACAAAAACAGATCCAGCTTTTTCTATTTATGTAGAGGCTGTAATGAATTCTTGGTCGTTTAAAGGTGAACGCCATAAAGATGTACCAAAAATTATCTTAGAAAAAGGTTATTTTTTAGATAAAGGAGGGATACTTAAGCTTAAAAATGCAATCATTGAAGATGAAATTCAGCCTGATGGAACGATGGAGCAATATTTCGTTTTTAACTCTAGGAGTCAAGCCAACCATTGGATAGAAGAAGGAGGTATGGCTACTTGGCTAGGAAGATTACTATCAGCAGACGGACAGAAATATTTCAAGGAATTAATAAAGCAGGCAACTTCAAATGTGCTAGATGCTAAGCCTCAGAAATTTTCTGCTAGGCTGAATCTTCGGGAGCAGTATCGTTCATCTGCTCATACAATCCTCAAGTGCCTAAAATTCTATTTACCAGAGTGGATTTCTAGTGATTTGACTAAACCTGTTCAACAATTTGCGCGATATGACCAAGGTGACTGGAGGTTTTTTGCAGTCGATCTTAAGCAAATTATTTCTATAGCTGAACAGGCGGCAAGCAGATTAGGGTTAGGTGTTCACCATAACTCAGTAGAGGTTTATTGGTGTTCTCATCTGAAGATGATCATTGGTGTGTTGACTATTCTTCATCGAGTCAAGAGGACGGTTGTCATTGCTCAAAACTATTGTGGGCCAGATGCTATCTTATATGTTTCTGAAGATACACATGGTTCTAAAAAGCCTCCTCAAGCACTGTTTGCTGAATTTGACTTAAAGCAATTCTCTCTACCATTATTAGGTGTGCAATATTTCGCATCTCTCCCTAAGATGGAGCAGTTCTTTTGTAATGAGCTTACAGTTCTTATGACACTTTATTATCCAATTGATGATATTACGGCTCGTTTAATTGAAGAAATAAAAGCACTTAACGAGAAAACTCCTCGAATCAATGAAACAGCGATTGAAGAGTATGTGAACTTGTTTCTGGAATTTATCTCGAATTTAAGCAAAATTTTAGGAGTGCCTATAGATCCAGATAGGGCACGTACCAAGCTTTTTGAATATGGCTTTTCAAGTTTAGTAAATCAGTATATAGGTAGGGCTTGTACAGATTTGGATATTACTGATCTGATGGTAAAAGCGCTTGACCATGTTATGAAAGATTGCAACTTAAATACGCCCTAGGAAAGGGCTATCGCAATTTAAAAATAGTTATCCCAATTTTGGAAAATCGAACGGTTCCTTTAGCCCCTACAAGTGATCGCGCTTGTTTGGTGGTTGTCATTGTTTTCTCTTGGCTCCACAACAACTGGACAGCAATTAATATCGATACGATTAAACATTGTAATTACGATAGAAGGTGTCAAGAGGAGCTGCTTTAGGGTAGCAGGACATTTTAGACAGAGCGACAGCTTTTAAAATTCACCAGGCTATTCCCAACTCTCAACTTGTTTTCTTCTTGTGTATGAATCATGACCACCTCCTGACAGACTTGATATGGATGAGTAAGTACCTAAAATCGAGGACAATTAGCGATGTTGAAGGGAGAACGACTAACGCTACGGGGTATACGGCGGGATGATCTGCCGAAACTGTGCGAGTTTAACAATGATTTAGCCGTTGAATTGGCAGGTGGAGGCGATCCGCCGATCCCCCAATCCCTGGAACGGCTACAAGCAGAGTTTGATCAAAATGCCGCTAAAGGTGGACGAGATGGCACCTGGTTTGCGATCGAGGCAGATGGCAAGTTCATTGGGCAGTGCGGCTTGGTTGGTTTTGATATATTTCAGGGGGTAGCGCGTGTCTGTGAATTAGGCATTGCAATTGGGGATAAGGAATATTGGGGACGCGGCTACGGTCGTGAAGCGATCGCATTGCTGCTGAATTATGCGTTTCGATACTGGAATCTACATCGAGTTTGGTTAAGGACAAACTCAAGGAATGAACGAGCGATTCGCTGTTATCAATCCTGTGGATTTGTGGAAGAAGGTCGCCTCCGGGGTCACGAGTGGTATGACGGCAGATACGTTGATACGCTGTGCATGGGAATATTGCGCGAGGAGTGGGAGCAGATTAAGAAACAAGACTGATTACATCTAACGCAACTCCCCATTTGACAATTCTTTGAGAACGCTTGAAGCAAATTGTCCTTGAGTTCCTTGGTGTCTCTATGACGCCACCCATAGATTTACACAAGAGCAACTAACTTTAACAACTCTGCTGACCAGCGATTCCTGATTGCGATCGCACTATCATCTTCTGTATTTTTCGGATTTAATTCTCACTTGCTAATTTTTGTCGTAACTCCCGAATCGCAACGCTGGTATTGCGCTCGGAGGCAATTCGGAAACACTCGGTGATGAATGCTAAAACATTAATATTGGGAAAAAAACGGCTACTGGTTACAACCGTGTAGCGATCGCTCTGCAATTGGTAAATCTTAAGCTGGTTCTTTTTATATAACCAAACTTCCGGCACTCGATACGGCAGGTAGTCGTTTCCATCCGTGTAGCTGGTTACATCTATCTCAATTACTAAATCGGGGGATGGTTCGACGCCCCAATTGATCCGGTCTTTACCTGCAACTGCTGCCCAGTTATCGATATAGAAGCAGTAGTCTGGTTCAATGCCGCTAATCTCTGGAAGTTCCATTGTTATGGGGGTAAATGCCTCGTAGTCCTGCTCTAAATGATCTAGGAGAGCTGTTACCACCATTGCAATAATGTGGGCTTCTCGTCCGTGTTGGGGTAGCGGTGACATTAACAGAATCTCTCCGGGTCGATACTTGATGCGCGGTATTGAGCGATCGCCTAAGTGCTGAGTTAGTGTTTGATAGTCCTGCCAACTACCGGGTAGCCGCACCACTGCGCCTGCGGGTAACTGGATTTTCTCTGGTGTGATAATTGCAAACATGGAACTTACACCTCCACCTCCACTGTAATCCTTGTATTGCGCCTAACCATCCTGTCGCAGCACAAAACAATAAAAATGTTTTGCCTCAAAAAAAGCATTAATTGTCCGATAAAAAGGCTGATTAATCTTTTCCTAAACTCATAAAAATTGATAGGGTAAATTGTTGGAAAACCCTTTGGAAGCAATGAATCGGTAATTTAGGCAATGTGAATATTCGAGTTTAGAGTAACAAGGCAAGTCAAAAGGGCAATCGCGTCTTTTTTCATTCTCATTGCGAACTGATAAGTCAGCGCTTCGCGATCGCGCCATTCCCAAACATCGGCTTAAACGTGTGCTGAATACCTCTTATGGCAGACTTTCCAGGCACAACAATCTACCTGTAGCCGTCGCTACGCCTGTTTTAACCCTGGCACACTAGGCTAATATGAACATCTGTAACGGAAGCCTTGCCAGTTGGTAAAGAAATGTTAGTTCAACCGTAGCCACGGGCAACATAAAACAAAGGATGTCAATTTTATGGTAGTAGCAGTGGAAAATCAGTCTCCTCACCATGTTGTGATTGTCGGTGGCGGCTTTGGCGGACTTTATGCTGCCAAGGCATTGAGCGGCGCACCTGTCCATGTGACACTGGTCGATAAACGTAACTTTCATTTGTTTCAGCCACTCCTTTATCAAGTCGCTACCGGAACGCTATCCCCAGCAGATATTTCATCTCCTCTGCGTGCGGTACTCAGCGAGAGCAAAAATACTAAAGTGCTGATGGGAGAGGTAAAGGATATCGATCCACAACAGCGAAAAGTCATCCTCGCTGGCGAAGAACTGATCTACGACACGTTAATCGTTGCTACAGGTGTGAGCCATTTTTACTTTGGCAATGACCAATGGGCAACTGTAGCGCCAGGATTGAAAACCGTTGAAGATGCGCTGGAAATGCGGCGTCGCATTTTTATGGCGTTTGAAGCGGCAGAAAAAGAAACCGATCCCGAAAAACGACGTGCCTGGTTGACGTTTGCGATCATCGGCGGAGGGCCGACGGGAGTAGAATTAGCGGGAGCGATCGCAGAACTCGCTTACAGCACCCTAAAGCGAGATTTCCGCAACATTGACACTTCTGAAGCCAAAATTTTGTTACTGGAAGGGATGGATCGCATCCTACCTCCCTACACACCAGAGTTATCTGCAAAAGCAGAAGCCTCTCTTCAGCGCTTAGGTGTCACTGTGCAGACAAAGACGCTGGTGACGAATATTGCAGAGAATATTATCACCACAAAACAAGGCGATAAAATCGAACAAATTCCAGCGAGAACAACCTTATGGGCAGCTGGAATCAAAGCTTCACCAATGGGAAAAGTTCTGGCAGAACGCACCGGCGCTGCAATTGACCGGGTGGGGCGGGTTATCGTTGAATCCGACCTGAGTATAGCAGGACATCCTAATATCTTTGTGGTCGGTGACTTGGCAAGTTTTTCTCATCAAAATGAGAAACCACTACCGGGTGTTGCACCCGTGGCAATGCAGGAAGGGGAATATGTTGCTAACCTGATCAGACAGCGGATTGCCGGTTACAGTATGGCACCTTTCCAATATATTGACCGAGGCAGTATGGCTGTTATCGGGCGAAATGCTGCGGTAGTCGATTTGGGTTATGTGAAGTTTTCCGGTTTGCTCGCTTGGCTCACTTGGGTATTTGTTCACATCTACTTCTTAATTGAGTTTGATAATAAACTCATCGTGATGCTTCAGTGGGGTTGGAACTATTGGACTCGCAAACGTGGGGCAAGATTGATTACCGGCGACGAGGTGATTGGAAAGGTAGGAGTTGACGCTAACGGCGATTATTACGTGCCACTGAAGAGTAAAGAAACGGTGGAAGTTTAAACGCAAAGGTACGCGAAGGTTTACGCAAAGGTTCGCCGAGGAAAGATAGCTCTTTGGGAACCTTTGTGTTTAAAAAGACGAAATTAATTTCGTCGGTGAACTTGGGTAGCAGTGGCTTGATCGGTGGGGACTAAAAGTAATTCACTGATATTAACGTGAGCAGGTCTAGTGACACAGAAAAATATTACATCTGCAATATCTTCTGGTGTTAAAGGTGTTAAACCTTGGTAAACTTTTTGAGCGCGATCGCTATCTCCGTGGAATCGCACTTGACTAAATTCCGTTTCAACTAACCCTGGATCGACTGAAGTGACTCGCACGGGCGTTCCTAGGAGGTCTTGCTTCAAACCTTCGGAAATTGATTTTACAGCGGCTTTAGAAGCACAGTAGACGTTACCACCGGGATAGGTTTGATGACCGGCAATGGAGCCAAGATTCACCACATGGCCTTTACCCCGGTTTACCATTCCTGGCACTAAATAGCGGGTGCAATAAAGTAAGCCTTTGATATTAGTATCGATCATTTCTTCCCAGTCTTGAATGCTGCCTTCGTGGAGTTTATTTAACCCCCGGCTAAGACCGGCATTGTTAATTAAGATATCGACCTCCGACCAAGTCTCTGGGAGAGAAGAAAAGGCGGATTCAACAGAAGCGCGATCGCGTACATCTACTGCTAGTAGATGCAACTGGCAAGAAAATTCTTTGCTAAGTTCATCTGCGAGTTCCTGCAACCGCTCTTGGCGTCGAGCCACTAAGATCAGTTTGGCACCCGCTTGGGCAAACATCTTGGCACAAGCAGCACCAATTCCACTACTCGCGCCAGTAATTACAACGATTTTGTCTTTGATAGAAATCATTCGGTTTAACTAAATTTTATGGCAATCTAAGTAAATCTTAAAACCCTCTTTTTTCTTTTATTCACGTTTTTTGCAGTCTTTAAAAATATTCCTTGCAAATCAAACAAAATTGCTATAAATTCTGAAAATTGAGCTTTGAGTTTTTAATTTAATTAAAAACTCAAAACTCAAAACTCAAAACTATTTGGAAGGGCGACCGCCTTCTACAACCCGCAGGCGCTGAGTAACGGTTGTCATGCCTTGTTCGCGGATTACAACCGTTGATACCCAATAATTCCCTTTTGTCAGGGGAGCGCGACCTACCTTAAAAATTCCACCCGATGACAGTAACTCCAGATCCACCGGCGCGGGTTTGGCAAAGCGATCGCCCCGCACGGGTTCTTCCACTGCTGCTCCCAACATCAAATCGTCGCCTAGGGGTTCTTGGACGACTGCATCAAGGCTATAGGATTGACCAATACGAACCTCTTCCGGTAACTTCATGTCCACCGTGGGAGGCTTTACGCCTGCGGTCGTCTGAGTGCGTTCTCCCAGAATCTCCTGCTGGACAATTTTTTGACCTTGAAAGCGCTGACGCGATCGCAAGGCGGACTCAAACTTCATATTTTTGCCATCGATTCGCTGGGTGCCAGTAATCTGAGTCACCGTCTCCGCAACCAGGGCATCGCCTTCCTTGTCCCAAGATTTGAGTTCTGTACGATAATTCAGGTTTGGGTAGCGCTTCCAGAGTTGAGTTAAAGTCTGTTGCAGGCTCTGACGATTTAAGCCATCAGAATGGGTAAAATTCTGGCTATAGAACTGCATCACCGTATTCACATCCTGACGATTGGCAGCTGCATCAATTTGCGTGAGAGAATTTTTTAGCTCGGCGGGTGCTGTTTCTGGACTCGCTGCCCGAACAGTGTTTGGATGAAGCAGGGACGTAAAAATTATAAAGGCAAAAATTTTCGACTTTTGCTTGATGAGAGACTGGAACAAGCTGACAGACGGAGTTATCTGGTTACGCATCACAGACGTGTTTGAATAATTGGATAAAGAAAACCGGGTCGAGCAACAGACGTGCTAAAGAGTAGAAATCCTGGATGCTCTATTGGCTAATTTATAACTGATTTTTAATCTTATCCGAGCCAGGACAGCCAGTAGGAGATAGAAACTTTGGCAAATGAACCGAAACGATTGTTAATTGCAGCGAGTGGTACTGGGGGACATTTATTTCCCGCGATCGCGCTAGCCGAGAAACTGCCAGACTATGAAATTGAGTGGTTGGGTGTCCCGAACCGCCTGGAAACCCAATTAGTTCCGGCTCAATATCCCCTCAACACCATTGAGGTGGAAGGGTTTCAACAAGGGTTTGGACTGGGGACATTGGGCATTCTGCTGCGACTGACGGGTTCCATCCGGCAGGTACGCCAGCTACTTAAAGACAAGAATTTTCAGGGTGTATTCAGCACAGGGGGTTACATTGCTGCACCGGCGATTATTGCCGCGCGGTCCATTGGAATCCCGGTGATTATGCACGAATCCAATGCCCTCCCCGGCAAAGTGACTCGCTGGTTGAGTCCGTGGTGTAATAGCGTGGCGCTGGGGTTTGAATATGGAGCGCATTACCTACCCCGCGCTGGAACCGCCTACACTGGCACCCCGGTTCGCGCCCAGTTTCGTGCCCCCCAAAAGCTGGAGTTACCGATTCCTGAAGACGTGCCCTTAATAGCGGTCGTCGGTGGCTCTCAGGGCGCTGTTGCCGTCAATCAAATCGTCCGCGAGTGCGCCCCAGCGTGGTTGAATGCCGGTGCCTGGATTGTCCATCTGACGGGCGATAATGACCCTGATGCCCAAAGTTTCCAGCATCCTCAGTATCTTTCCATGCCGTTTTATGACAATATGGCGGCACTTTTGCAACGGACGAACCTGGCAATTAGCCGCGCTGGCGCTGGGACATTAACTGAACTTGCGGTTACGCAAACCCCAGCGATTCTCATTCCCTACCCTTTCGCCGCCGAAGATCATCAAGTCTACAATGGGGCAATTTTTAACTCAGCAGGCGCTGGTTTGGTATTCCGGCAGTCAGAACTGACGCCTCAGTTACTAGAAAGTAAGGTATTGAATTTATTGCAGTCGCCCGAACAGCTACAACAAATGGCTCAAAAAGCTGCTACGCTAGCAGTTCCTGACAGTGCCGAACGTTTAGCCGATCTGGTGCGCCGAACGTTGTAGCTAAAAGGCTTTCAGTCACAAAGCCTTTGGATGAGAAATTAGGATTTATCCACAAATTGGAACAGCCAATTTAACGCCAGTAATTGTTAGTTTTGAGGAGGGGCAACTTTAAGAGAAAGTTGCCCGTACAGTTGTTCCTTGCAAACCATGAAACTCAAAATCGCAACAGCTATACTCCTTGCCACTATTGGCTTCGTGGCTCCAGCTAAAGCGCAAGATTCCGAACCACTCAGCCCAACAACGCCCTCATCTCCAGCGCAACCGACTTCAGATCCAGTTTTGGAAGCCTGCGCCCAAGACCAAGCCGATACTTTACCCAATCCTTTCTCAGATGTGCCGTCGAATCACTGGGCATTCAAAGCGGTTCTAAGTATGTATTATTGTGGCGCTTATCGAGGGTCAAGTTCACCTGAGAGGGTTAAACCATTTCTGCAACAACAGATTCCTCAACAAAGCAGCAATCTGCCTAAAACTAGAGTGAAAGTTCCTCAAACTTAGGAGGATTTTGTGTATAAGTAAGGATGCGATCGCTCTCAGAAAAGTGCCGAGAGCGATCGCATCCTTCTGATAGTCAATAGCCTAGTCTATACCCGCGTACCACATAATTTTGCGATGTAAAAGTGAGGTCAGTTGACAATGACTCAAGAACTCACCGACTTAAAAGCTTCCATTCTGGAAGGAAGATACGAAGATGCTTTGTCCCTGGTGGATGATTTGGAAGGGATGAGTAAAAAAGCTATTTTGCAGAATATTGAGAGCTTTCTCAGTAGAATGCTGGTTCACTTGATAAAGAATAAAATTGAGCAGCGTTTAACTAATTCTTGGGCAGTTTCTATTCGAGATTCGCTTCTAAAGATTCAAGCTTTAAATATGAAAGAAAATAAAACTTCCTTCTATATTAACCAGGATGAATGGGAATCTTACCTGGAAAATTCTTTTGAAGATGCTATATTCGCGGCAAGTGTGGAAGTTTTAAATGGGAATTATACCCCATTTCAACTACAAGATATGGTAAGCAGGACGGAGATAATTGTCGCAGCAAATAAACTTCTAAGCTTGACCTATTCCAATTCAGCCAAGGCATTGCGCGACATTATTAGTGAGGAATTGAGTAAATTACCAGGCGCGGAAGAGTGGAAATTAGGAAAATAAAGTAAATTTGTTTCGGCTAGGATGCAGTAATTACACTGCTACTCTTAAGAAACAAGTCTTCCCACTCGTACTAAAATGCGATCGCGCCGCCCTCACTAACCTTTGTTCCTGTTTCTCTTCCTCCGCGTCCTCTGCGTCCTCTGCGGTTCGTTTCCAACTTAAACAGTGAATTCGTGAATTCCCCCCATTCAATCTCTCTCGAAGTTCAAGAAACAGGCAGTCGCATTGACCGCTATCTTTCCCAACAACTACCAGATTTATCCCGTTCGCGCATCCAGAAACTAATTGAAGACGGCAACGTGCTACTGAACGGCACCGTCTGCACGTCCAAGAAAGCAACCATGCAAATGGGCGACCGCCTATCTTTAACGATTCCAGAAGTGCGATCGCTAGACCTGCAACCAGAAGAAATCCCTTTAGATGTTCTTTATGAAGATGATTCCCTAATTATCATCAACAAACCGGCGGGTTTAGTCGTTCATCCAGCCGCAGGACACGAAGCAGGCACTCTCGTCAACGCTCTTTTAGCCCACTGTCCTCTCGCGGAAATTGGCGGGGTGCAACGTCCGGGAATTGTCCATCGTCTTGACAAGGATACGACGGGGGCAATGGTTGTTGCCAAAACCGACCAAGCCCACCAACACCTGCAAGCTCAACTAAAAGCTAAAACCGCACGTCGGGAATATCTGGGCGTCGTCTACGGTTCTCCCCGCGCTGAGGGCGGCACAATTGACCAGCCTATCGGTCGTCATTCGGGCGATCGCAAAAAAATGGCTGTCGTACCGCTAGAGAAGGGGGGACGAGCGGCGATGACTCACTGGCGGGTGCAGGAACGCCTGGGAAACCACACGTTGATGCTTTTTCAACTCGAAACAGGTCGCACCCACCAAATTCGCGTTCACAGCGCCTACATCGGTTATCCAATTGTGGGAGATCCCGTTTACAGTTCCGGTCACTCTGTCGGGGTCAATCTTCCCGGTCAAGCGCTCCATGCTTGGCGGCTTCGATTGCAACATCCAGTAACCGGGGAGTTGATAGAAGCGATCGCACCCCTACCCTCAGCATTTGTAAAGCTTCTCGATGTGCTGCGAAGACGAATTGCTGCCACTAATCCACAATCGATAGACCGATAAGGCTTTATATATTTACATAAAACTACATAATTACATTTAGTTCCAAAAAACCCCTAACCCTTGCCGAGAAACTTTTTAAACAAATATTAAAAAACCATAAAAACAAAAACCTTGGCTTTTTTGAGTATAAATACTTGGAGAATTGTAACGAAGTATGTGGGAAATAAAATCCAAGACCCTTGGAAGGGTAAGGATTTGAGCTTTTATTCATGGCTCTTGAGATTGCTTAATAAATCTTAAAAAACAAAGCTGCGAAGGCGTTGTATAAAAATAACCGGAGGGATCAATAACAGACAAAAGTTAAACAAGACACGGATTTATCAAGGTTGCAAATCTCTCATAAAAGCACGGACTTTTCTCATATTTCTGTGAAAACCAATTTGTTGCAGGTAAAGTAACAGAAGGGATGGGAGAGCGACTTAAAAAGCGTGTTGGACTTATGTCTGGGCTTGACCAATCCAAGAGCTGATTCAATAGATTGAAGTAGCTCTGCTTGACAAATATCGACGTTTTAAAAAACCACACTCATCCAAATCAGTAGTAGGAGATTGAGTTCATGTTAGATGCATTCGCCAAGGTTGTTTCTCAGGCTGATGCCCGCGGTGAATTCTTGAGCACCGAGCAGCTCGATGCCCTGACCAATGTTGTCAAGGATGGCAGCAAGCGTTTGGATACCGTTAACCGCATCACCAGCAATGCTTCCAGCATTGTTGCCAACGCCGCTCGTGCTTTGTTTGAAGAGCAGCCTCAACTGATTCAACCAGGTGGAAACGCATACACCAACCGTCGTATGGCAGCTTGCCTCCGCGACATGGAAATCATCCTGCGCTACGTTACCTATGCCACAATTGCTGGTGATTCTAGCGTGTTGGACGATCGCTGCTTGAACGGTCTACGCGAAACCTACCAAGCTCTAGGCGTTCCTGGTGGTTCTGTTGCTGCTGGCGTCCAAAAGATGAAAGAAGCTGCGGTCAAAATCGCTAATGACCCCAATGGCATCACCAAGGGCGACTGTAGCCAACTGATGTCTGAAGTAGCTAGCTACTTCGATCGTGCCTCATCTGCTGTTGCTTAAGAACAACTAGCAAGCTTGCTGTTGGATAGACGCGAACATTCGCGTTGTTTAGTCGAAAACTTTGCAAACACTTTTAGGGAGATACCTCAACAATGAAGACCCCGATTACTGAAGCCATCGGCGCAGCCGATACCCAAGGTCGTTTCTTAGGCAACACCGAACTGACTGCTGTTAACGGTCGCTTTGAGCGTGCCGCTGCCAGCATGGAAGCTGCCCGTGCATTGACCCAAAAGGCTCAGCAACTGATTGATGGTGCTGCTCAAGCCGTGTACCAAAAGTTCCCATACACCACCCAGATGCAGGGGCCTCAGTATGCTTCTGACTCTCGTGGTAAATCCAAGTGTGCCCGTGACATCGGTCACTATCTGCGGATGGTTACCTACTGTCTAGTTGCTGGTGGTACAGGTCCAATGGACGAGTACCTGATTGCCGGTTTGGATGAAATCAACCGCACATTCGAGCTGTCCAACAGCTGGTACGTAGAAGCCCTCAAGAACATCAAGGCCAATCATGGTCTGACTGGTCAAGCTGCTAACGAAGCCAACACCTACATCGACTACGCCATTAACGCCCTGAGCTAGTATTCAGGTGCGGTGCCCGGAAGAATCAGCGAGTGTTGGCGTGCTTGCTAGCAGTTGCTAATTTTTCCGGGCATTGTTTTTCTCAATTTGAGTATAAAAATCTTAAAAAGTTGTTGCGTTGGGAGAGCAAGAATGGCCGGTTTAGTGGCGTCGAATTTAGCAGCAGCAGGCCGCCTAGGTCTTTCTGCATTTGATGAAACACGGGTGGAACTGCGGCCTGACTGGACAGAGGACGATCTGCAAGCGGTAATCCGCGCGGTTTACCGTCAGGTACTAGGCAACGATTACATCATGAAGTCGGAACGCCTAACCTATGCTGAATCGCAGCTTCGGCAAGGAAATATAACGGTAAGAGATTTTGTCCGCGCGATCGCTAAGTCAGATCTATACAAAAACAAGTTTTTCTTTCGCAATTCCAATACCCGCTTGATCGAACTCAACTACAAGCATTTGCTAGGGCGGGCACCTTACGCAGAGGATGAGATAAACTCCCACCTCAATATCTATGAGGAACAGGGGTACGACGCAGAAATCGATTCCTACATCGACAGCGTTGAGTATGAAGCCAACTTCGGAAACAACGTTGTCCCTTATTATCGTGGATTTATGGTAGAGCCGGGAGTGAGAACGACCGGCTTTACTCGTATGTTCCGCCTGTATCGGGGTTATGCGAATAGCGATCGCTCCCAAGTTGGAGGAAAAACTCCCCGACTGATGGGCGAATTGAGCCGAAATGAGGCTTCTACAATTTTCCAACCCTCTGGCAGTTCTTCGTCCTGGAGATCGGCAGCGATTCCTCAAGACGCAGCCCCCAGAAAAGCCCTCGGCGGTACTAAGGAACAAAGCGGACGGGTTTATCGCATTGAAGTGTCTGGAATTCTCAGCCCAGGCTACCCGAAAGTCCGTCGCAGTAGCAACGCCTTCCTAGTGCCCTACGAGCAGCTGTCCCAAAAACTACAGCAAATTACGAAACAGGGCGGCAAAATTGTCAGCGTTACACCCGCTTAAGGTGAGCAGATTCTAAGTGTCATCGCACTTAGTCTTTTTTGAATGAGTCTTTTTTGACAATGGTGATGACACCAACTATCAAGTTTCATGTCATCATCCCCTCAACTGTTTTCAACCCAATTACAGGAGCTATTTCAACGATGTTTGGACAAACTGCACTTGGGAGCGGTACTTTGGGTGACGCTGCCAATCGGGTATTTCGCTACGAAGTCGAAGGTTTACGTCAGACTTACGAATCTGACAAACTCAGCTATCCCATTCGCCGTAGTGGCAGTTTCTATATCACAGTGCCCTACAGCCGCATGAATGAAGAAATGCAGCGGATTAACCGCATGGGTGGCAGAATCGTCAACATTCAGCCTTTAACTCTGGATGGAGACAGCGAAGCTAAAAGCCAAGCGACAACAGCCCATCAAAATCATGACGCTGAAGGCAAGCGCTAAGCCGATTCAGCTTACCCAGAAAGCCCATTCAGCCATGTTCGTAAAAGCCAAGTCATTGCACTCCTACGATGCGATCGCCTAATCCCGATCGATATTCTGAATCAGACTCACCGTCCGGAAATTCACCGGGTAGCGAACCGCTAACGGTGGAGCAGGCAATTGCCAATCTCCGCCATGAAGATTTAAGTCTCCGCTACTATGCTGCCTGGTGGCTGGGTAAATTCCGCGTGCGCGAGTCTGCTGCTGTAGAAGCTCTGATTACAGCTTTGGAGGATGAATCGGATCGGACAGAGCTAGGTGGATACCCCCTCCGTCGCAATGCCGCACGAGCGCTAGGGAAACTAAGCGATCGCCGAGCCGTTCCAGGGCTGATTCGTTGTTTGCGCTGCTCCGACTTCTATGTTCGAGAAGCCGCAGCTCAGTCTTTGGGAATGCTAGGCGATCGCACCTGCATTCCGGAACTGATGCAACTGCTAGAAGGGGGTGTGGTAGCCGCTCTGCCAGTACCAGGGCGACCTCATCTGACACAACCCTATGAAGCAGTGCTGGAAGCCTTAGGAGCACTTCAAGCGGTGGAAGCAACTGCTCAGATTCAACCGTTTCTGGAGCATCCTGTCGCGCGGGTGCAATATGCAGCAGCGCGGGCAATGTACCAGTTAACGGAAGATTCCGTTTATGGGGAACGCTTGGTTCAAGCATTGGAAGGCAGCGATCTGCAACTGCGCCGCATCGTATTATCAGACTTGGGTGCGATTGGTTATCTGCCAGCAGCGGAAGCGATCGCCAGTGCTGCCACCGAAAATAGCTTCAAACTCATTGCCCTCAAAGGGCTGCTGGAACACGTACAGGCGCGAGCGATCGCGTCTTTACACCCAGATGAACCGAATTCGCTATCTGCTGACGCCATCAGGGTGATGACCCTGATGGATGCTTTGTTATAGTCAATTGTCGTTTTCTAATGGCTAATCGCAAGTAGCAAATGGCAATTAACAACTAGCAATCAGTAAGTAGCTAGACATAACTTAAACAGCACGTAGCCTATAGGTAGGGTGGGCACTGCCCACCCATTGCACGGCACGGGTGGCAGTGCCCACCCTACTGCTTCGTTTATTTATGCTCAGCTACTTAACAAATGGCAATTGACAATTCGCAATTCGCCATTGACCACCGAGCGCCGATGATGGACTAATGACTGATTCGCCCCAAGAACTGATTCGTGCCATTGAACAGGCAGATTCCCCCGGACGTTTGGTGGCGTCAGTCCGAGCCTTAGCTGCCGCCCGTCTAGAAGTTGGGATTCCTACCCTGATCGCCGTCTTAGGTTATAACAACCCAGGAGCGGCAGTAGCAGCAGTAGAAGGGCTGATTCAGTTAGGGGAAATCGCCGTACAACCCTTGCTGGAAAAACTGGACGCCTATGACTACGGTGCCAGGGCTTATGCGATTCGTGCCCTAGCCGGAATCGCCGACCCCCGCGCTTTAGACATCTTAGTAGAGGCAGCAGTCACCGACTTCGCGCCCAGCGTTCGCCGCGCTGCTGCGAAAGGGCTGGGAAACCTCCGGTGGAACACGTTGAATGCCCAACAGATTCAAAGCGCGATCCCTAGGGCATTGGAAACCCTGCTGCTCATTTCTCAAGACCTGGACTGGGCGATTCGCTACGCCGCTGTCGTCGGCTTGCAAGCACTCTCCACTCAGTTGGAAGTCCGCCCGTCCATCCAAAAGCGATTAGCGGAAATGGCTTTAGATAATGACCCAGCAGTTCGTGCCAGAGTTCAGCTGGCTCACCAGTCATTAGTGATGAGTCCTTAGCAAAGGCCCATTCGTCTTTTATTCATGGACTCATCACTAACAGCTAACAACTAACAACTAACAACAAAAAATATGCCAATTCCACTTCTTGAAATTACACCAACCACGCAGAATCAGCGTGTAGAAGGGTACGAAGTACCTGATGAGGACGACGCACAGATTTATCGATTGACAGATGCAACCTCAGACACGGCAATTAATGACTTGATCTGGGCTGCCTACCGGCAAATCATCAGCGAACATTTAATTTTAGAAAGCTACCGCCAACCTTTTCTAGAATCTCAACTGCGGAATCGAGCCATATCCGTGCGCGAGTTTATTCGAGGATTGGGCAAGTCCGATGTTTATCGGCAGTTGGTGGCAGACACGAACTCCAACTACCGCTTAGTTGACATCACTTTCAAGCGGTTTCTGGGACGCGCTACCTATGGCAAAGACGAGCAAATTGCTTGGTCAATTGTAATTGCTTCCAAGGGATTGCATGGCTTTATCGATGCCGTTGTTGATAGCGAAGAATACCGCCAGAACTTCGGCGATGAGATTGTACCTTATCAGCGCCGCCGGTTTAACGAGCGACCCTTTAACTTGGTCAACCCCCGGTACAGTGATTACTGGCGCGGTCGCATGATGGGTCTAGATACTCGGAGTTACTTCCAAGTGGGGGGTCAAAACGCCGCGGGTAAAACCTCGGTTCGTCAAGCAATTCCAAACAACTTCTTGGAAATGGCTCGGAGTATTGCCCCTAGCGAAGTCAACTACCAGCGCACCAGAGATCGGGTACTCTCTCAAATTAAAAACATGGAGATTCCCGACACGAGGAGCAAAGCTGCCAACTTGCAACCTGCTGTAGGTCGCACCGACGTAGCCCTTCCTTACCGCTACCTTTATCCAACGCCCAAAGCCTAAAGGCTAATGGCTAATTGTTCATGGTTCATGGCAATTAGCAATCCAACAAGATAGGAACTAACAATTTACCTATGTCAATCCCTTTGCTTTCATACAAACCCAGTTCGCAGAACCAGCGAGTATCGGGTTACGAAGTGCCGAACGAAGATACTCCCCGGAGTTATCGCCTTGAAAACTGCATTGACAATAGCGACCTTGAAGAATTAATCTGGGCAGCCTACCGTCAGGTTTTCAGCGAACACGAAATCCTCAATTCTTTTCGTCAAGTTGACCTAGAATCTCAAGTGAAGAACCGCGCCATTACTGTGCGCGACTTCATCCGAGGTTTGGCGAAGACTGAGGGATTTTACCGCTTGGTTGTTGAGAAAAACTCCAACTATCGAGTCGTCGAAGTTTGCCTCAAACGGATCTTGGGCAGGGCACCCTACAACAAAGACGAAGAAATCGCCTGGTCAATTAAGATTGCCACTAAGGGACTGAGCGGCTTCATTGATGCCCTAGTCGATAGTGAGGAGTATCAGTCTAACTTTGGCGACAGTACGGTGCCTTATCAGCGTCGTCGCTACAAAGATCGACCCTTTAACTTGGTGACGCCTAGCTACGCCGATTACTGGCGCGATAAGGAAGAAAGTGCACGCTACAAATGGGGCAATGTGCAAAACTTCTTGGATATGGCACGGGCAATCAACCCGAAAGCTGTCACCAATACTGTTACCGTTAACACGGCTAACATCAAAATTCCCGACATGACACGGGATAATACAGCGCAAGAGACACGAGTCTCGATTAACTCGCAAGTAAGTTTTCCTCTCCGGTAGCACGGGGATTCCATCGACCAGAGGATACCCCGATGCTGGAAAATAGGAAGTCTCAACCACTTTATAAGGGAGATTTTTAAATGGCACTGCCATTACTTGAATACAAACCAACCACCCAAAACCAACGAGTTAAGAGCTTTGGAAAAGCGGATCTTAACGAAGATACCCCATACATCTATCGCGTGGAAGATGCCAATTCACCGATAGAAATGGAGCAGCTGATTTGGGCGGCTTATCGCCAAGTCTTCAGCGAGCATGAAATCCTCAGATTCAACCGTCAGATTACCCTAGAATCTCAGCTGAAAAATGCGACGATTACAGTAAGGGAATTTATTGCTGGTCTGGCGAAGTCAGAGGCATTTTACCGTGTGGTTGTCTCGGTCAATAACAACTATCGCCTTGTAAACATTTGTCTCAAGCGTTTTTTAGGTCGGGAGCCTTACAACAAAGCCGAAGAAATCGCTTGGTCGATTAAAATTGCCACTTTGGGCTTCAGCGGTTTTGTTGATGCCTTGGTGAACAGCGAAGAATATACCGACAACTTTGGGGATTTCACCGTACCCTACCAGCGCAAGCGGATGGAACAGCGTCCTTTTAACCTGGTGACGCCTCGCTATGGCGAAGACTTCCGCGAAAGTGCTGGCACAGTCAAGACCGATTGGCGCTTCACTGTGGAGAAGTTCTACAGCCGCAAGAACCAAGAACGGCAACTTCCCGAAGGCGATCCCCGCCGGTTCCGCGAGGTTGCGGCGTCGCTCAGTACCAAGCGCAACTACCCACAACGGGTCTCTGCGTTTGACATTGACTACCTCAGCCGAGTGCCCGTGCGTGGCAACCGCTAAGGGATAAAGTGCTAGTTTCCTAGACTGCTTGCACTTCTGATAAAACTAAACTGTGGCTCTGATTCCTGCTCTCAATACAGCTAGATAATGTCCTATAAAGACATCTAGTCGTTAGAGTGAGCGGTCATCAGAGCCACAAACTTTTTGGGTGCATACGGCATAGGCGATCGCCTACTCACACCTCATCTGGATTAATCCCCATTGAGTGCAATCTCTCTGCTAATTGCTCTGCTCTAGCTTGAGCCGATTCTTTCTGTTATGGCTGGTTGCTAAGGCGTAGTATCTCTCGCACTTCTACTAAAATTTGCCCCAACATATTCTTGCCACTACCATCAGCACCGCAACCCCAATAATAATCACCAGGTGCATTTTCAACAATTAACTCATCGCCGGTAGAAAGTAATTCTTCACGAATGTCGGCATGAGTTTCAAATTTGCGTAGCACGGCTTTTCGCATAATGTCATCTTTTACCTGTTCCCAATCGGGACGCAGGGGACGCGATCGCTCTCGTCCCATTCTCGCCGCATCCTTCGGTGTCTTTACCTGGCGAATTTGGTCAGCGTGAGGCGTTCCAACAAACTTTTGCGCTTGAAAATAATGTTCGCTGGTAGGCCAATAAAACCCATCTAATTCAAAGCCGTGAGGCGAAAAATTAGAGAAACAACTATATTTTTCGCGGGTACTGTAAAAGTAAATAGTCATCGGAAAAAGTGTAAATTTTAGCTGAGTAAAGACTAAATGCTAAGCTGCTACACAAGATAGGAAATTTATGTATCGGATTCTTTGGATCTTTTCCTTAGATGTTTAGCCTTTTTCTGCAATTCCTGAAAATAGTCCGACTCTGTAATTTCAGCTACCTGACGCGCTGCTTTGGCTTCATCAATCTCGATCCGGAGTTCCTGTAACTGTTGTTTCAGGCGTTGTTCGCGGGCGTAAATTTCACGCGCCATGCTCTCGAAAACCCGCCCCATCTGTCCCAATTCATCGGCACGACGGGCAACATCTTTTAAACTTTCTAAATCGAATTCCTCAACTTTATCGGAAGTTGTACCAGCAGTAATTTTTTGAGCCAGCTTAGCCATGAGTTTAACTGGCTGAACAACAGTTCGTTTTAATAAGTAATTAATTATAAGCACGGCAAAAGTAAAAATGCCGAGAAAAATTCCGATAATTAGGAAAAAAGAACGGTTGGCTCTCTCAAAAACTTGCTCGGCGGGGACATAGATGACTTGAGCACCAATAATTTCATTTAATTGCCAACCAAAACCGTTTTTACTGCCATAGGTTTTTATCAAATTCTTCGGCGCTGCGGCTGGAGTCGAATGGCAGCGGAGACAACTCTCTTGTTCAATCGCAATCGGTAAAGCTTTATAAAATACTTGCTTGCCAAATAAAGAGCGAAAACCTGAGATTTCTTTCGTTTCTGGTTCGTTGCGAAAGCGGTTTACAATTTTGTCTTCAAAGTTATCTGTTTTATCTAGCAAATTTGTAGGATTCAGAGTAGCATCTTTGTAGAATAAATCTTTATATTCTCCTTTCTGGCGTAAACCTTCAAAAACTTCTCTTACAGAAAAGCTAGGAATTGTTTCAGGAATAAATTCTGGTTGAGCTTCTGCACTCTGCGCTAAGAGAGGACTAATCTGAGTATTTGTATAGTCTCTCAGTGAGTTCATTGTCTCCATGAGAACTACACCTTTAGAGATAATTTCATTTTCGGCTCTGTGCTGAAGTGCCTTAGACAAAGCAATCCCACTAACAACAATCCCAAAGATAAAAACTAGCGATAGAAGTAAGGTGAATTTGGTACCCAGCTTGAATTTATTCAACATGATTATTTTCCTGTTTTATCACAATGAGCGCCCAGTATCTTTGATTACAGGTGTCATTGAGGGCTAAAATTAAGGGCTTTAAATGACATCAACGCAAGAGTATTGTTTAAAAGTTCTTTACCCAATACGGCAAGAAATTCGTGCTTCGTAATGCGCGATCGCTGACTATTTCTGGTAGCTATAACTTTATCGCTAATAAATATTCACTGACTGGAGCGATCGCTTTTGAAAATGGACCAATGCGATCGCAGCCAAAGCATCTCGACCGAGTGCGCGGTAGGCAGCATCCAGCAGTTTGGCAGCAGCCGCTTCTCGTTCTGGATTCCCGCCGGAAAGCCAGTGCAAGTCCCGACCGAATGCCAGCGCCTCAGCCGGTTGACCCTCGGCACAAGCTTCTAGTGCTGCCGCAATCCAGTCTTGGACAATGGGGGCATCCCCTAAGATAGCCGTTCTGATTACTTCAAGATCGCGCTGAGGGAAAGTTTCGGCGCTGAAGCCGGGAATTGCCACCCCCGCACCATCCTCAGTCGCAATCCTGGCACCCAGCCGCTGTTGTTTGTAGGCTTTCTCGTACAGACTTCCCATTTCAGGGCGTTCCGCGGTTTCAAACGCCATCACCGCATCGCGGAGTGCTGAGAGTCTAACTCGTCGATGCCGAGAATCGTTGTCATAGCGGTCATATTCCAGATGAGAGACCGCTTTTTCGATTTGGAAGCGAACCTGTTGGAGCAATGTTTGACAACCGTCATCACAGACGGGAATGCCATCGTTGTTCCAGTAATACATCACACCCGTGGGCAGTTCTCTGGGGTCATCGTACCAAAGACCAAAATGCAGACCATCGCCGCCCCCGTACAGCAAAGTGAGAAACTCCGGCGGATCGCGGTAATAGCGGTAATGTAAGCGATGGTCAAGTTCTGGTATGGGTTTTCGCTGCAAACCTTCTTCACTGAATAAATCAAACAAACCGCAAGGTGTTGCAATCCAGTGCATTTCTTGCCGCTCAATCGGAGTTAAGCTGAGCCAGAAAGCCCAGAATGCAAAAACATGGTCGGGTAAGGTCAAGCCGTGGGTTTGTTGTACCAGCGATCGCACTCTTTCCACCAACACTTGCGCTTTTTGTCGGGCGTCCAGGCGCATCTGCTCGATCGTGGCAGCATCTGGCAGATTTTCCTGACGCCATGCCATATATTCCGCTTTCCAGGAACGTTCATTTGCCGCTTGCCACAGATGTCGCCAGATATCCGTCCAATGACCTGAATCATCAGGGCATTCTTTAATTTGCTGACGCGCTGCTTTGTAGAATTCTTCGTGCCGATAGGCGTTTGGCGTCCAGCGTTCTGTTTCTGTTTCCCAGCGTTGTTTTGCCCATGAAACGCCATGTTCTGAGATCGCGGTAAAAGATGCTTCAAAAGCATTGAGCAAAGTCTGTCGTTCTACAGCAACTTTCGCTTCAAATTCTTGACGAAATGCTTGGAAAGCAGACCACTCGGCAACTAAATCATCCTCTGGTCGATCCAACTGCTTCAGCCACCAATTATCAAATTCCTCCTGAAGCATCTGGTCGATATCTTTTTCAATCTCGTCCCGGAAACGCGGACGGGGGTCTTCACCCAGTAGCTCGAATTGCTCTTGATTTAGGGTGATTTCTGCTTTGCGACCCAATATTTCGACTTCAACAACAATCTTTTCTCCAGGCTGCAACTTAACTACCACACCCTGAAAGTCACTAAAGGGGCCTGCGGTTATCGCTCCTACGCTTCCTGGTTTGAAATTTTTCATTTCCTCCCTCCTCACAGCATCGCCAAGCGGATGCGGGGTAAGCGCAGCGGTCTTGCAACTAGCACTCCTCGCTTGTCTGAAGTTCTCTTGTCAGGCTCTTAAACCATCTTAATTTTACTCTGATGACTGGCGGCAAATCTAAACTTTTGGGCATCCTTCTGCTAGGCTCGGAATCACTGCTATTGACTTTTTGTTTCCTGTACAGCCACTGACAAGCAATCGAGAATCAGAAATTAAATTTCATTGTTTTATGAGTTTTATAATTGTAATTTTAAGTAAAATCTTCTAAAAATGTTGATAATTAAATCAAATAAAATATAATCATTGGTTTATATAGTTTTAATTTAAAAATAGTTGCATTTGTTATTTTCACTATCCTAAATTAAAAACTTTCTATTAATAAAGCTCAACGGTAAATACTGAAGTGCAAGCATTACTGTAACGCTCCGATCGCATCGTTGAGAGGATTAGCAACTCCAAACTAATTTAAGCGTGACCCATCTCAACAATATTTTCCCACGAGGAAAACATTCGTAGGCAATTTCTACCTTCATGCTTAGCTCTGTAAAGCGCTCGATCTGCTTGATGTAATAAATCTTGAGAATCAACTAAATTAACAGCACTAGCGATCGCACCACCAATACTAATCGTAATGGGTAGCAGCAGATCGTTAGAAATCTTGAAAGGGCATTCAGCGATGCAAGAGCGCAAACTTTCACCATACTCTAAACCATTGTGCAGATTCAGCCCCAGGGTGATGCAGACAAACTCTTCACCGCCATAGCGATACAACAGACTGCTAGGGCGTGCATTGGACTGTAGTCGTCCGGCGATCGCTTGCAGCACACAATCCCCCACTGTGTGACCATACGTATCGTTCACCCGCTTAAAATGATCCACATCAATCAGAAATACACACAAATAACGGTAGCGAGTATTCGCATCGCGGTTGCCGACTTGCCGCAGCATATGAGGCAATGCCTGATCCATTGCCCGCCGATTTAATAAACCTGTTAACTGATCGGTCAGCGACAAAGATTCTAGCAATTCATTACGGGCAGTCAATTGCTGATTCGCTTGTCGCAGTGCCTGATTCGCTTCGCTCAATTCTTGCGTTAACCGCTGCAATCGCAATCCCGCGCCCACCCGCGCCCGTAATTCACTCATATCAATTGGTTTTGGGAGATACTCATCAGCGCCAGTATCTAAACCCTCCACCCGGTCTTTTACATCCCCACGAATCGTCAGCAAAATAAAAAATGCCAAAGATAATTCTGGATCGGATTTAACCTGACGGCACACTTCCAGCCCATTGATGACTGGCATCATCCAATCACAAATAATTAGATGAGGGTGTAGCTGCTTTGCTTTCCTTAATCCCTCTTCACCATTAGCCGCTACTATGACTTCATGACCTAGAAGTTGGAGTGAGTTTTTGACGACTAACCGAACGCTAGGATCGTCATCAATAATTAAAATTTTTGACGTGGAACCAACCTGCGTCCCTCCAGACCGATTGGCGTGAAGAAGGACTGGAGTTTCACCCTCCACCCTCTCCCAGTCAATTATCTCAAACAAAAAAGATTGAATCTTTTGGAAATGATTTTCTATTTGAATTACCAATTGAGTCACTTCCTTAAAGTTTTTTTGTTGGCTCTGAAGTTCTAATCGGTCGGCTAATTTTTTTAATTTGTTGACGCCAACATTCGCACTAGCACCCCGAATTTGATGGGCTTTATGTTCAATCGCTTCAAAATTTTTAGAAAAAGTTGCTGATTTTATCGATGATAAGTTTACTTTTGTATCTTCTAAAAAGGCTTGTAGAATTTCGTTTCGCAATTTCAAATCCCCCAAGGTTATATCGTCTAAGCGATTTAAATCCACCCAGTCATTGATGCTTGACTCGTCCGGGTTGGCACTGGAGTCAACGGGAATAATTTTACTTGTTAAATCTATAGATGAGGAGGCAGATGAGGATGCGATTGCCTGCTTATTTTTAATAATAACTTCAATCCAATTTTCTAATTTAGCTGCCAACTCTTCCTCACGAACCGGCTTAAGTAGATAATCATCCATGCCGACCTTTAGACAGCGATCCCGATTTGCTTTCATGCCGTTGGCAGTCATTGCAATCAAGATTGTCTGTCGCGCATCACCTTCTAATTGACGAATTCTTTGTGCAGTTTCATAACCGTCTAGTATCGGCATCTGGCAATCGAGGAGGATTAGGTCATATTTTCCTTGGGATCTCATCCATAATGCTTCTTGACCATTAGCAGCAACATTTGCTTCATACCCTAACTTCTTTAACTGTTTAAATACAACCGTCTGACTCACAAGGCTATCTTCAACTAATAGAATTTTTAGGTATTCTTGCTTGGTCATAGAAATGATGAATGATTTCACTCTTGCCTAAATGAGCGGAAATTTATTGTCTGTATAATTACTTACATTAGCAGGCAATCTGGAACGTTCCAGCAGTTTCTTGCAATCGGCATTTTTGTGGATGTTAACAGAAAATTTGGGCGATCGCTCTTAGGGAAGCCATAACGAGGCAGGAGATATAGCGATCGCCCTCGATTTGAATAACTTTACAAATATGCATTGCTTTGAATACACCTGTAAAAATTAGAATGCTACCCTTCAAAAACGTAGATGAAAGCACCTTTACCCGAAAACGAACCAGAACGGATTCAAGCGCTACAGCAGTATGAAATCCTTGATACCGCCGCAGAACAGGCATTTGACGATCTGACGCTTTTGGCTGCACACATCTGCGGTACACCAATTGCCCTCGTCAGCTTAGTTGATACGGATCGGCAGTGGTTTAAATCAAAAGTTGGCATCACGGCTCAGGAAACTCCTCGTGACATTGCTTTTTGCGCCCATGCTCTCCTGCAAACCGACCTATTTGTTATCCGCGATGCATCCACTGACGAGCGGTTTGCCAATAATCCCCTCGTGACTTCCGATCCGAATATCCGGTTTTACGCGGGTGCTACTTTGTTAACGCCAGAAGGCTTGGCACTGGGAACTTTGTGTGTAATTGACTCCGTACCGCGAGATTTGAGTCCCCAACAGCGGGTGGCGCTGCAAGCACTCAGCCGGGAGGTGATGACGCAACTGGAGTTGCGACGGAATAATCGTGAATTGGCACAGGCGATAAAACAGCGTGACAAGGCACAAGAAGAACAGCTTCAATTCTTTACCTTGTCTCTAGATATGCTGTGTATTGCCGGGATGGATGGCTATTTTAAACGTCTAAATCCATCATGGTCAAAGACTCTCGGCTTCACCAATGAGGAACTGCAAAGCCAACCGTTTATCGAATTTGTGCATCCAGACGACCGGGAAGCAACGATTGCCCAAGTGCAACAACTTTCTACAGGTATAGATACAATTTCTTTTGAAAATCGCTACCGCTGCAAAGACGGCTCTTATCGATGGCTGTTGTGGAAAGCAACGCCCTTGTCCGAACAGCAAGCGATTTACGCAGTCGCTCATGACATTACCGAGCGCAAGCGTCATGAAGAAGAAATGCGGAATACCCAGACATTTCTGAACTCAATTGTCGAAAATATTCCCCACATTATTTTTGTCAAGGATGCTCAAGCACTTAATTTTGTGCGTTTCAATAAAGCGGGTCAAAAATTAATTGGTCGTAACCCCGAAAAGTTGCTGGGAAAGAATGACTATGACTTGTTTACCAAAGAAGAAGCAGATTTTTTCACCGCCACCGATCGCGAAGTGCTGGCAACCGGAAAAATTTTAGATATCCCAGAAGAGCGCATACAGACAAAAGATAAAGGTTTAAGAATATTACATACTAAAAAATTACCAATTTTAGATGCCCAAGGAAACTCACAGTATTTATTAAGAATTTCCGAAGATATTACCAGTCGCAAGCAGGCACAGGAGGATCTGCGAAAAAGCGAAGAATGCTTCCGCTTAGTCGTAGAAGGGGTAAAAGATTATGCAATTTATATGCTCGACCCCAAGGGATATATTGTGAGCTGGAATGCGGGAGCAGAAAGGATTAAGGGATATCGAGCGGAGGAAATCATCGGTCAACATTTTTCTTGTTTTTATGAGCCAGGAGAAAATCAACAAGCGATCGCGCAAAGCGAACTAGAAATCGCGATCGCTCAAGGGAATAGCGTTGCCGAAGGCTGGCGCGTGCGGAAGGATGGTTCGCGGTTTTGGGCGCACGCTGTCGTAACCGCCTTATATGATGACGCTGGAAACCTGCGCGGATTCTCTAAAGTGACGCGGGACATTACCAACCACAAAAGGACACAAGAAGCATTAGCGCTGCAAGCCCGTCTCGCTCACTTCCGCGCCGAGGTGGATTCTGCCCTCACTCAAAGCGACACCCTGCAAAGCATTTTGCAGCGCTGCACCGAGGCAATGGTGAAGTATTTGGACGCAGCATTTGGGCGGATCTGGACGCTCAACCGGGAGGAGAGGATGCTGGAACTGCAAGCCAGTGCTGGGATGTACGCGCAGGTTGAGGGCTTATATCGCCGCGTTCCGATCGGCACCCTGAAAATCGCCAAAATCGCCCAAACGCGCCAACCCTACCTGACCAATTCTGTCGTAGACGATCCTCAAATTCTGGATAGAGAATGGGCGGTGCGGGAAGGAATGGTCGCCTTCGCTGGATATCCCCTGATTATTGAAGGCTCTGTGATGGGAGTGATGGCAATATTTGCTCGTCAACCCCTCAATGAATCTGTTCTCCAGTCGCTGGAATTTGCAGCGGACAGGATTGCCCTGTGGATCGAGCGTAAGCAGGCACAAGAGGAATTAAAGCGGCAGAACTTGCGATCGCAATTATTTTCCGAAATTACCCTAAAAATTCGCCAGTCCTTACAACTCGAAGAAATTCTTCAAACCACCGTCACCGAAGTCAGAAAATCTCTCGCGTGCGATCGCGTAGTGATTTATCGTCTGGCAGCCGATAAAACGGGTACCATCGTCACCGAAAATGTCGTTTCTGGTCTGCCCGCCTTATTAGGGCAAACTTTCAGTGCGGAAATCTTCCCCGAAGCTTACCATGAGGACTACTGCCACGGAAAGATCAGGATTGTGGCTGACGTAGAAAATGCTGAGATTTCACCGTGTCATCGGGAATTTTTGCAGCATTTGGCAGTCAAGGCAAAATTAGTTATCCCGATCTTGCAGAAAAACGAACTTTGGGGACTGCTGATTGCCCACCAATGCACCTCGCCCCGACAGTGGTCTAGCTTTGAAGTCGAACTGCTGCAACAACTCGCAGACCAAGTCGGCATTGCCCTGGCTCAATCCCAACTCCTAGAAGAAGAAACCCTCCAGCGCCAGGAACTAGAGATCGCCCGTCACCAAGCTGAGTCAGCTTCTCAAGCCAAAAGCGCCTTTTTGGCAAACATGAGCCACGAAATCCGTACCCCCATGAATGCCGTTTTGGGGATGACTGGGCTGCTTTTAGACACCCCCCTGACTACAGAGCAAAAGGATTTTGTTGAAACGATTCGCATTAGTGGAGATGCCCTGCTGTGCCTGATTAACGAGATTTTGGACTTATCCAAACTAGAGGCTGGAGAGATGGATCTGGAAGTTTTAGACTTTGACTTATCTACTTGTGTAGAAGAAGTCTTAGATTTATTAGCTCCCCAAGCTCATGCCAAGGATCTGGAAATTGCTGCCTTGGTCTATCGCAACGTTCCTACCCACCTCCAAGGCGATGTCGGTCGTCTGCGGCAAATTCTTACCAATCTGATTGGCAATGGCATTAAGTTCACCAACGCTGGTGAAATTGTGGTCAGGGCAGAACTACAATCAGACACCTCCCCCAATTCTCTTGGGAAGGGCGAATCAGAGGACGTGGTAACGATTCGCTTCTCTGTCACCGATACGGGCATTGGCATCACCCCAGAAAATATGAGCCAATTGTTTCAACCCTTTTCCCAGGTAGACTCCTCTGCCACGCGCCAGTATAGCGGCACCGGCTTGGGACTGGTCATCTGCAAACAGCTCGTCACCTTAATGGGAGGAGAAATTGGCTTTGAGAGCCAACCAGGGAAGGGAAGCAAGTTTTGGTTTACAGTGCCTTTCAAAAAGCAAGCGGAACGGATAACACCACCCATCCAAACTTCTACCAATCTAGCGGGACGGCGTCTGCTAGTAGTTGATGACAATGCCACGAACCGCAAAGTGGTTCGCTCTCAGGCGGCGCACTGGGGAATGCAAGTAGATGAGGCGGATGGTGCTGCCGCCGCCATGAGAGTTTTGCAAGAAGCTCTGGAGTGGGGAATTCCCTATGATGTGGCGGTGATTGATATGCAAATGCCCAACGTTGATGGCATTACTTTGGGCGAGCAAATCAAAGGAAATCCCATGCTGGCTAATTTACCCTTGATTATGCTCACTTCTGCCGATCAGCGAGGGGAGGCACAACGGGCGACGAAGGCAGGATTTGCTGCCCATTTGATTAAGCCAGTCAAGCCATCTCGCTTATTGGATACCATTGTCTCCATCTTGGGGAAGCAAGAGGAACAGCGGGACAGAGGCAAAGAGGTAGGCAAAGAAGTAGAGGAGAAGAATTTTTCACCCCAACCTTCCCGAATTCCAATTCCCCAAAGCAAATTGCGAATTTTGCTAGCTGAGGACAATCTGATTAATCAAAAAGTTGCCCTCAAGCAGCTAAACACTTTGGGTTATGAAGCCGATGTCGCTGCGAATGGGAAGGAAGTCGTAGAGTTATTGGAAAAAATTCCCTATGACTTAGTTCTGATGGACTGTCAGATGCCGATTCTCGACGGTTATGAAGCAACGCGAGAGATTCGGCGGCGACAAGGAGGAGGTTCGCGCCGTACCACTGTCATTGCTCTAACCGCTAACGCGATGAAAGAAGACCGCAAACGCTGTCTTGATGCTGGGATGGATGACTATTTGAGTAAGCCAGTATCAAGGGAACAGTTAGCATTGCTAATCGACCATTGGACGAAAGTCATTTTTCAGGGTGCAAATGCCAGCAGTGGCGGTATTGCCACACGGGAAGATGTAGAAACGAGATTCTCGTCTTTACAAGATTTAGTGGATTGGGAACATCTGCATCAACTTTCTGAGGGCAGCAGGGAGTTTGAGTTGGAACTGTTGCAAATGTTCTTCACGGAAGTTCAGGCTCATCTAGAATCGGTGAAAAGAGCGATCGCTATCAATGACTTTGATAGTCTTGCAAAAGAAGCTCATCACATCAAAGGTGCGAGTGCCAACGTCGGAGTAGAGGGGATGCGAAGCAATGCCCAAAAGCTGGAGGAACTCGCCTCCCACTACCAACTTGCAGGAACGACTGAGATAGTATCTGCGTTAGAAACAGCGCTCAGCCGCATTCAATCTTGGGTTAAGGAAATTTAAGGAATTGCTAATTGCTAGGAATTCCCCTTTGCTCCTCTGTGGTGATAACGACTTCCTTCGCAAAGGGGTTGTGAAAAAACGATCCGGTTTGAGGTGGCAGCATGGGATCGAGGACAATTTCTGCAAGACTTTTCCCGACACCTGTTAGGGGAATTGCTAGAATCACTCCTAACAATCCCCCCAATTTCGCTCCGAGTAGGAGAGAGACAAAGATAATCACTGGCGATAGACCTGTCAAATTGCCCATAATTCGGGGTGCGACCAAATTATCTTTTATCTGCTGAAGTGCGATCGCTATGGCTAAGACTTGCAGCGCCTGAAACCAATTGATAAACGCTACCACAATCACAACCGTGGCAATTCCTAAAGTTGCTCCGATAAAGGGAATGATTTCCATCAACCCAATAAAAACCGCAAATACTAGGAAGAATGGCACGTGCAATGCCCAAAATGCGAGGGAAAGAGTCGTTGCCATAAACACACCCAATAACACCTGACCCGACACAAATCGCTGCAAATTTCGTTGCAATGATTCTGTCAAACCATCTTTAATTTTGGATGAGAAAATACTCGTCAGTCCCCGCCAAACTCGCTCACCATCAATGAGCATATAAAAAGAAATAACGAGAATTAGAATTAAGTCAAAAAACCAGTTAAAAGTGCCTAATACTAAGCCAAAGCCTCTGGTCGCGATCGCTTGGGCTTGCGCTTGTACTCGTGCCAACAACTCAGAAGCCAAAATTCGCACGTCAAACGGTAAATTGTGTTCGGCACTCCAAGCTTGGAAGGCGGCTAATTGCTGTTGTCCAGACTCTAGGAGCGAAGGTAGATTTGTCACCAATTGCCGCCCCTGATTAAACACTGGCGGTACTACAGTCAGACCAATGAGTACCAGAGTTAAGCCTGCTATTAAATAAACTAGGATTGCTGCCACACTCCGGGGCAAGAAAGTTTGCAAAACGGCAACAGCATAGTTAAGAAAAAAGGCAATCAGTCCGGCTGTGAGCAAAATGCTAATCAACTCACCCACATATCTCAGAGCCAAAATCGTCACCCAACCGCTTGTCAGAACGAGCAGCCAAGTGATTAGAAACTGTTGGAGGGGTGAAAAGGCACGATTCATCTTTGCTCTATCTCAATGGGGGAGGGTGGGTCGTAGGACTCCTGCTAAAGTTATTTAGAAAAAACTTTGCTTTCAAGACAGCAGCCGCTCTTTGGGGGCAAGCTGTGAAAGTCTTTGCAGAGGATCTTAAACAATTTAACATCCATCTGCGAGGCAACGATAGAGAGGACGGGGTTTGCGCGTGAAGCGATATACTATTTTGTTGTTTGTCTGCAACAGATAAACTTCTGCCTCCTTTTTTGTAGCCTTAGCAAAGGGATGCGCTCTTCAAAGCGAAACCGAGATCCCGGACTTCGGAAGAGTTGCCCTAGGATCTCGCTTTCGCTGGCATCTCACAACTCAAATCGGATTGCTATAGCAGTTCTTTTAAGAGCTAACGCTAGTTGTGAGTTTTTATCGGCAATGCGATCGCAAACTCTGTTCCTTGTCCAAACTCCGAAATTACCTCGATTTTCCCCTTGTGCTTTTCAACGATTTGGTAGCAGATGGAGAGTCCTAAGCCAGTGCCTTTACCTACCGGCTTCGTTGTGAAGAAGGGATTAAACAGCTTGTCTCTAATTTCCAAAGGAATTCCAAAACCATTATCTCGAATTCTTACCCGAATATAGTTAGACTTGAACCGTTCCGTGTGAATCAGAATCTGTGATTTTTCGGTTATTATTTTTTTATTTTGGATGGGAAATCCCTTGTTTATTGCTTCCGCTTCTTCCTGTCTCTCATTTTTGCTCTTGGTCTCTTCCAAAGCATCAATTGCATTACTGATAATATTCATAAATACCTGGTTGAGTTGAGCTGGGTAACACTCAACGAGAGGCAAATCTTCATACTCTTTGATTACCTCAATTCCCCGCTTAAGGCGGTGATTAAGAATCAACAACGTGTTTTCTATCCCTTCATGGATATCGACTGGTTTCATCTCAGATTCATCTAGCCGGGAGAAGTTTCGCAAAGACAAAACAATTTGCCGAATACGTTCAGTGCCCATCTTCATAGAAGACAGGATTTTGGTAAAATCTTCCGTAAGGAAGTCCACGTCAATTGCTTCAATCTCGTGTTGAAGAAGAGGGGTAGGGTGAGGGTACTGCTGCCGATACAGATGTACTAAATTAAGCAGTTCTTGCGTATAAACGTTAGCGTGTTCCAGATTACCGTAGATGAAATTGATGGGGTTATTAATTTCATGAGCGATACCTGCAACTAGCTCTCCCAAACTGGACATTTTTTCAGTTTGAATGAGTTGAGATTGGGTTTGTTGGAGTTCTTGAAGCGCTTGTGTCAATTCCTCGGTTCGTTGTTCTACTCGCTCCTCTAGTGTCTGACGAGCTAACTCTAGTTCGTGGGTATATTCTCCTACCCACTGCACTAGGCAATTTAGAGAGGTTGCTAATGACCCCACTTCATCCTCAGTGGTAACTGGACTGCGGAGGTCAAAATTAGATTCTTGAGTGATGGCTCTGGCAACTTGAGTGACTGCTTCGAGGGGACGAGCGATCGCACGAGCCGTAATAATCGCCAACGCCACCGCGATCGCCACTGACAGCAGCATACTCCCAACAATAATTTGCAGCCTTAGTGTCTCAGCTTGCCCAAGCTTGTTTTTTGCTTCTATCTGTTGAGATTCTGCTGTCTCTTTCAGCCTAGTTAAACTCTCTGCTAATCGGTCGAAACTAACAATGATATTAGTCGCTGTTTTGCTTGTGATAGAATTCAAGAACTTTTGCTGCGCTACCGAAATTTCTTCTGTTTTCAAGTTAGCTGGATCAATCTGCCGCCAGAGAAACTTAATTAACTGAGTGTAGGATTCGGTATTGGTTTCATAACCATTCAATAAATTCTTTAAATCTGTAGGCTTTGTTGCTAAATTATCGGGGTAGCTGTCTATAAAAGAGTGGAATTCTGATAATATTGTCTGGCTCCGACTAACACTTGTAAAAAACTTAGCAGTTTCGTAGTCAAACCAAATTGGTTCTCCTAGTACAATAACCAGCCGCTGTGGGTGCGCTCGCAGTTCACCAACAGCATTTTCTAAGTTACTGAGGAGATTTTGCTGCTTCTCGGCAATTATTAGCTGCTTTTGAGCCTTCTTTTCGTAATAGTCTCCGCTAATTAGACCAATCGTTGTTCCTAAAACCGCTATGCCGATAGCCAAGGAATAACCGTAACCAATTTTTTTGGCTATACTCAAGCGCGGAATGAAGCGTCTTACCCAGGTTGTAGAAAATTTCAAGGTGTTCCCTTGGTTATCTAAGTTAGGCTTATCTGCAACCCCATGTCTTTTGAGATCCATTGAGGAAAGTCTAGAGGTTTAAAAAAACAAGAAAAATATCCAAAAATAGTCGAATCAAGCGATTAAAGCTATTGAACAAAACTACCTTGTCCAATAGCTTTATAGACCTCGCGAATCATATTGTAATCAGCATCATTCGCCGGAACTATCTGAGAGCCTTTGTACTTACCTTCCTCGACGGATAAAAGACTTTGAATTAGTTTGTCCTGATTTTTAATTGCGCGATCTCTCATCTCTTTAACGAATTCAGGATCGAGCTTACTACTGGCAACAAATAAGTCCTTGGGGAGAAGCGGCCCTTTCACGATTAGCGGTAACTCACTCTCAGATAAGCCTTCATCTTGGAGGAATTTCTCATACTTAACAGTAGACCCTCCCCAAGCATCAACCTCACCTTTTTTCAAGGCGGGTAGTCCCTGACTTCCTAACATGAGGATTTTTAGGTCAGATTTAGGATCTAATCCAGCATCAATCAAAAACTTGGTGGGACCCAGATAACCGCTGGTTGAGCCTAACTGCCACATGGCAATTTTTTTACCTTTTAACTGTGCTACTGACTCGATCTTGCTGTTAGCAGAGACACAGATAGCTGCATGGTAGTTTGGTCGAGTGATGCCGATGACAGGAACCGCATTTGTCCTAGCACGCATGATTACATATTCCGAGGGGCCTGTGAGAACAAGATCCAGCTGATCTGACTGTAAGGCGGCGGCGGCGGCGATGTATGTTTCAACGGGAACAAACTCAAGTTTCGTTTCCAGTACCTCCTCTAGTGCCGTCCGCAATCCCCCATAATTACGCTGCAACTCTTCAAGGCTCGGAATCTCGGTTACTGTAAATCGGAGCTTTTCAGGGAAATTTCTGGCATTTGAAGGCGAATCTCTATCATTAGGGTTACTTGCTGCGGTACAGCTTGTGATTAATATTAGGGAATACCAAAAAAAATGGCGTCGCCGCATAATTTTTGCCAACAAACAAATAGAAATAATTCTAACTAATTAAAATTAGATTTTGGTTAAGAATAGGTTGTAAGCTATTTAACTCTAATCGTAGAATAAAAAATTAACTTTAAAAGTCTTATAAAAAGGTTTGTCGTTATTAAAGTTGCAGGCATAAGCGGCTGATTTTCTTGCAGAACGCGAGATTAAAGCCGCCCATATTTCTATAAGTATTAACCTTGGCGATAGTGAAGCGCCGACCTGTCGGTTCGCGCTTGTCTTACTGTAGGCGACGATACGACTTTATGGCGAGAGGAATGCGATCGCTTACACGAACCTCGTGTAGCGACTCCATGGCACGTTGTATTCCTTTGCAATTTCTAAAAGCCGATTACCACAACGCTGGCACCGGATCTTCTTCGGGTGGTAGGTCTACCTGCGATGGGGTATAAGGATTGCTGCGGGTTGCAGGTTGTTGTTGTTGTTGCTGTTGCGTTACTGGAGGGGTTGTTGCCGTAGGGGTTACGGTTGGAACTGGGCTAACCGTAGTGGTCGGTGTAGGAGAGGGCGATGGTGTTGTCGTTTGACTACCCGCAGGAACTACTTGCCCCGCACTCTCACTACCGAGGGGGAAGCGCACGCCCACGATACCGCCTAAAAAAATAGCAAGAGCTACTACGAAAATCACGCCTGGGACTATTTGATCGCGCATCGCTCAGCGGTAAAGGCTTACTTTAATTCATCTTAGTCGAGTCAAAAACCCTAAGCTGTTCGCTTAAGGAAATAACTTTGTGTATTTTCACGAATTTTCGGTTAGTGCCACTCACCCCACCGACGGATTTCCAGCCTGCTCCGTGAAAAAGCACTGTAGCGGCGGGGGTTCCCCATCCATGCTCACAGGCTTTGCGAAGAAAGATGGTTATCTAAACAGCATAGACTTTAGTCTGTGACCATCCTAGTAAGGTTAAATCTAGGGTAAATACTTTTGTACCACGCTCCAGCCGGTTAGGGAAACCCACGCTAATCCTACGAATAGCACTAGATTGGTTGCAATATGAACCGAACGCGCCCAAGCTCGGTTGGGATTAATCAGAATTGCACTTCCCGCTGAGAGCAACACTAATACAACCACTGCCCACCCGGCAATCCAGTGCGCCGAGTGAGCGAGGCTGCCATAATGACCTAACGTGCCGACAATCCCAATGGCGAGCAGCAGCAAGACGAGAGCCACGAGAATTGCGCCAGTGGCGTAGTGAAAAAGACGCAACCATCGCGGTTGCGAACTTCTTTGCTGACGAGCCGCAAACATCCAACTGCCAGTAACTCCCAGCAATAGGTAGGCTAATATCGACAAGCCCATCGACCATGCAGCAATTTTCCAGAGCCAGAGAAAAGAAGGTAGATTCACTCGTTACTTATTTACATTCAGCTACAGCAGCATCTACTTTTCATCTTAAGCTGTTCGCTTGGTGCAATAGCAATCCTACTTTTAGCGGAGAGATACCAGCCCTTCAGCTCCCCGACTTCGGAAGAGGTGCCCTAGGATCTCGCTTTTACGAATCATAATAGGACTGCTAGATCGCTGAGAAAAAAGAATTTGTCTATCTACGTATACGAGAATTAACCAGTTAATTTCCCTAAAAGCTAATCGCTAATCGCTAAAAATCCTATAAAAAAGAGCTGTCGCTTATGACAACCCTGAAATTACTGAATTTTTTCAGCAAAACTAGCCAATATAAGCGGTTGTTAAAGATTCTACGGTTTCTAAATTTCTCTTTTTCTGGATTTCAAGCTTTCGGGTATTATCGTTGTTTTCTTGATCGTGTAGGTCGATTGTATTTGACTCAGAATCATTGCCTTCACTGATACACAAGCGATCGCAGGGAATGGTATCTGAGAGGATGGCACTTGCCATCATCCCTGTATGAATTTCCAGATTCGCTTCGGGCATTGCTTCAAACACTAAGCGTTGTCCTGGAAAGACAACACGCTCAAAGTACCAGTTCGGAATGTTAGAGATCCGAGCAATTTGAATGTGGCTTGTAGCATTAACGTAGCAGCACAGAATGCGATCGCTGTTACCAGAAGGAAGGGGATCGAGTATTTGAGCCATAACTGCTGAGGAGCTTTGCGCCACTGCCTAGGATTACCATAACTAAGCTAACATTCGGCGATCCCGGCTTGTTGTAAACACGAATACCAACTGAATATTCTGGTGAGATATCCCCCCAAAGTTAGAGGAAAAAATTCCCGTTTTAGTAATCTTTGCTACTGGCGATTGTAACGGCAATTTTCCGTGCTTAAGCTTGCGACTCGCACTATGACTCCCGGTAAAAATACCTCCCTCACGTCTCATGCCAGCATTGCCAGATGAAAATGCAAGCGAAGCCAAGGTTTTTCCAGGATAAGCAATGAATTGGTGCTGAATTTTGACTTGTTGTTGAGAACCGGCTGCCACTAGAGATCGATTTTGCAGTGTTCGGCTTTCTTTTTTGGCTCCAGAACCAAAATCAGGGCAAGACTGAGGATAGTCAATGTTATCGTAAAGTTATATAAAGACCTTTCAGAATCATTTCATTTATAGATACAGAGGTGCTGCTGTCGCCAGTAAGTCCTGCGGGTCAATGGCGGATTCACATCTAGTCGCTAAAGATACCAAACATGGCTCGAATCCTGAGAGCAAGTCATAGCCAGAATAATTTTTGAGAAAGCGATCGCATTTGTTGCTTTCAGTCTCAGTAGTAGTAAATTTAGATACAAAAAAACACGATGAATAATCGAATTCTCTACGTCCGCCTCCCCTGCAACCCGATTTTCCCTATCGGAGTGGTTTACTTATCCGATCACGTACACAAGCAATTCCCAGAAGTCGAACAGCGGATCTTTGACTTAGGAACCGTGCCGCCTCTAGATTTCACTGGGGCGTTGGATAAATGTGTCGATGAATTTAAACCTACACTCCTAGTATTTTCCTGGCGCGATATTCAGATTTATGCGCCCGTGGGCGGCAGAGGTGGCAACCCACTCCAGCACGCCTTTGAGTTTTACTACGCCAAAAATCCGCTGCTGAAATTGCGCGGGGCACTGGGAGGGTTGCGCGTCACCACGGCATACTACACCGAACTGTGGCGCAACCTGGGATTAATCAAACGGGGACTCAAACGCGCTCAAAAATATCATCCAGAAGCCAAAGCCGTTGTCGGTGGCGGTGCTGTGAGCGTATTTTACGAACAGCTGGGTAAGAGTCTGCCATCCGGGACAGTTGTTTCGGTGGGTGAAGGCGAAGCGTTGCTGGAGAAAATGCTGCGAGGGCAGGATTTTCGGGATGAACGATGCTATGTGGTGGGAGAGACAACGCCACGCGATCGCATGATCCACGAACGTCCCACGAATATCGAAAAAACTGCCTGCAATTACGACTACATCGAAACGATTTGGCCTGAGTTTCAATATTATCTGCAAGACGAAGATTTCTACGTCGGCGTGCAGACAAAGCGGGGTTGTCCCCACAACTGTTGTTACTGCATTTATACAGTGATTGAGGGCAAGCAGGTACGGATTAACCCAGCCGATGAAGTTGTCGCAGAGATGCAACAACTTTATGACCGAGGGATTCGTAACTTCTGGTTTACCGATGCTCAGTTTATCCCAGCTCGGAAATTTATCGATGACGCCGTTGAGCTATTGCAGAAAATCCTCGATGCTGGGATGAAAGATATCCATTGGGCAGCTTATATTCGGGCAGACAATTTAACGCCTGAGTTATGCGACTTGATGGCAAAAACCGGCATGAACTACTTTGAAATCGGCATTACCAGCGGTTCCCAAGAACTTGTGCGGAAGATGCGGATGGGCTATAACCTGCGAACCGTCTTAGAAAATTGCCGCGACTTAAAAGCAGCAGGCTTCAACGACTTAGTTTCCGTCAATTACTCATTTAATGTAATCGACGAAACCCATGAAACGATTCGCCAAACCATTGCCTACCACCGTGAACTAGAGCGGATCTTTGGTGCAGATAAAGTCGAACCGGCAATCTTCTTTATTGGCTTACAACCCCATACTCATTTAGAAGAATATGCCTTCGAGCAGAATGTCCTTAAACCCGGATACAATCCCATGAGCATTATGCCGTGGACAGCCAAAAAATTACTTTGGAATCCAGAACCCCTCGGCTCATTCTTTGGGGAAGTTTGCCTGCAAGCATGGCAACAAAACCCCAACGATTTCGGGCGAGAAGTGATGAAAATCCTAGAGGAAAAACTTGGTTGTGCCGACTTAGAAGAAGCCCTTGCGGCACCGATTCAGCCAAAAGAAAAACACCTAGTTACGGTATCTTAGCTTCATAAATAGCTAAGTAGCGATTGCCCACCCTAGCCTGCATTGCTCTTCTTCCCTTGCTCTTTGCGTCTTTGCGGTTCATTTAATAAAACCAAAATTATGTTAGAAGGCTCCATTCTGCAACAGCTAGAATTTGCCCACAGATCGAGTAAAAGACCAATTCGATTTGGGGTGTACTACAAAAACACCCTCGTTGCCCTGTGCCATGCGCTAGAAGACCACATCTTAACGGAGGACAGTTCTCCCTTGACCATTGCCGCTTTTCAAAGAGGCAAATGGTATCTGCAAGAAGCCGATCGCTATGGAGACATCGCACAGAAAGCAGGTCAGATCGCGATTATGGCGGCGTCAGATTCGGGGTTTACCGAACACCCAACTAGCCAACGCCCAAACGTGGATTTAGTGGGCTTAGATCCCTCCGATCCGGTTGCCCAAGAGTGGCACTTAATCATCTTTTCGCCGACGTACACGGCGATGGTGCTGTGTCAAGAGCTTTCGGAAGAAGATTATGGTGCAGCAGGGCTACCCGCGTCTGACTTGGAGCGCAAATTCTATGGGCTGTGGACGTTTGAGCCAGAGTTAGTGAAAGAAACGGTGGATATAGCGATCGCCCATATTGGTCGCTACAACCCGGAACTAGAGAAAAAACTCATCGCCTGCAAGGAGTCCATGCAGCCCTCCTTAGGAACCCCTCACAATCTCGGTGCAGTGGTGTCTTCCGTAGTGGAGTATCTCCAGCATGGGCAAGAAGATATATCAACCGGCACCAATCTAGACATCCCCGCCGGATCTCGCCAACAAGCGCTGGATCGGAACTTAGTTTCCAACGAAATCCAGGCATTCTTGCGGATGGCGCAACTCATGGATATGGCAGATGTCACTAACCCAATGGCAGCAGCAGAAGTGGTAGCGTTCTCCGAAATGATCGGGCAAATGCTCGATTTACCCGCTTGGCAGATGAAACGCCTGCGCCTTGCCGGGTTGCTGCACCGCATCGATCCGTTGCAGGGGGCGGAAAGTGTATTGGCTGCGGCTAAGTCGAGTCGCTACGACGAGGAGGCACCGAGTTGTGCGCTGACTTGTCCGTTGGTCCCAGGAGCGCAAGTATTGAGAAGAATGTCACAACTGCGGGCAGTTGCCCAAATCGTCACTCACCAAACCGAGTGGTGGAACGGGACGGGTGAGCCAGCCGGGTTAGCGGGTGATGAAATTCCCTTGGAATCGAGAATTTTGGAATTAGTCTCAGACTTTCAGTGGCGACTGGCGCAAGCAAGAAATGCCAATCCCGACAGCGAAGAGAATTTATCCAAAGCTTTAGAAGAGTGTCGGCAACAACAGGGCGATCGCTTCGATCCCAAATTGGTTGAAACGCTCTCACTCCTCGTCATGGGGATGCAACAGGGTTTGACTCTACCTGTCACGCCAAGCAAAGTGACGGCGGGAATGTGGCTCTTGGATGCAAATCTCTATGCCGGTACAGCAGTGCAACCATCCTTAATGGGCAATGGGTAATGAAAGTGATGAGTTATGAGTTTTGAGTGAAAAGAGAGCTTTTTAATGCCATACTCAGACGCGATAACCGCAAGCCTTTTACAACTTAAAACTTTTTTCCTCATTAGCAATCCTTCAATTAGCAATTAGCAATTAGCAAATGGACATTGAAGCAATTCGCTCCGGCAAACTCAAGCAACTGCCAGGTACAGATTTAGAAGACGAAGATTTTTCAGGAGTAGATTTGCGAGGTATCAATCTCGCCGGTGCCAACCTCGTCGGCACAAATTTTAGTGGCTCCAACTTGGAACGCGCCCGTCTTGATGGTGCAAATTTAATCGAAGCGCAACTTGTAGGCGCTGACTTGCGGGCAAACCTGCTGGGCGCTAACTTGATGCAAGCTGACTTATGCGGTGCTGACTTGCGCGGGGCAAATTTGCGAGGCGCTAACTTGATGGGAACCAAGCTTACTCAAGCGTCTTTTGCTGGTGCTTTCTTGAGTGGTGCCAACTTAATGAGTGTCAACTTGCAAGGCGTGGATTTGCGGAGCGCTGACTTGCGGGGTGTAAACTTGAGCGGTGCCAATCTGCAAGGTGCAGACTTAAGCCAAGCGGATTTACGTGGCGCTTTGCTTAGCGAAGCAAATCTAGAAGAAGCAGACTTGCGGGGTGCAAATCTTGCCGGAGCAAATTTGACAGGAGCAAATTTGCTCTGCGCTGAGTTAGATAGTGTTAACTTGACTGGTGTAACTTTGGATCGAGCTTGTTTGACTGGAACCTGTGCGGAGCGCATGGCTTCAAAAGCCTGAGAAAATCTCTGCTGCTAGCGGTTCTCAGTGGACTCAAAAAAACCTAACCCTCAGCCCCTTCCCACCTCTCCCTAACCCTCTCCTACAAGGAGAGGGAAGCCGAATAAATGTTTTCTACGGGGAAGGGGAGCCAGCCCCTCTCCAGCCTAAAAAAATTTAATCTTTGTTCCTGCCTTGTAGGGGAGGATTCGGGAGTGAAGACGATGCCGGGGAGCGAAAAGTTTGAGCCTCGAAAAGCTTTACTTCATCTGTACATTGCGGTGATGATCGACGAAGCGAACCGACTACTGAAACAAGGAATTGAGCAATATCAGACGTATGTAGAAACAAAGGTTATTACATCTCTACAAGAGGCAATGCAGTCTTGGCAACAGGCACTTAGCCTCTGTCGAGGCAGCGAAGCGAGTATCGTTGAGGGAGCGGCTTTAGGCAATTTGGGGGCTGCGTATAAGGCTTTAGGAGATTTACCTCAGGCGATCGCATTCTATCAACAGCACTTGAGTATAGCTCAACGTATCCAAGACAGGCGAGGCACGGCAAATGCGCTGGGGAATCTGGGAAATGCTTACTACATTCTCGGTGAGGATACAAAAGCGATCGAGTATCAGCAACAACGGTTAGCGATTGTGCGGGAACTCCAAGATCGTCCAGGTGAGGTGCAAACGCTCTCGAATTTGGGGGCGGCTTATCATTCTTTGGAAGAACATATAAAAGCAATTCTCTGCTTTCACCAGTCAAAAGCGATCGCCAAAGAATTACAAGACGTTCGAGGGGAAGGACAGGCGCTTAAAAATCTCCGACTTGCTTACACCGCCCTCGGAGACTTGCAGGCAGCTCGTGATTACCAGCAGCAGTATCTAACAATCATACGGGAACTGTTGGCAGCAGCCAAGGCAGATGACTTCATCAGCGGCGCGAAGATGCTGGGCATCAATCCATCTGAGGATTTTGCTGGAGCCGACTTGAGCGGTATTAACCTCCGCAGCGCCAACCTCCGCAATGCTGACCTCAATCATACCAATCTCAGCAGTGCCGATCTCACCTTTGCCGACTTAAGCCGTGGCAACTTAAGCAATGCCAACTTAAGCAATGCCTGCCTTTGTAATGCCAATCTGCGCGATGCCCATCTGTTGCACGCGAACCTTACTCAAGCAGATTTGCGGACTAAAATGCCCCGTGCCAATTTAACTAGTGCCGACCTTAGCGGTGCAAATTTAACCAGTGCATACCTTCCCAATGCCAATTTGACGAATGCCTCCCTGACGGCTGCCAATCTCAGCGATGCTGATTTAAGCGGTGCTAACTTGAGCGGCGCAAATTTCAAAGAGGCTGAGCTTAAGCGTGCCGATCTCAAGGGTGCAAATGTGGAGGATGCTTTGTTTGAAGGAGTTTTGGGGCTTTCTGAGGCAATGAAGCTCGATCTTAAGCAGCGAGGGGCAATTTTTGAGGAGGACTAGCGATCGCTTCGCTACCTCAGCGTCACCACTCCAGCTATAAAATCAGCCACTAACCGCAGCATTTTCAGCCACTGTAAACTCATCAAACTTTCTTGAATCACTGCTTCAGCAACAACGATAAGATTAAACTTTTATCTATCCACCAATCTTTTTCTGCATAAATATTAAAAAATTTCAGTCTTGTTTTTTTATATAAATTGTCCAGATTTAATCATAAATCACTCCGACGATTAAACCGCAAATATTTGGTTGTTATTATAATTCAAAGAAAGCCTTGATTAATTTTCATACTTGTTAAGCGGATGTTTCATTCAATAAATCCAGACAACAATTTTAGGTTGGACGGCGTTTACACTTGTCCAGTTTGTCGGCACGGTGAGATTGCAGCAATGCCGTTAATGGAGGCATGGGCTTGTAACTTTTGCAATCATATTTTCACTGCCGATCCGATTCAACAATCTGTGAAAATGGCAGATAGCGCATCACCAATAACTTGGCGCTGGAATGGTCGAACTTGGCAAGGTGCCCATCGTAAGGGGAATGAGTTGGGTTGGGGTGTTGGGTTGGCAGCAGTTGCCTTAGTCTTATTACCGACTACTCTTGTTGCCTTGTCTACCTACTTTTTCCCCCCAATACCCGGTACTCCCTTATCTTGGGTGCCTACTCTTTGGATTGGGTTAACCTTTTTAGCTCATCTTGCTTTTGTCGTAGATGTTGTTGTTGAGTATTATCAATTTCCAGTCTTTGCTTACGTCAACGCAATCCGACGACATCTGTTAAAAGGAACAAATTTCTAAGTTGCTAGGACTCAACATTGTTCAACTCAACCTCAACAGTTCGTTTTCCCACCGTTACGCGATCGCCGGAAACTAACTGTCGTCCTCGCCTGGTTTCCAGGGTGCCGTTGACTAGAACAAAACCCTGTTGAATCAAAAGCTTAGCTTGCCCACCCGTCTGCACCATCCCTACCCACTTTAAAAACTGATCGAGCTTAATTGTGCTGTCATTTACCGCCATAAGAAGTGTTGCACTCCAACGTAACCGTATTATGCTGAGGGCTAATATAGCAATCCTAATTGATATGGGAATAACAGTTTTTGGGTAAGTGGTAAAAAGTTTTAAGTTGGAAAAGACTTGCAGCGATAGCGTACAGCCCTTTGGGCATGAAAACAGCGAAGCGAGGCGTTAGCCTAGCGCTGACTTGTCAGTTCGCGTCTGAGTTTTGAATGAAAGAACTCTTTTGCTGCCTCAAAACCCAATCGAGCGCTACAGATTTACCACTACCAAAAATTTCAGCAGTTGCGCCAAGCTACATTAACCAACCAGAAAAGGAGGAGTGGATGATCGTTGAGAAGGATGAACTGCTGGAGCGATATGCGGCGGGAGAACGAGATTTTAAAGGTGCAGACTTAATTGGAACCGATCTTAAAGGCGTAAATCTGAGTCTAGCGAACTTCCAGGAGGGATCGCTCAGCGAAACTGACTTGAGTGGAGCTAACCTGAGCCAAACCTCTTTAATGGAGGCAAGTTTAGGCACAGCCAATCTCAGTGGAGCAAATTTGAGCGGGGCGAATCTTAGTGGAGCGAATTTGTTTCGGGCAAATCTCAGGGGTGCCAATTTGAGCGGGGCAAACTTGAAAATGGCAGATTTGACAGAAGCAGACTTGAGCGGGGCAAACTTGGACGGAGCAAACTTTTGGGGGGCTTACCTGACAGGCGCGAAACTAGACGGTACCAACCTGCTAAAAGATACTTATTCCTAAATTTACTGCCGAATCGGAATTTCGATGACGAACTCGGTTCCCTGCTCTGGTGCTGAATTACACTTCAAAACGCCGCCGTGTCTCTCGACAATGATTTGATAGCTGATTGACAAACCCAGCCCCGTGCCTTTACCAGTGGGCTTTGTCGTAAAGAAAGGTTCAAAAATTCTAGTGCGGATTTCTTCGCTCATTCCGGGGCCATTGTCGATAATCCGGATACTTGCTTTTCCGTTGTCGAGGACATCGGTACGAATCCGAATACAAGGCAGGGGAGCCGGGGAAGAGCCGAGCAAGGAAGAATGTAGCATCTCCTGTGCGCTGCCTCTTCGCGCCTCTGTCTCCTCCAGGGCGTCAATCGCATTAGAAATGAGATTCATAAATACTTGGTTGAGGAGTCCGGCGTAACACTCTATGGATGGCAAATCGCCGTATTCTTTGAGAATGGCAATCCCCGTATTGACTCCTCTGGATTTCAAGCGGCTGTGGAGAATTAGTAGCGTGCTGTCAATGCCTTCGTGGATATCAACTGCCTTCATCTTGGCTTCGTCAATCCGCGAGAAGTTTCGCAGGGACTGGACAATTTGCTGAATGCGGTCAGCCCCGATTTGCATGGAGGATAAGGTTTTGGGGAAATCCGAAATTAAAAAATCCAGATCGATTGCCTCAGCTTCCTCTTCAATCTCAGGCACTGGCTGGGGATAATGTTTGCCATAAAGCTGTAGGAGGTTTAGCAAATCTTGGGCATATTGATTCGCATGAACCAGATTGCCGCAAACAAAGTTAACTGGGTTGTTGATTTCGTGGGCAACCCCAGCAACTAACTGCCCTAGACTAGACATCTTTTCACTTTGGATCAGAAGCGTCTGGGTTTGTTGAAGTTCGCACAGGGCTAATTGCAGATGGTTCGCTTGTTGTTTGAATTCTACTGCCGATGCTTTTAAGGCTGCTTCAGCAGATTTTCGTTCGGTGATGTCGGTGACGAAGCCTTCGCAGTAGAGTAAGGCAGCCGCGCGATCGCATAATGTATGACCGAAGCACTGCTCGTCCTTAGTGTATGCCACACTATAGCTGCTTACCGTTTCGTATTGCTTTGCAGATCGCAGCTCTTGGCGTACCGCCCGTGCATTTTCCGAAATCCAGATGATGCTGCCGTCTTTTCGATAAACCTGAGACTCAAACCCACTCACCGAACCGTGTTCTTGCAGTAAATACAGAAATTCGTCACGCCGATTGGGATCTACATACAGCTGGCGCTTGATGTCCGTCAGATGGGCAATTAGTTCCTCTGGTGAAGCGTAGCCGTAAATCCTTGCCAGTGCTGGATTGACGCTAATGTAACGCCCGTCCGGAGTTGTCTGGAATATCCCCTCGACAGCGTTTTCAAAAATACTCCGATACTTTTCCTCTGCTTGCTGCAAAGCCTCTTCCACCTGCCGACGCTCGGTGATTTGCTGCGCTAGTTCTCGATTGGCTTGCTGCAACTGCATCGTTCGCTTGACAAGCTTTCTCTGGACTTTTTTCCACCGCTCCACCCAGCTAGAAGCATCAATTGGCACATTGTCACGGCTTAGGAACATGGGACGTCTCAGAGTTTAGTTAGCCAATACTCGTAGTATGAAACCATCCGAGAAATTACTGGGTGATAGCACTCGTATTTGAAGTGTGATCTTTTATGTGATGATTTGGTGATATAAATCCATTTTATTTGTGATGTAGATCGCTGAAATTACGGAGACAATTGTTGTATCTAGAACGTTATTTCAGTCAATTGCGATGTGGGGAGAAAAATTGATACTGGGATTTCGACTTTCTATGAGTAGATTGAAAACGCTTAGTTTGGTTGGCGCGATCGCGATTATAGGGAGCGGCATGGAGTTAAAAGCGATCGCTGCCCGGTTAACAAATTGGCGATTTGACCCAGCGCTGAATCAGTTAGAAATCGCTCTGGATGAGGGAACGACGCCGCGTTATTTTCTTCTGGCTCAACCGTCTCGGATTGTTCTGGATTTACCCAATACTCAAATGGGAATGGTGGAAACTCAACAAAGTTACTCTGGCCCAATCCGCCAAATTCGAGTCTCCCAGTTCGAGGCTGGCATTACCCGAATAGTGCTGGATCTCGCGCCAGAGGTAGTTTTATCCCCCCAACAAGTGCAATTGCAAAAGATAGAATCTGGGCGCTGGGTATTGCGTCCCCTGATTGCTGGGGTTCTCGCTCCCACTGGGGGCGCGGTTTCTCCGTCCCTACCTCCCGCTATCTTCCCAGGGAACCAAACGCCTGATGTCGTGAGTGTATCGCCTCTGAATCACTCAAGCACGCTACCCAATTTAACGACGCCAACCGTGCCTCCAGCGAGAATTTCGACGAATAATCAGGTATCGGTGAGCGTACCTCCTCTTTCAGGCGCGATCGCTACAGCACCACCAGTAACCGTGAGACAGCCTCAGTCTTCCTCTGCCACCAGAGTGGTTGAATTTGGTCAACCGTTGCCGATGGCGGAAAATCCCCCCCAAGTGCCTGCAAGGAGAACCAGAGTAGCCCCAGTACCTTCTCTAGAAGCGGGTGCGTCTGTGCCCATGTCAATACCTGCCACATCGACAACTGCCGCACCGAGAACCACCGCCTCTCCAATGGTTGTCGTGCCGCCCCTACCTAAGACGGCGACGGTTGTGCCCGATCCTTCCAGCTCCATATCGGCACCGATACAAGCGCCAACGGCATCTCTGAATCCAGACGTTCTGCTGCCTTCTGGCACTCCGCTGAGCCTGCGTTATCCGGGCGACAAGGTTTTAACACTGCGAGATGGTGTTTCGCGCCAGGAAGTGTTGCTGCTAGAGGAAGAAATACGCGATCGCACTGGTAAACTTATCGCCCCAGTTGGTACGCAGGTGATTGGACGCTTTGAGATCGACCGACGCGGCAGTCGCTTCATTACCCAAGCGATTAGCCTGGGTGGACGCAATTTTCCCCTTCTCGCCCAATCAGACTCCCTAGACGGCAACCGCCAACTTTCACAGAACCGAGTTGTCCGGAATTCTGCCATTGGTGCTTTAGCCGTCATGCTATTAGGAGGCTTTTCAGGCGTCGGTTTGTTGGGAGGCGCTGCCGCCGGTGCTGCCACCACCTATCTGACAGCTCCTCAAACCGCTATTATTCAACCGAATCAAATACTGCAAGTTCAGCTCAGCGAAGATTGGCGGTAAAGTGAGTTGCTAATGGCAAACAAAGGCGATCGGTAATTGGTTATTGGAACGAACAAATCCCGATTACCAATCCCGATTACCGATTAGCCATTAGCCATTCCCCTTAGAAATTATTTGTTTCCGGCGGCGGTGCGCCTGCTCCTGGCTGATTCAGGAAGAAATTCTGGGCACCATCATTCTGATAGATGCAGCGGATATCTGGTTGCCCGTCCAAACTGCCGGTATAGCCAAAGGTGTTCATCCGGTTCTTGCAATCCCGCACCTGATCCGCTGTTACCAGCTTTCTTTGTTCCAAAATAGACCAGTTGTTACTACGCAAAACACAACCCGGTCGCATATTGGGCTGCGAAACGTAAACGTTAAAGGGATTTAGGGTTACATAGACGCGAGTATCCATCACCATCGCGCTGGCTCCAAACTGCACGCAAAGCTCAGGATTCGGCGCAGCGCGGTCAATGAAATCACGCGATGCGACGTTTTCTGGGCTAAACGTCGCCGTAGAGCTAAAGCCAATCCCTACCCCGATTCCCAGAACGAAGACGCCGCCGATCAAAGCGATGGAAGTGTAATTGAAAGGGGATGATTTAGAAGCTTTAGGGGCACTATAGGGAGTATCGGCAGGGTATCTAGATTTACGTTTCATCGTCGCTTAGGTAATTTCACGCCTACTGGACAGGGAGTAATCAAACTGCTCTCCTTTCTCCCAGTATGGCTATAGATTGTGCCGCTAGGCGGAAGGGAAGAGAAGGGGAAAGAGGAAGGGAAAGGGGCAAAGAGGCATCGAAGAGTTTGAAACTACAGTTTCCCCAGCTACCAGAAGCGATGCATCGCGTCTCTACAAGATTTCTTGCAACTGTAGCTGCTTTGCCTCCCCAGTGCTTACTCCTCGCTCGCTAAGTTTCTACTTTCATTCAACAATTGGGAGTAGGCATGGGCGACATCTTTGAGATGTTGATATTCTTCTTTCATTCGTTGATACTGCAACTCAAAAGCCAGATGTGAGACGATAAGCCGATCGGGATTGTACTCAGCTACCTTAACTCCAATTAAAGCCTCTCTAATTAAACGAACATATATTTTTTGTAACTGTTCGGCTTTCCTTAACAGCTTTTCAACCTCAAGTAAAGCTTTCTCATAGGTAGCTACTTGGACAGAATACACATCAGAGGTAGAGACTAAATCAGCTAAGTCATTAATTTTACGATATTGCTCCTCAAGTACGGACATTTCTGGCTCTAATTGCCAGTGTTCGTGAATGATGGGAGCTAGTTCTTTGATGGTAGTCAGCTTTGGATCGTTCGTTTTAGAGTTCTGCTCGATCACCTCCACATCATTGAGGGGATGCCAGGAATAAATATATTCAACATCCCCTTCAGGCGTCAGTCTGGGAAAGACAACTTGGACTCTATTCTGACGCCTAACCATCAGCGGAATTCCATAGTTTTTCAGAGGTAAGCTGGGGTACTTCTGTTCTGCACCTTTCACCAAAACAACACTATTATTTTTAATTTGTTTAATCTTGGCTTTCCGTTTTTCATTAACCAGATAGGCAATGACCAAAGGTACAAGTATTACAAGAATGATTAGAAATCTTTGCAGCACAGCGCTCGCCTCCAGCCTCCATCTGTTGCACGGGAAGGTAGTCGTTGATTTATTGTGACTGATTTTGCCTTCGACTGACGAGTGTAGGAGGGGCAGGGGTGCGGCGGTACAGAGGTGCAGGGAGAGGCACAGGGGAGAGGTGCAGGGGAGCGAAATCTCATTGCCTCCTCGCCTCTGCTTGGCTTCTGTCCCAAGCTAGGTGGGGACTGGATTAAATGTAAAGTAAAAATTAAGCAGTTCTCTGTTGTTGGCTTGCATCTGTGAAATCACAAACGTCGCTACATCTGGGCAAAACCTTAAAAAGCTCCCAGTTTCAAACTCTGATTGCCGATAGTCTCACCGTTTTTTGGGGGGATTGGTTAGATTTACGTGTCCGAATTGTGCAGGTGGCGGCGTCTGGGCTAATATCGCCTCTGATTTACATTCTGGCGTTTGGATTGGGGTTGGGTAGCTCTATCAAGCCTGGTGTGGGGATTAGCGGTAATTACAATAACTATCTGGAATTCATTTTGCCGGGGATGGTGGCGCTATCGTCGATGGTGATTAGTTTCACCGGCACGACATTTTCCATCTGTGGCGATCGCTTGTTCTCGAAAACTTTTGAAGAAATGCTGCTGGTACCAGTGCATCCTCTCGCTTTGCACTTAGGAAAAATGCTAGCTGGTGTGGTGCGGGGATTAATGACGGCGGGTTCGGTGATTTTAGTGGCGGTACTCTTTACTGGCAAGGTTTGGAGTTTTTTGAACCCTTTGTTTCTGCTGCTGGTCGTGCTGAATTGCGCGGTGTTTGCTGGGTTGGGTGTGATTGTCGGTTTAAGCGTGCGATCGCTCGAAGCGGTTGGTCTTTACAATAATTTTGTAATCATCCCCATGTCGTTTTTGGGCGCAACTTTCTTCGATCCTGCAACTCTCCCGGCTGCCCTCAAAGTAGTCGTCTATCTGTTGCCTCTGACTTATACCAGTATTGGCTTACGCGCCGCAGCTTACTTGCCAATGTCGCAGTTTCCCTGGTACTCGGTGCCGATTTTAGCGGTGATGGCGATCGCGCTCTCCTTCGTTGGTGCTTATCAATTTGCTCATCAACAAGATTAATTGGTTCAGGAAGGGTGGGCACTGTCCACCTTCCTGAACTAATCAGCTAACGATAATTGCGTCGAAAAGTTTCAGAAGTTTCAAGTCCTCAAAAGCCTGGAAATCGCGGTATTTTTCCAGCTCATGCTTGCTTTTCGGGAAAAAGATACCAAGCCCCGAAAAATTTTCATATTCTGGAATAGGGCGCAATAATGTACCATTTTGTTTTACTTTATAAATGATTGAATTATTTAAAAAATCAACGAATTCATTGTATCTATTTTGATTTGCGCCTGACTGATTGGTGATAGTTTGAAAAAATGAGACAACATCGACAAACCGTTCGCCCATATACTTATAAGTTGTCAGGTTGCTCAAATTTATATTTTTTATATTAGCTGCCAGAACTGCATCGATCAGCGGATTAATTTTTGCAGATAGTTGGGTGATAGCACGATTATTGATAGCGGTATAGCTATGGTACATATCGCTAGATTCAAACTCCATAATCTTTTCCGCTAGCTGTCCTCCACTAATTTCTGGTTGACGCCCCAAAAAATTAAATAATTGCTCGTAATAATAATTGGGAACACCTAGCAGTAATTGGGAAGAAAGAGTATATTTCGCTGTATCTCGAAAAGTATAGTTGGCTTCAATAGTTCCTTTATTGCAATTTTGAAAGAAAACTAACTCCACCCGCTTGCCTACTTGCTGATTAAAATTTGCGATCAGACCGCTTAATTTTTGGATATTCATCCACTGAGTTTTTAAATTCAAGCCTGGTTCAGGGTGTTCATCTGGGCTAATTTCATCTAAACGACCCCCATGTCCTAAGAATACAATTGCCCATTTTTTAGCTTGAAATTGCGACTTAGCCCAATTAAGGTATTCAGAAAAAGCTTCTTCACTGGCGCTGTTTGCTGTATTTAAGCTTTGAGTAGAAATATTTCCTTTAGTAAGGATGTTTCTTGAAATTTTTTTAGCTCCGCTAAAATCAGATTGTATCGCTACAAGAATATTATCGCTATTCACACTTTTGGCAAGCATATCCATAATAGGAGTGCCAAACTTTGAAAGGTCGTTATCATAAGGCATCCAATATAAAAAAATCCATTCGTAGAGTCGCTTATTGCTCATACTTGTAGCAATAACACCTGGCTGATTTTGACTGAGTAAAATCAAGTTTCCTAAAAAGGATGCACTACCTAACGCCGAATACTGAAGCAACTTTCTGCGCTTCATAGAGCTAGTAACTCAGTGATTATGGATGAATGCTTCGATGTTAACCCTTGGCAAAGCAAACTCGCAAGAGCAAGCGACACCCTTTCCTTCGTCGGTGCTTATCAACTTGCTCATCAGCAAGATTAAATTTTGAACTGCCAAAATGCTAAGGACGCTCAGAAGAGGATTTAATTGCGATCGCTCTGTTGACTCAGCCTTTACCTCAACCGAGTCGCTACCTGCACTCGGCTAGTGGAGTGCCATCTTTGGTCTTTCCAGATATCAAAAACATCATTGTTTCGACTATCAACTCGATGACATCCCATCCAATGCTTGTCATCTCTGGCTCGTAAAAATGTTGCAGCCTTGACTCGAATATCATTATGCCATGTCTTATCATCAACTTTCCATACCTGGAAACAATGATGATTTATGCTATCAAGTTTGCAAAATCTCATCCAATGGTTGTCATCTTTACCTTGTAACATTAAGGCTTTCTGAACAACAATTGAACCATTTTCAATTCCAGCTTTAAGAGATTTAATTTCCACAAAAGCCGCCTTAACGGTGTCTTGAGCATTTTTAGATTCTTTGTGAGCATATTCAGCTATTTTTTCGGCTTGTTTTACTGCATTCTCCAAGCGTTCATTGGTAGCCTGAAGTTCTGCTTTTGTCACAAGAGGCTCTGCTTTAATAGCTTGAAGCTCATCTTTCAGAGTTTTAATTTCTGTCTTACAAACTTTTATTTCTGTTTGAGCAGCCTGAAGTTCTTTTTTCAGATTTTCCTGAGACGCCTGAAGCTCTTTTAATATCTGTATTTCTGCATGAAACTGTTCGCGTGTTCGTTCTAGTTCTGCGATCGCTCTTTCGTAGTAACCAAGCGGCGTTTTCCAGTCACCAGCACCAGCTTTATTCATAAAAAACCTCTTTCTTACTTTATGTATCCTCTTTATCTGTCAAGAATCGCTGCGACTTCTCAGGCTTTAGCAAAAGAGGTTCGGTAGAATCATAAGTCTTGATTGTTCCACGCCAAAACTCACAAAGTACGCCATATTTAAGCCAATCTTGAATAGCTATCCTTTTCAACTCTGGAGCTTTTTTGACTAAAGCAGCCATCATCGCTGCATTGTGTTGAAGTTGTCCATAAATCTTCAGTACCTCGTCAATAGAACTTTTCTCATTCAACTTGCTCAATTCATAGCATTCGCTTAGTTCATAAAGCTCAATGTCCGACAGCCTAGCACCAGGCTTCAATCCGATTTTGAGCCTCTGTCTACATTTATCAAAAGGATTCGGCAATGCATGAGCTAAATGTTTCTTTAACTCATTCCGAATCTGTTCAAGCTTTCCATCTATCGCTTCGTCTATTTTATCTACAAGCTGATTAGCATCTTTAAATAGTTTTTCTTCTAGCAAATTAACCTCTACCAACATTGGTGCGATTAACTTGTTATTAATTTCTTCGGGAGTGAATTGACTACCTAACTGCAAGGCTTCCATTACCACTAAAGAAATTTGATTAATTCTATTTTCTAAATAGGTGTCAGTTATTCCGATAGTTTCTCTTACATCTCTAAGCGCTACTTCCCGCACTTGATTAATGTTTTCTAAAGCCTTCTTTACTTGCTCATCAGCCTGGTTAATTAAAGACTCAATATCACCTACCGTCTTAGTTTCTAATTCCTCCATTTCATTTTTTGCTTGGTTGATTCGGTTTTGAGCTATATAATCAAGCTTGTCAGCTAAGGGATATAGTTTTTCATCAAATAATTCACCAATTTGTTTCCCTGCCGATTTCACAAAATCCTGCGAAACGTCTTTAGAAGCACGTTCTAATTTTTTAATAAAACCTCCAAAGATCCATCCCAACATTTCTCACCATCCTTGCATCACTAAGCTGGCAGCAAACTTCATCAAAGTCTATCGCACTAGCTGCTTTTGCGATTTCAGTACAAATACTGAAAAACCCGATTTCTATAAGAAACCGGGTTTTTAGAAACGAGATAAAACGACATTCCTACACAAAATCAGAGAGGGGGCTAAAATGCGTCCAGCCACTTATCGATAATGGAGTTGATAATGCTAACCTACACATTAAACCGGAACAGCATTACATCGCCTTCCTTGACAATATATTCCTTCCCTTCACTGCGGACTAAGCCTTTTTCCTTGGCAGCATTCATGGAGCCAGTTGTTACTAAATCTTGGTAGGCGACTGTCTCCGCCCGAATAAAACCACGTTCAAAATCAGAGTGAATAACTCCTGCTGCTTGGGGTGCTGTCATTCCGGCGTGAATTGTCCAAGCGCGAGTTTCTTTTGGACCAGTTGTAAAGTAGGTACGCAAGCCTAAAAGTTCGTAAGTGGCGCGAATCAGAGATTTTAATCCGCCTTCTTCCACTCCAAGTGAACCCAGAAATTCAGCTTTATCTTCTTCTGGCAATTCGACTAGTTCTGCTTCCACTTGGGCAGAAACAATGACGACTTGGGCATTTTCTTGGATCGCAATTTCCCGCACTTGTTCTACATATTTATTGCCGGTTGCCAAATCATCCTCAGAGACGTTGGCAGCATAAATAATTGGTTTACCTGTGAGCAATCCTAATCCCTTGAGCGCTTCAGCTTCTTCTTCATTTAAATTAGCCCGCCGCGCTGGTTTGCCCTCATTTAATAAAGCGCTCAATTTTTCTAGCGCAGCGAGTTCAATCTGTCCTTCTTTGCTGGTACGGGCAGCTTTGCGAGTGCGCTCAATACGTCGCTCTACTTGAGATAAATCTGCTAAAGCCAGCTCCAAATTAATAATGTCAATATCTCGCGCTGGATCAACAGATCCGGCAACGTGGATAATGTCATCATTCTCGAAACATCGCACTACATGAACAATGGCATCAACTTCTCGAATGTGGGACAAAAATTGATTACCCAGTCCTTCCCCCTGACTAGCACCTTTCACTAAACCAGCAATATCCACAAACTCAACCCGTGTCGGGATAATTTGCGCCGAACTGGAAATATTAGCCAGGGCGTTTAACCGTTCATCTGGCACCGACACGACACCAACATTGGGTTCGATGGTGCAAAAAGGGAAATTGGCAGCTTCAGCCTTGGCATTGGCAACCAAGGCGTTAAATAAGGTAGATTTTCCGACGTTGGGAAGTCCGACAATTCCGGCTCTAAGCATCTTAGTTCAAGAGGTAAAACTGGGTAGAATCAATTAGATAGGTTCAGGAATCGGTTGAGGAATCGGACCTGGAACCGGCTGGGGAATGGGCGCTGGCACTGGCTCTGGCACAGGTGAGGGAATCGGCTGGGGAACGGGGGCTGGCACTGGCTCTGGCACAGGTGAGGGAATGGGTTCTGGTACAGGTCCCGGTACGGGTTCTGGTACTTCTGGCGGCGATCCAGGAATCGGATTCGGCTCCGAGCCGGGGATCGGGCTGGGGATGGTTGGTTGGGGGATAGGATTAGGACTGGGATTAATCATGGCGATCGCATTGAACAATTTAACCCTATCAAAATAGGTAAGAACGCATAACAATGACATCCCCCGGAATAACGACATTCCGTGACACTTACACTTGAAGATTCATCCAACCGCATCCAAACTCATTACTGTAGCAGGTATTGAGAACGCATTAACTCGTCTGCGATCGCTTTTCGATGCAAGTTGAACTGCCCCTACGAAATTGTTGGGCAGAAACGATCTATCCTAAACCGGCAAAGGCAAAAAGCGCTCGGATTTTCTCCCCCGCTTACCTTCCGGATATCACCGATTTTAGAAAAATTTCCAGCATGGATTTTATCCCAGGGTCTCAAACAACTACCCCATTAGTGGACGCCCTTCAAGCGTGCGCCAAGAAGCATCATGCACCCTTTTACACGCCCGGACACAAGCGGGGGCAAGGAATTTCCCAACGGTTAGCCGATTTGCTCGGAAGCGCTGTGTTTCCAGCAGATTTACCAGAATTACCGGAGTTAGATAACTTGTTTGCCCCACAAGGCGTGATCCAAGAAGCCCAGGAACTGGCAGCGGCAGCGTTTGGGGCAGAACGCACTTGGTTTTTGGTCAATGGTTCGACTTGTGGATTAATGGCGGCAATTTTAGCCACTTGTAGCGAGGGAGACAAAATTATTCTGCCTCGGAATATCCATTCCTCGGCAATCCACGGCTTAATCCTTTCGGGTGCGATTCCGATTTTTGTGAATCCAGAATACGACCTAGAGCTAAATATTGCCCACAGTATCACCCCATCGGCGGTAGCAGATGCCCTGCAACAGCATCCGGACACCAAGGCGGTGATGATGGTTTACCCGACTTACTATGGCGTTTGCGGGGATATCAGAGCGATCGCGCAAATTGCTCATCAACACGGTATCCCTTTGCTCGTAGACGAAGCCCACGGTGCCCATTTTGCCTTTCATCCAGATTTGCCCACTTCTGCCCTCGCCGCTGGAGCCGACTTAACGGTACAATCCACCCACAAGGTACTGGGGGCACTCACCCAGGCATCAATGCTGCACGTCCAAGGCAATCGAGTTAATTGCGATCGCTTGAGCAAAGCTTTACAACTGGTACAATCTACCAGCCCCAGCTATTTGTTGCTGGCTTCGCTGGATGCAGCGCGTCAGCAAATGGCATTGCACGGGGAAGCGCTAATGGCGAAAACCTTACAGTTAGCTGAGGAAGCGATTACCCAAATTAGTCAAATTCCCGGTTTATCTGTGTTAAAAACTGCCAAAACACCGGGTTTTGTTGCCCTTGACAAAACGCGGCTGAGTGTTAAGGTTTCTGACTTAGGTTGGACGGGGTTTGAAGCGGATGAAATTCTCCATCAACAGCTAGGCGTTACGGCTGAGTTACCATCGCTGCACAGTTTGACTTTTATCATCAGTTTGGGAAACACTTCATCTGATATTGTGCAGATGGTATCGGCACTCCGAATTTTAGTGCAAGAGCGATCGCCCACCACATCAATAGCCCCATACCTGGATGTCTTCACCCGGTGGAAAGCTGAATTTCTCCAGATTCATCCTTCATCCTTCGTGCTTCATCCTTCCATCTCTCCCCGTCAAGCATTTTTTTCCCAAACCCAAACGTTGCCGCTGGAAAAGACTGTAGAACGCATCAGTGCCGAACTTATTTGTCCCTATCCACCCGGAATTCCCGTGTTGATGCCAGGGGAAGCGATCGCTCCCTCCGCCTTGGATTACCTGCAACAGATTCTCGCCTTGGGTGGAAGTATTACGGGTTGTAGCGATCCGACCCTCAAAACGTTAAAGGTTGTTCGCTAATTGGAGACAGGCTTAAACTCAAAACTTAGACGCGAGCGATCGCGTCTCTAGTACTCAAAACTTCAGACGCGAGCGATCGCGTCTCTACTACTCAAAACTTAAAACTTTCTATGTGGCCCTACGTAACTCCTGGTATCCCAGATGACCTCTTCGAGCGGTTGCCCGGTATTCCCCTCAGCAAGCGCGAGGTGCGGTTGCTGTTGATTTCCTTACTGAGACTCAAACCCGATTCTGTGTTGTGGGATATTGGCGCGGGAACCGGCACGATCCCCGTAGAAACCGGCTTATTATGTCCGAAAGGTCGAATTATTGCCGTAGAACGCGATGAGGAAGTGGCAAGTTTGATTCGTCGTAACTGCGATCGCTTTGGGGTTCGTAATGTCGAAGTCGTTGAAGGAAGCGCCCCAGAGTGCCTAAAAGACTTACCCGTTCCCCCCCATCGGGTTTGCATCGAAGGCGGACAACCCATCAAGGATATTCTCAAGGTCGTTTGGCAATACTTAGAACCGCAAGGTAGGGTGGTTGCAACGGCGGCTAATCTAGAAAGTCTCTATGCCGTTTCCGAAGGCTTCGCCGAATTACAAGCTCGAAATATCGAGGTGGTTCAATCTGCCGTCAATCGTTTGGAAACGCGAGGCACCCATCAGATCTTTGCCGCAGTCAATCCAATTTTTATCTTGAGTGGCGAGAAACTGGATTGAAAATCTTAATCCTAAAGGCTAGAGCAGCATTCTTGACGATTGAGAACACAAAAATTCCCGTTAAGATGCGTACCATCAAGAAATTTATTTTTTGTCGGGATTGACGAACGGTGTCAGGAGAAATGAGCAGGATGCTGAAAAAAAGCGTTGGCTTTATTCTAAATTAACGGCAGCAATTGCCTAAATCTGTTTTAGATCGGTTAAAGTGTGCAAAAGTAATTCTTAATCTTATTAAGACTAGATTAACTTCGTTGTTGCGGTCTCAAGAGCGCATCTTATGCCTTGGTCTCGTATTTTTAGTGGAATCGTCGCGATCGCTGTCGCCCTCCTTATGCTCTTTTTTGGAGGATGGTTCTTTACAGTTGGTCTGTGCATCATCGTCTATCTCGGTCAGTTAGAGTATTTTCAGATGGCGCGAGCCAAGGGCATGGCACCCGCGGGCAAAACTACTCTGGTAGTGAGCCAAGTTCTGTTAATCACAGCGTCTCTGGCACCAGCCTTGACAGATGCCATGTTTCCCCTGGCAGGAACGTTGATTTGTTTCTATCTTCTGTTTCAGCCCAAGCTTGCCACAATTGCCGATATTTCCGCCTCTATATTGGGGTTGTTCTACGGCGGCTATCTGCCCAGCTACTGGGTGCGCCTGCGCGTCGGACTCGCTCCTGCGATCGCGATTGCAGAGCCATTGAATGGCTATTTGCCCGCTTCCTGGCACGAACTTAGCACTTTGCCCCAAGGTTTGACGGCAACGCTTTTGGCCTTCCTCTGTATTTGGGCTGCTGATATCGGTGCTTACATCTTTGGTAAATTCTTTGGTCGCACGCGCCTTTCTGAGATTAGCCCCAAAAAGACTGTCGAAGGAGCTGTATTTGGGGTTCTCGGCAGTGTGGTAGTGGCAATTGCTGGAGCTTGGTATCTGAATTGGCCCAGTTGGCAGTTCAGTGGCTTGGCTTTAGGGCTGCTGGTTGGGATTGCGAGCTTGCTGGGAGACTTAACGGAGTCGATGATGAAGCGAGATGCTGGGGTAAAGGACTCAGGGCAACTGATTCCGGGTCACGGCGGCATTTTAGATCGGGCTGATAGTTACGTGTTTACCGCTCCCCTGGTGTATTATTTCGTCACGCTCTTGTTACCTTTATTACCCCGCTAGAAAAGTCTTTCTACACGATTGGGGCAATTAGTAAGCAAAGCTTAATGGTGAAAATCTCTTTTATCTGCCTCTTTTGTGTACCTCAGTCCTAGCCAACCCTCCGTCCTAACTCCTCAGTCCTCAGCCCTCAGTCCTAACTCCTAAGTCCTATTTTTATTCGGCTGGAATGACATTAATCCGTCCGCGACAAACTAACTGACCCAGAATCACAGTTAATTCCTGAATATCTACTTCTGGGCCTAAATCTATCTTGAATTCATCCAAATTACCTCGGAGCAGTTCCTTGTGCGTCTCGATACAGGGGGACTCTAGAAGCAGTTCGTGAGGGCTAGCTAACTTTAGACCTGTCCGCAGCACTAGAGGTGTGGCTTTACCCGATGGGTCTGTTAAAGTGCCGCTGAGTTTCAAACTTTCCGGATCGATGGTAATCTGTTGCCAACTGATTTGCTGGTCTTTTAAGATGTCATCTGGGTGCGTTGGAACTGCTTGGAGTAGTGTCCCCAGTAAATCAGTTAAAGCAGTGGCGAATAAGGGTGCCTGGAGAGATGCCTTAAGGTCTGTCTCCTCTAGTATTAGCTCACCGGAAACGGGGATGGGTTCGAGAAGGCGTAAAGGTTTACCTCTAAGAACTTGACCCAGGTTGATGCGAATGTTTTCTCCGGTTAACTGAATGCGTGACAGATGCAGTCCTTGATACACTGCATGGTTGGCGGCAATAAAAACTTGAGGGATATAACCTGTAAGGATTTGGCGATCGCCTCCGGAAATTTTAAGCTGGAGGTTTTCAACTTGCGAAACTTGCGATCGCAACCACAGCCGCAACGCTGGTGATAATGTTGTGCTGATAATCCTGCTCCCTTGCTTAGATGTCAATGGCTTTCTTCCTGTAATATTTGTACATAGTCTAATTAGAGGTCAATTTTGGGTTTTAGACTGGCGATTCCTTCAAAATCCTAAATCTAAGATCAAAAATCCCTAATAGTCTAGCCGAGGCACTGCCTCAACAAGCTAAGCCCTAACCCTTTATTCATTCGTCGCTCGATTTCGCCTATGGCCGAAAGGCTACAAAAAATTCTTTCCCAATGGGGTATTGCCTCCCGCCGCCAAGCTGAAAAAATGATTGAAGCAGGGCGCGTGCGGGTCAATGGTACTGTTGTGCATCTGGGGCAAACAGCAAATCCAGAACAAGACCGGATTGAAGTTGATGGCAAACTTGTACTCCCAGCTCATCGTCCTCAAATGCTCTATATCTTGCTTTACAAACCTGCTGGGGTAGTTTCTACGTGCCGCGATCCTCAAAAGCGCCGCACGATTCTTGATTTACTGCCTCCTGCACTCCGAGAAGGTCAGGGATTGCATCCAGTTGGACGCCTAGATGCCGAATCCACCGGCGCGTTATTGGTCACAAATGACGGTGAAATGACGCTACGCTTGACCCATCCTCGATATCATCTTCCTAAAACTTACCAAGTTTGGATTCAGGGTCATCCCCCAGAAGAGGTACTAAAATCCTGGCGTCAGGGTATTCTACTGTCAGGGAAAAAGACATTGCCTGCTCAAGTTCGCGTTTTGGATGTGCGGGGTTCTCAAACCTGCTTGGAAGTGATTCTTACAGAAGGGAGAAACCGACAAATTCGACGCATTGCCGAGCAACTGGGCTATCCCGTCATTCATCTACACCGTGCCGCGATTGGTCCCATTTGTTTAAAACGAACAGGGGAGCCTATGTTCCCTGGTACTTATCGTTTTCTTGAAGATTTTGAAATCAGTTTTCTACAAAACCAAGTCAATCTAACATCAATAGAAGTGCCAGCAGACATCAAGGAGCGCCGTGTATGAAGGAGAATCCACTTCATCTTCAACAGCAACAAATTGAGAAGCTAAAAGAACTGGGGTCTCGCCTCCGCCAGGTGCGTGAGGAACAATCTCTGTCCCTAGAGGAAGTTGGCGACAAAACCAGGATTCAAGTTCGTCTGCTCAAGGCAATTGAGGAAGGTAGGCGCGAAATCTTGCCTGAACCCGTCTATATTCAAGGCTTTATCAAGCGGTATGCTGATGCACTGGGATTAGATGGGGTAGAGTATTCTGACACTTTTCCCAGTGGGCCGATTTTCCAGCTCATTAAGCCGACTTGGCGGTATTATTTGCCATCAGCTCAGCTGCGACCGATTCACCTTTACTTGATCTATGTGTTTCTGGTGATTGGTGCAGTGAACGGTCTGTCTTACGTGGTGAATCGTCCGGCTTTAGAAGTAGGAAAGGGCGGGACTCAAGAGCGATCGCCTAGAGAGTCTCTCGCCAAAGCTAATGCAGCCAATACAGACTTGCAAGAAAAACTAGGGCCGTTTACCCCAGCAGTATTCAGCAGCAATACCAGTCAAACGGGTAAGCCGGTACGGGTTGGCGTAACCGTCAAAACCCCATCATGGATTCGGGTAGTGGTGGATGGCAAGACGCAGTTTGAGGGAACGCTCCCCCAAGGCACTCAGCGCATCTGGGTTGCAGAGGAGACACTGATTGTAAAAGCTGGTAATGCGGGTGGTATCCTAGTCGCTTTTAATGATGAAAAGGCAAAGAAACTGGGTGCCCCCGGTAAAGTTCGAGAAGTAACCTTTGCCGCTAATCCTCCTGGGTCTTAATGAGTGCTGAGAACTGTGAGGGTCGAGACGCGATCGCGTTTTTCTTCAAAGACACGCGATATACACCAGTGACGCAAGCGATCGCCCAAGCCCTCACCCCTCAGTCCTCACCTCTCGACCCCGATCCCTCAGTCCTCAGTCCTCAGTCCTCAGTCCTCAGCCCTCACCCCTCAGTCCTGATTCTTAATTGGGGCGCGACCGAAAGTTTCAGTTAGAGTTTTGAGACGATAGCCGATCTCTTGGTTCACGGCTTCAGGTCGATACCGCCACTCCCAATTTCCCTCTGCTTTACCGGGAAAATTCATTCGGGCATCGCCCCCCAATCCCAAAAGATCCTGAAAAGGAATAATTGCCTGATTTGCCACCGAAGCCATCGCCAGCCGGATCGCATCCCAGTGGATGCCGTCGGAACTGATGCAACCCACATAACGCAGGAGATTCTCCCTTTCATAGTCTGAAAGTTGATAGAACCAGCCTACCGTGGTGTCATTATCATGGGTGCCGGTGTAAACCACACAGTTGCGCGGATAGTTAAAAGGCAAAAAGCCGTTGCCAGAATCCGAACCAAAGGCAAACTGTAAAATCTTCATCCCCGGAAATTCAAACTTATCTCGCAGCGCCTCTACCTCTGGGGTAATCACGCCCAAATCCTCTGCCAGGATAGGAAGCTTGCCTAATTTATCGTTCAGTAGCTTAAAGAAAGCTTCTCCAGGAGCCTCAATCCACTCCCCATTCATAGCAGTCGTTTCGCCCTGCTTAACTGCCCAGTAGGCTTGGAACCCTCGGAAGTGGTCAATCCGAATAATGTCAATGTAATCTAACAAAGATTCAAAGCGCTGTATCCACCACTTAAAGTTTTGCTGCTGCAACTTTTCCCAGTTATAGACTGGATTGCCCCACAACTGGCCTGTGGCGCTGAAGTAGTCCGGTGGAACTCCAGCCATCAGCGCCGGTTCCCCCGTCTGTTCGTCCAAGCAAAAGATATCTGGATGCGACCAGACATCGGCACTATCGTGAGCCACATAAATTGGAATATCGCCAATAATCTCAATACTGCCCAAGTTGGCATAGCTTTTCAGTTGAGTCCATTGCCGGAAAAACTCAAACTGCAAGTATTTGTGGTAATAAATCTCATCATTCAGCCGCTGCCGCCACTGTTCTAAGGCTTCCGGTTGGCGTTTAGCAATTTCCGGTTCCCAGTTATACCAACTAGCGTGTCCCTGAGCTTCCCGGATCGCCATAAATAAGGCATAGTCATCAAGCCAATGAGCCGCCTTGCAAAAACTTGCAAATTCCTTTTGCTGTAAGGTTGATGCCTGGTTTTTAAAGTTTTCGCAGGCTTTAGCGAGCAAAGGCATTTTGGTCTGGATCGCCCGCTCAAAATCCACCCTGTCTAGGGAAAATTCTGGCAATCCAGAAAAATCATCCTCGGTAAGTAACCCCTCGTCGCGCAGCTTCTCAGGACTAATCAGTAAGGGATTTCCCGCCAATGCTGAATAGCACATATAGGGAGAATTGCCATAGCCGGTTGGTCCTAATGGCAAAACCTGCCAAAATTGCTGGGAACTCTCCACCAAAAAATCAATAAAGCGATAAGCTTCTAAACCGAGATCGCCGATGCCAAACCGGCTAGGAAAACAAGTGGGGTGTAGCAAAATGCCACTAGATCTAGGAAACGGCATAAATAACCTGATGGAGAGGATGCAAACGATTTGACATTATCACGGTACGCAGAAGTTTGACACTCACTCCTAGGGCGGGTTGCATTCGGTAATTCAACCGTCATAAATGACAGCGATCGCGGCAGAATAAATTCAGCCTTTTTTCCCTCGATCCCGCTCATTGGGGGGCAATATATTCAGAATGACTTACCGAAACCCTGCTCCGACTGTCGATATCATTATTGAACTGATCGATCGACCGCATCGACCGATTGTATTAATTGAACGCCAAAATCCACCTTATGGTTGGGCAATTCCGGGTGGGTTTATTGATTACGGGGAGAAAGCAGAAGCGGCGGCGCGGCGTGAAGCGCAGGAAGAAATTAGCTTACAGGTGGAGTTAATTGAACAATTCCAGGTATATTCCGATCCCAGCCGCGATCCGCGAAGTCACACGATGAGCGTTGTGTTTATCGCAACGGCAACGGGCGAACCTCAAGCTGCTGATGATGCCAAGGCGGTTGGTATTTTTGAATCTTGGCGAATTCCCACGGATTTATGCTTCGATCACGGCAAAATCCTGCATGATTATTGGCGCTATCGGCATTACGGGATACGCCCTCAATTATCTTGAGGCGGTCTATAGCCAATGGGTAATGGCTTTTTAGCTCAGGTTAAACTTAAATACAAAAGGGAAAAGCCATAAACTGCCGCTACTCGCTATGATGCAACTTCAGAGAAATCGCACGTTTGCCGCTACTCTGCTTCACCGGCGGCAACGACTTGCCGAGTTAATTGATTTTCCAGTTATTCTCTGGTCTGGGCGTAGTAGTTCCCGAAATTATCCAGCCAATACTTTCCCATTTCGCGCCAGCAGTCATTTCCTCTATTTTGCGGGGGTACCTCTGGAAAATACGGCGATCCGACTCGAAGCTGGGAAATTAGAATTGTTTATGGATGATGAGTCTCCTGCCAGTGCCCTCTGGCATGGAGAAATGCCGAAACGTGAGGAAATTGCCCAGGCGATTGGCGCGGATGCGGCATTTTCGATGGCAGAATTGGCGTTACGCTCAGCCGATGCTGCGACTATCTCCGTGCAGGATGCCGCGACTGGACAGCAACAAGCTCAGATAATGCAACGAGCGATCGCATCTGCAAATGCATCTCAGGGAATTGATGGGGAGTTAGCACGAGCCATTATATTTTTGCGACTCAGCCACGATGCAGGTGCTTTGGTAGAATTACGACAAGCTGCATCTGTCACCGTGGAAGCTCACTTAGCGGGAATGGCTGCCACATCCAGTGCCAAGTTGGAGGCAGGTGTGCGTGCGGCAATGGAGAGTGTCATCATCTCACAGAATATGAGCTGCGCTTACCCCAGTATCGTCACGGTTCACGGGGAGGTTCTCCACAATCAGCAGTATTGGCACCCCCTGCAATCGGGAGACTTACTGCTGGCGGATGTGGGCGCTGAAACATCGATGGGCTGGGCAGCAGATGTCACGCGCACTTGGCCTGTATCGGGGAAGTTTTCTTCTACCCAAAGAGACATCTATAATTTGGTTTTGGCGGCTCACGATGCTTGTATTGCCAAAATCCGCCCGGATGTGGAGTATCGGGAGATTCATCTATTGGCAGCGACTGCGATCGCCCAAGGGTTGGTGGATTTAGGCATTCTGCGGGGCAGTGCGGAAGATTTGGTAGAAATGGATGCTCATGCCTTGTTTTTCCCTCACGGAATCGGTCATTTAGTGGGTTTGGATGTCCACGATATGGAAGATTTGGGGGATTTGGCGGGGTATGAAGAGGGGAGAACTCGGAGCGATCGCTTTGGTTTAGCTTACCTGCGGCTCGATCGCCCCTTACGCGCTGGAATGTTAGTCACCATTGAACCAGGATTCTATCAAGTTCCGGCAATTTTAAATGACCCCAATTTCCGAGCAAAATATCAGGATGTGGTGAATTGGGATCGCCTCTCTCACTTTGAAGATGTGCGCGGGATTCGCATAGAAGATGATGTTCTAGTCACCCAATCAGGCAGCGAAGTTCTTACAGCAGCATTGCCAACCGATGCCGATGTAATTGAGTCTTTGGTTAAGAAGGAATCCCGCGTTTTCTTCGGAACCGGGCAACCAATGACTGGAAAAGCACCCGCCGGTATTCCCACTTTTATTAAGCGTTGTCGCGCAATTTTTGAACAAGTTAGTCCCCAATTGATGAAGGATTATCCTGACTGGTTTATCGCGATTGAGGCAGATAGCGGTGAGTATTTTCTGGATGTAGATCACAAGGTTGCCAAACAAAAGGCGCTTGAGAAATACCCGGATGGGTTAATTTCTACTTTACAACTGCTTAAATAAGTTCGTGCCGGTAAGAAATCCTTTAGGGAAAGGGTAAATAAAATTTTACCTTTTCCCCATTTGTTTTTTTCTTAAAAGATTAGACCTCCTGCATGAATCATGAAGGGTGTGCCAGTTCGTAGTTGAGCAAGCCAGCAATTAGGTTTAAACGCAAGCCAAAGCGCTTTCTGCGGTTGCGATACCGTCCTGAAAA
>NZ_JAMPKC010000008.1:0-213133 GCF_039961975.1 Trichocoleus sp. DQ-A3 | reverse complement strand
TAACTGTGTGTATGGCATCGCCCCCTCCTTAAGTTGCTCCTTGTCTCTCCTTAATTTTGCAATTCGACGATCGCCAACTGGCACACTATTTTCTCATTCATGCAGGAGGTCTACTACTTATGGGCATTGTACGAATAGTAAGCCACGGTAAGAGCGATCGCTACATCACAGAGTACAGCGATCGCTCTTATCTTCCGACCTGTGCATTCTCAATACAGGTTCTTAACTGTTCGGTGAGAACCTGGACATGGGGTTTCTTGAGCATGGTTAGGTGATTGCCAGGAATGTTATAAATTTCCACTCCTCCTCCAGCTAGCTCGCCCCAACCCATACTTGGATCTTGATTCGCAGCGATATTTTGTTCGCTATTTTTCAAAAGAGTAATTTTGCTAGGATAGACTTGCGGCACATAGCTAAGCGCTGCTTGACTATTCGCTTGAAAAACCCTAAGTATCGATTTACTTCTTAATTCTTTTAATATTCGTTTTTTAGATTCTTTAGAGATTAGCTTGCTTTGGGGCTTGTCGGTAGCGGCTATAAGATAAAAATAATCCATAAAATAAGGCCATATATGTCGCGCTACTGTGTTCATCAGAAACTTTAAACCGTCCCCGAAGGAAGGTTTGTTTTTAGAAATTGGTGCGGAAGTATCTATCACAGCCAGTAGAGCTACTTTATGCCCAGTTTTTTGCAATTGTTGAGCCATTTCAAAAGCAACCAAGCCTCCAAAAGACCAACCTCCTAAAAAATAAGGGCCATTCGGCTGCACTGCACGTAAGGCATCAATATAATAAGCCGCTATATCCTCAATACGAGTTAATGGGGATTGTTCTCCGTCCATACCCAGAGGTTGTAGCCCATAAAATGGTTGTTCTGTCCCCAAATGATATGCGACTTCATAATAAGGAAAGATTACTCCTAAAATGGGATGAACGCAAAAGAAAGGTGGATTTTGACCTTTAGGCTGAATTGCAACTAAGGGCGACCAATACGGAGAATCAATTTCGGGAGATAGCGCCCTTGCTAGACCTTCAATGGTTGGATTTAAGAACAGGGTAGACAGCGGTAATTCGCGCTCAAATTGCTTGCGTATCTGCTCCATGAGGGTGATACTCAGCAGCGAATTTCCCCCTAAATCGAAGAAGTTATCGTAAATACTTACACGCTCGATGTTAAGAACTTTAACCCAGATTTTGGCGAGGACTGACTCAGTAGGATTACGAGGTTCAATGTAAGCCTTATCTAGGGTTTGGCTAGTTGAATTATCGGGTTCGGGTAAGTTCCGACGATCGACTTTGCCATTAGGTGTTAAAGGCAGAGCTTCTATCATGACAAAAGCTGAAGGAACCATGTATTCTGGCAACTTCTTCCTTAGGAAATCACGGAGTTCAATGATTGTAGGGGTAAAATTTTGGGCTGGCACAATATAAGCGATTAAACGCTTATCACCAGATATCTCTGTAGCAATTACCACCGTTTCTCTGACTGTCGGATGCTGAGTCAGCAGTGCCTCAATCTCTCCTAATTCGATGCGGAAACCGCGAATTTTTACTTGGTCATCAAGGCGACCTAAAAATTCAATGTTGCCGTCTGGTCGATAACGAGCTAAATCGCCGGTTTTATAAAGACGATCCTCGCTACCCCCCTTTAAAAGGGGGGAGAAAAAAGAATTTTTTCGGGTTTCTTCTTCATTTTCTATTTTTGCCTTTTTGAAAGGATTAAGAATAAATCGTTCGGTAGTTAAATCAGGGCGATTGAGATATCCCTGCGCCAGTCCATCACCCTGAATGTACAATTCGCCAGTAATTCCGATGGGTACAGGCTGTAAATATTTATCTAATATATAAATTTGAGTGTTAGCAATTGGGCGACCGATGGGCGGATTTTTGCTATTGTCATTAATTTCTGAAATCGTAGCCCAAACAGTTGATTCAGTTGGTCCATAAGCGTTAAAAAATCTGCGATCAGAAGCCAATTTGTTTACAATATCTTTAGAACAAGATTCGCCGGCACAGATGATAGTTTGCAGCGCAGGAAGTTTTTCTGGTAATAGTGCGAGTACAGTAGGCGGGAGCGTGGCGTGAGTAATCGCATTCTCGCGCAATAACTTGATTAAAGGTTGTCCAGGTAGAAGAGATTCCTTTTTGGCTAAATAGAGGGTTGCTCCCGATCGCAATGCCATGACAATCTCGAAGATTGAGGCATCAAAACTCAAGGATGCAAATTGCAGGATGCGATCGCTTGGCTGTACCTTGAAAACTTCGAGCTGAGCTTCTGCTAAGTTAGATAGCCCTCTGTGCTGCACTAAAACGCCTTTTGGTTTTCCAGTTGAACCAGAGGTGTAGATGACATAAGCTAGATTTTCAGATGTTACGTTGCTGCTTGGGTTGTGTTGGGGATAGTGAGCGATCGCATCCCAGTCCGTATCCAAACAAACTATAGATAAACCATCTTGGCGATCCCCCCAACAGGTCTTTAACAGGGAGGCTAATTTGGATTGCGTTAATAAGATGGATATTTGAGCGTCTTCGAGCATGAAGCTAAGACGTTCTTGAGGATAGGTCGGATCTAAAGGCAGGTATGCTCCTCTCGCTTTGAGGATGCCTAACAGTCCTACAATCATCTCTAGGGAACGCTCTATACAGATGCCAACTAGAACGTCTGGAACTACCCCCAAGTGTTGTAGGTGGTGTGCAAGTTGATTGGCTCTGATGTTGAGTTCGCGGTAGGTTAATTGCTGATTTTCAAAGATGAGCGCAATCGCATCCGGAGTCTGCTCTACTTTTGCCTCAAATAACTGATGAAAACACTGGTTTTGCGGGTAATCTCTTCTGGTATTATTCCAATCAATTAATAACTGTTGCCGTTCGGCTGCTGTTAATAAAGGCAACTCGCAAAGGCTTTGCTCTGGATTTGCGACGATACCTTCCAGCAGCGTTTGAAAATGCCCCAACATCCGGGTAATGGTAGCATCATCAAATAAATCGGTGCTGTAAATTACCTGTCCTTTGATAGCTTCCGGCGATTCCCACAGGTGAAACTCTAGGTCAAACTTAGCGCTGGGGTTGTCAAAATCTAGATGCGAGAGTGTTAACCCAGGTAACTCTAGCGCCTCGATAGGTGTATTTTGCAGGCTAAATGCAACCTGAAATAATGGATGCTGGCTCAGGTTACGCTCTGGATGCAGTTCTTCTACTAGCTTCTCAAAGGGTAAGTCTTGATGGGCATAAGCGCCTAGCGCCACCTCCCGGACTCTGCTCAGCAATTCCAGAAATGTTGGATTGCCGGATAAATTAGTACGCAGCACCAAACTATTGACAAAAAAGCCAATTAAACCCTCAATTTCGCGGCGGTTGCGGTTAGCAATGGGTGAGCCGACAACAATATCTTCTTGCTGTGTATAGCGGTAAAGTAAGGTTTGAAATGCCGCCAAAAGGGTCATGAAGAGAGTAACGCCTTGGCGCTGCGAAAGTGCCTCTAGTTCCTCACTCAGGCTTTTCGGTAACTCTAGAAATTGCGTTGCGCCTTGATAGGTTGGAGCCGCTGGGCGAGGTTTGTCAGTGGGCAAGTTAAGTGAGGGAAGATTGTTCAGTTGCTGCTTCCAGTAGGCTAACTGAGTCTCTAAAACTTCACCCTGTAGCCATTCGCGCTGCCAGTCTGCAAAGTCTGCATATTGGATCGGTAGTTCTGGCAAAGGCGATCGCTCGTTATTGCCAAAAGCGGTATACAGCGTTCCGAGTTCCCGAATTAGCACCCCAATCGACCAGCCATCGGAGATAATGTGGTGCAGATTCAGCAAAAGTACGTGTTCTGAGGAATCTAGCTGTAGCAGCATCACTCGCAGTAACGAGTCTTGAGATAAATCAAAAGGACGCGATCGCTCCTCAGTGGCTAGTCGTCGAGTTTCCGCTTCCCGTTCGGTTGCAGATAGATGCCGCAAATCTATAAGGGGCAAAGGTATGGTTAAGCTGGGAGCAATGACTTGAACAGGTTGCCCATCGAGCATCCTAAAAGTGGTACGCAAAGCTTCATGGCGACGCACGATTTCGTTGAACGTCTCCTCCAGCGCCCAAGCGTTGAGCGAACCTTTTAGGCGAAGTGCAGTCGCTACATTGTAAAAGGTATTGCCAGGGAATAGCTGGTCGAGGAACCACAGCCGCTGTTGGGCAAAAGATGCCGGAAAGACAAAGACCTCCGCTTCTTGCTCAGTTACTTCTTGCTCAGTGTTGAGTGCTTTCTCATCAACCGTGAGGTCGTTGTCGGTAAAATTCTGAGTCATCCGCAGATTGTACCACTGGGCATAGTTGTTCGATTATGTTGCCCATTTCCCCACTTTCTGGTCTTCACGGAGGCTGATTAGGCTGCGTCTATACCGCGCAAAGACGGTACAGAAGATTCATCAACTGTTCCCCATCTTCCAGGTAGGTCACGTACTCGCTTTCGCTTATCTTAACGTCCTTACCTTCCATATCTGAACCGTAGCGCTCAGCCATGACGACAATTGGCGTAGTGTTGAGCAGTTCCGCCCCCTGACATATACGCCGTCCCAGGTTAATAACCTCGTCTATCGGCATATCGAACTGGTTAATCAAAATCAGACTAGGGCGATCGCGCACACCACGCGCCAGGGCGATCGCGTCTTCTTCCTGTAGCGCCTCAATCACGTGGTAGCCCCAGATGGAAAGGTTATATTTCAGGAGCGGGCGTGTATCGTCATCTAGTTCAAATATCAGAATTGTCGGTAGCCTATCTTTTTTCTGGTTCATTTGTTGTCCTTTTGCTCCTCTTTAGACCGTTACTTGCAGACTGAGGAGAAGAGACCCTCTTCCAGCCTGACTTAATCTCTACGCAACCTGTACGCGATTGGATGAGGAGCAACGAAAGTGCTTCACTTTCTGCCGCACGAGTGAAGGTGAGAACCCTTTGATCAGCCATCTCTGTCCTTGGCTCCCAGCAAGCGATCGTATTCCTCTCTGAGAACCTGGAAACACTCGCACGCAGTCGCTTCCAGCCCCGCCTGATCCAGGATCTGGACGCGACGGTTGTACCGAATGAGATCCCTCTCCTGAAGCTTTTGGGCGGCTTGGGTGACACCAGCGCGGCGCACGCCCAGCATGTGACCGAGGAACTCCTGGGTAAGCTTAAGGTCATCCGAATCAATGCGGTCTTGGGCTTCGAGCAGCCAGCGTGCTAAGCGTTGATCGAGAACATGGAGGCTGTTGCAGCCAGTGGTTTGCGATATCTGGGCAATCAGGGCTTGTGTGTAGCGCAGCAGTACGTCACGCAGCCCCTTATTGCGATCAAACTCCTCCAGCAGCACCCCTGCATCCACCTTGATCGCACTGCCCGCCATTTGTACGATGTATTCAGTCTGCGTGGTCTCCCTTCCGCCCATGAAGGCATTGACGCCGACCACTTCACGGTTGCCGACTAGACCCGCCTCAACCGTGGAGCCGTCAGTCATGGTGATGGTAATCGAGATCAGGCAATCGATGGGGAAATAGAGATCCTCGATAGTTTCACCAGGATGGTGGAGTATCTTGCCCTGTTCCAGCGAGACTCGCTTCAAGTTGGGAGCAAGCTTCTCGTATACCTCACGGGGTAGGACGCTAAGCAGTCGATTTTCAGTAGTCATCTGGAAAAGTGTTAGAAGTCTTATATAAGTAATTAGACCTCTTGCAGGACTCTCATTGCAGGACCGTACAAAAAAAAGTCTGTAACGATAACCTGAGTTCAGGTTAATTAGGCTCTGAAAGCGCAGAGACCGGAAAGTTTTCTAATCCATTTAGTTGAAGAACAGCAACCAGCAATGTGCAATCCTTGATTAGCCTAATCGCCAATCTTCATTCAGGATAGTTCTAAACGGCATCGGCATTCAGTACGGTTTCGTACTAATAAACCCGATGGATTGAGGAGATTTTTCTTAGCAATGATTGCAATCCGGCTTAAAAAGACAAAACAAAGATTTATAAAAATTTTGAAAGGTAAAAGATGGATAATTTTCGATAAATATTTATCATATTTTAGTCCGTGCAGCATTCAGCCTTTGTTTGTATAGACGCGAATTCATTCAGTTGCCCCAATTCTAAAAATCTGTTCAGCAGTCAAATTTAACTCTGGAAACGTTGGCGATTCAATGCGGTCAGCACCCCTAAACTGACTCACTTGGTACTCACCCTCAACCATTGAGTAAACCGAAATAGTAGGTTGCTTGGGGTTGCCAATAAATCGCCTACCGCCTAACCCCAGGTAATCAACAATCCAGTATTCCGGAACACCAATTTCTTCATAATCCGCAACTTTGAGCAGGTAATCATCCCGCCAATTGGTACTGACTACTTCAATTACTAAAGGAATTGATGCACCTTGAGTAACAGTTGAAGATTTTTTCCATAACGGTTCCGCTGCTAGATTAGCCCGATTTAATATCAGCACATCTGGTAAATAACCTGATTCTTTTTCTGGCGGCTTGACTAGCGCTTGATTGGGTATAAAGTAGGGAAGATTTAATCGGTCAAACTCTATAGTTAGTTTTGTTGCCAAAAAACCTTTGACTTCCTCATGTTCTCCCACTGGCTGCATTTCAATAATCACCCCATCATGTAGTTCATAGCGTCCAGTTTCGGCCTTCCACTCTAGAAAGTCTTCAAAGGTTATTGGTTTAGGTAAGGCTTGAGTCATGGCTTGCTGATTTCCCAGAATTAATGTAGCTGCGTTTCATTCAATAGTGCGATCGCGCTCATTTCAAGGTTGAGTCACTTCTTTTTATACTTCTTTCCCATCTGAACTGAGGGTACACACTCGCAACAATCTTCTGGCGAATCTCTCAAAATTTGCGCCTTAGGAGTGTTTTCGGCTCGAATAAATTGTCCTGCAATGCAGTTTCATATCGATTGAGTTCTCATTTAATTTACCTTGGCGCTATTCAAATTATGAAGCAAGGCTCACTAACCCCCCTGTGCATTGGGGCAGGGAGGGGGGATCTAGGCTTAGCCCTGTTTATTTAACTCTAGTGACAGTCGGCTTGTGGGTAAGGTAGAGCTTGGCTATACAAAACCCAATGATTACGCTTGTCAGTTGGTCTGACAGCCCAACCGTCTTGGTAGTGCGGTCGGTTTTGCTGCTTTGCCAGATACAAAGGTTTTGGATCGCAGAGCTTCAGTAAAGCCATGACTTGCTCTGTAGTCCACAAGCCGTGGTGAGGGTAAGAACTATTATCCTCAGTTTTGCGCTTCCGCTTGGGAAACGTCCGATGCGGCTTGGGGCAACTGACTGCAATCCCCAAGTCCAAGGCTAGTTGAGTTACCCCAGCATTCGAGCTAAGGTGTGATAGCACAGTTGGTTTTTCCACAAATTTTTCCACAAGTGAACCTAATTGTGTAAACGAATCTAAACGCGGGTGAAACGGTGAAAACGTCATAGTGTCCAGCTGGTGGCGTTTTCACCAACCTGCGTATAACAGCAATTTACTGCATTATTTCGGGATAATCTATATACATAAATTCTGATTTGTGATACATTAGTTTCTCTTGAAACGACAAGAGAAACTAAAGTCCAAATATAATTACTTATTTAAAAAGCACAGTAGGAAATTATAATTAAAACTAATGATTAGTTAACCAAGTTAAGGTGGCCTTTACAAAACATACATAGAGTAGATGTGAGGGCACAGATTAAAAAGTTGGAAATCACTCACTCAAGCTTTGCTTTCTTTGTTCAGCGATGATAGCTTCATGGAATGATTTTCACGGGAAATTGGGACTAAAAGTAGGACTTTACTTTTAGCATTGCTGTCTTTCAAGCTTTCAACCACTTTTGATAGTGGCGCGATCGCGCCACTCCACAACTTGCAATTATCCTAAACCACTCGGTTCTGACGAATGCACTCTGCATACCAATTGAAGCTTGCTTTGGGAATGCGTTGTTGCGTCTTGTAATCGACATAGGTAATCCCGAAGCGGCGACTATAACCGTAAGGCCACTCAAAGTTATCCATAAAACTCCAGAGGAAGTAACCTTTCAGCGGATAGCCTTCTCGCATGGCTCGATGAGCTGCCTTCAAATATTGGCGTAAATACATAATGCGATCTGTATCAATTACCTCGCCTTGCGCGTTCAGTTCGTCTTCCGCAGCACAGCCATTCTCAGTAATGAAAATGGGCAAATCTTGACGCCCCAGCGTGTCGCTAATATGGCGAATACCCCAATAAATACTCTCAGGAACGATATGCAGCCAAGGCATATTCATTCGCGGGTAGCCTTTGGGGAAGTCAAGAAACTCGTAACGATCTTTATTGTCCGCCGCACGAACATAACTACCCGTGTATATATTAAGACCCAGTGCATCGAGCGGCTGGTGAATGATTTCTAAATCGCCCGACTGAATATCTGGGGCATCGGCTCCCAACTTCTCAAGCATTGCTGGACTGTAGGCACCCGTAAGGGCTGGAAAAATAATCCCACCATTAAGCCAAGACGTATGGAAAGCTTGCTGAGCCGCTGTTATATCAGCCGCTGATTCGGTGAGGGGAACGGTGACAGAAATATTGTCTACAAGTGCTACAGAACAGGGAAGGGGCGAGGCAGCACGGATAGCTTGACAGCCCATTCCATGAGCGAGGAGGGCATGGTGAGAAGTCTGCCACACTTCTTTGCGAGTTTTGACGCGAGTGCCAGGGGCAAAGGGTGGGTCTTTATCCACATCGTAGGCGAAATCAGTGAAGCAGGGGATTTCGTTGATGGTCATCCAGTTGGTGATGCGATCGCCTAACCGACTGACAACCGCAGTAACATAGTCAGCAAAATCTGAAGCCATCTCGCGGCTGCGCCAAGAACCATACAAATCCTCTAGGGCTTGAGGACTGTCCCAATGAAACAAGGTGGCGTGGGGTGTAATCCCGTGTTTTTGCAAGCAATCAACTAAGCGCTTGTAGAAATCGATTCCCTTTTCATTCACGTTTCCCCGACCATCAGGAATAATTCGGGGCCAAGCGATACTGAAGCGATAGTGCTTGATACCCAGTTTTGCCATCAGTTCTACGTCTGTTTCGTAGCGGTGGTAATGGTCGCAAGCAACAGCACCCGTATCGCCATTCTCAACCCGTCCGGGGGTGGCACTGAAAGTATCCCAGACGCTGGGTTTGCGATCGCCTTCTGTTGCTGCACCCTCTATCTGATAGGCGGAGGTAGCCGCGCCCCAGATGAAATTTTCTGGAAATTGGTCGCTGGTTTTCATCTGGTTCAGGGTTGCTGGTTTTCTTTATTGAGAGAAGATAGCTTCATGCGACGATTTTCACGAGAAATTGGCACTAAGGCTGGGGCTTTGCTTTGAGTATTGGTCTGCTGAAAACTAGCGATCGCTTTCGATAATTCTGCAATGGTCGGTGCCTCAAATACGCTACGCAAATGTAACTCCACCCCGAATGCGTCGCGCACTCTAGAAACAAGCTGAGTCGCTAGTAATGAATGTCCTCCTAATTCAAAGAAATTATCGTGAATACCTACCCGTTTAACTCCTAAAACCTCAGCAAAAATTTTCACTAACACTTCCTCAACCGGAGTTTGAGGTGCAACATAACTTCCTGCCAATTCTAGTTTGACTGGTTCGGGTGCAGGTAAAGCACGGCGATCGACTTTGCCATTAGGTGTAAGCGGTAAAGATTCCAGCACTACAAAAGCCGATGGCACCATGTACTCAGGTAGCTTTTGGGTTAGATAAGTCTGCAATTGAGGGATTAACTTACGGGCTGCTTTTGCTTGTAGGGGATTATTCGCATAAGATTGTAGCGATCGCAATTTATTGCTGAGTGGTAAAGTAGTTTTCTTGCCTATTTCTTTGCTTACAAACACTACATCGTAGCGTCCTTCAGTACCGGAGCTTGACCAGCTAATATCAACGTTGTAAGGGACATCTAGACGATAAAAATCTTCTGGTTCTACTCCTGAATTTTGGAGTTTTTGCAATGCTTCGCGCATCTGTCCCGCCGTTTTAAATTCTGCTGCGCCTGAGAGCCATTCTGCTGTTTTAACTGCTGCTGTTACCCGCGCATTAGGCACATTGGTAATGCTTAAACTTTCTGGTTGGTTATCAATTAATAGCTGATGTACAGCGGAGACGGTTAAGTTATTTTCGTGCCAGTCTAGCGAGGAACCCTTCCCCAGCTCTCCCCGCAACGGGGAGGGAGCCGGAGTATTCTTACTTCCCGCCGCTTCGGGGGGATTGATGTAGGTGCTTCCAGAATCTATTTCTGTGCCAATATGCAGAATCGCATTATAACGAAACTGCGTTAATTCATTGTGGTGATGACCCCGGATTAGTTGAATTTGTACGTCGCTAATCTGGGGAAATCGCTGCTTTAATGCACTGAAGAAAGCTGGATCAATTACTAACTCAGTTTCTTGGAACATTTGCATTTCTACCCGTTGCTGCAACTGTTCGCGGGTGAGGGAGGGTTCCGCTTGATAAAGTTGTACTGAGGCGTGGAAAGCTTGCAGCAGGGGGAGGCTACGCACATCGCCAATGAAGATGAAGCCACCGGGAGCGATCGCATTTATTGCACCCTCCAGTACGCGCACCAGATAATCAATACTGGGAAAATATTGCACTACGGAGTTGAGAATCACCGTATCAAAGGCTTCTGACTCCACTCCCTCAAAGTCAGTCGCCAACTTCTGAAGCAATGTTACTTGAGGTAATTGTGCCAATTGCTCCTGGATGTAGTTAAGTGAAGCCGAGGAAAAGTCTGTCCCACAATATTTATTGCAGTGAGGCGCAATTCTAAACAACAATAAACCTGTTCCACACCCTATTTCTAACACTCGACTCGGTTGCAAATCCAGAATTTCCGCGACCTGGTTATCTACCCATTCACGCATCTGTTCTCCTGGAATCGGTTGATTAGTATAACTGCTATTCCAACCGACAATATTGAATTTTGGATCTGAACTAGCAGCAGGTTGATTATAATTTTCGTTGTAGAGCATCTGCCATTGCGAAACCTGCTCATTTTGCAATTGCATTTCCATCTGCTTCTGTCCGCTGTATTCAGAATTTAGCGCTACATAAGCTACTAAACGCTTTTCCCCTGGTAAATCTTCACGAGTTATTACAACATTTTGCAGCACTGCTGGATTCTGGCTCAGTACCGCTTCAATTTCTCCCAACTCTATGCGGAAGCCGCGAATTTTAACCTGTTCGTCGAAGCGTCCTAAAAATTCGATATTACCATCTAGTTGATATCGAACTAAATCGCCTGTTTTATAAAGACGTGCTTCTGGTTGGTTACTAAAAGGATTAGAAATGAATTTTTCAGCAGTTAAATCAAGACGGTTTAAATAACCTCGCGCTAGTCCATCACCACCAATGTACAATTCACCAGCAACGCCGATGGGAACAGGCTGTAAATATCTATCTAGAACATAAACTTGAGTGTTGGCAATGGGACGACCAATTGTAGGCGCGATCGCATTTCCTGATGATGCTGCTACATCTGCGATCGCTTCTTGCCCCTCTTTTGAAGGGGGGTTGGGGGGATATTCTGGCTTTTTAACAGCAACTATCCCGGAAGTTGTAACAACAGTATTCTCAGTTGGGCCATAATTATTCACTATCTGGAAAGGATATTCAGCCAAAGGATACTGATGTAATTTGTCTCCTCCTGTTAATAAGATTCGTAATGCTATATCTTTAGACCAATCTAATAACAAAACTTTCTCAGCTAAAGGGGTAGGCAAGAAGCTAATCGTTATTGATTTTGATACTAAAAAATCTCGCAGCTTTTCAGGCGATATCCTGATTTCATCATCGGTCAAATAAATTCTAGCTCCTGCACTCAAATAAGGCAAAATTTCCCATGTGCAAGCATCAAATGCACATCCCGCAACCTGCGTTACCCGGTCAAGCGGTGAAACTGCAAATGCTTGTTGATGCCAAAATACTAGATTTAGTAGTCCACTATGTTTAATTTGAACTCCTTTAGGCTTTCCAGTGGTGCCAGAAGTGTAAATAACATAAGCAAGGTTTTCTGAGGTAACGCTGCTGCTAGGATTATCTTCGCTTTCTTGGGAAATATTTTCCCAATCTTTGTCTAAACAAATTATTTTTGAATTTTGATTATTAAGGCGTTTGATATACTGTTCGCGTGTTAATAAAACTGGCACTTGAGCATCTTTAAGCATAAAACTTAAACGCTCAGGAGGGTAGCTGGGGTCTAAAGGTAGGTAGGCTCCACCTGCTTTCAGGATGGCTAACATCCCGATTATCATCTCAAGCGATCGCTCTACGCAAAGTCCTACTAAAATTTCCGCACCGATACCCAATTTTTGCAAATAACGTGCAAGTTTGTTGCTGCGTATATTTAACTCTTGGTAGGTGAGTTTTTTATCTTCAAATACTAGAGCAATCGCATCTTTATTCTGCTCTACCTGTGCTTCAAATAGCTGATGAACACACAAATCATTGGGATAATCTACTTTGGTATTATTCCATTGCACTAACAGTTGATGTAGTTCAGCTTCACTTAATATCGGTAATTCGGTAACTCGTTGCTCTGGATTCGCAACAATGCCCTCTAGCAATATTTGGAAATGTTCCAGCATTCGGTTAATCGTGGCTGCATCGAATAAATCGGTGCTGTATACGACAAAGCCGCTAATTCCTTCTGAGCTATCTACCCCTAACCCATTATTTTCCTTTTGCTCCCACAAGTGGAACTCTAAATCAAATCGCGTTGTTTCTGTATCAACAAATTGCAACGGGCTTAAGGTTAAACCTGGTAGTTCTAGCGCCGACATTGGCGCATTTTGTAATGCAAACACCACCTGAAATAGGGGATTTTGATTCAAATTGCGCTCTGGATGCAGTTCCTCCACCAACTTTTCAAAAGGCAAATCTTGGTGAGCATACGCTCCCAGAGATACTTCTCGCACTTGAATCAAAAGTGAGCGAAACGTTGGGTTTTCACCGAAGTTGATACGCAACACTAAACTATTAACAAAAAAACCAATCAACCCTTCTATTTCGCTGCGGTTGCGGTTGGCAATTGGCGAACCTACTGCAATATCTTCTTGCTGCGTGTAGCGGTACAGCAAGGTTTGAAATGCTGCAAGTAAAGTCATAAACAAAGTTACGCCTTCTTGCTGGCTTAAGGCTTCTAACGCCTTGCTTAGGCTTTTTGGTAGTTGCAAAAGTTGCGTTGCACCCCGGTAGCTTTGAACTGCTGGTCGAGGTCTGTCAGTAGGCAAATTTAAGATAGAAATACCCTCTAATTGCCGCCGCCAGTAAGCAAGTTGGGTTTCCAATACTTCCCCTTGCAACCACTCACGTTGCCAGTGGGCAAAGTCTGCATACTGAATAGGTAGTTCTGGTAAAGGTGTAGAGACGGAAAATTGATCGTCTTTACAAGAAGCAAAGGTGGTGTAAAGTGCCGCTAACTCGCGAATTAGTACCCCCATAGACCAGCCATCGGAGACAATATGATGCAGAACCAGCAGTAGCACATATTCTGACTCATCCAACCGCAGTAGCGTTACTCGCAGAAAAGGGTCTTTGGACAAATCGAAAGGGCGTTGAGCTTCTTGGGTGGTGATGCGTCGCGCTTCGGTTTCTAATTCTCCTAGCCCTTTCAGGGCGGCTTCGCCAACAGAGACGCATCGCGAACGCAAATCTATTACTGGTAGCGGTACAGTTAACGTGGATGCGATCGCTTGTACGGGTTGCCCTTCCACCGTTACAAAAGTGGTGCGTAAAGCTTCGTGACGGCGCACAATTTCGTTAAAAGTCTTCTCCAGGGCTGCTAAATTTAACGAACCGACCAGACGCACCGCTGCCGGAACATTATAGAAAGCATTGTTAGGGACTAATTGATCCAGAAACCACAGCCGCTGTTGTGCAAAGGATAGCGACAGATTTCTGTCCCGCAAAATGGGTGTAAGGCTTATCGGAGTAGCGTTTTTGGTAACGTTAGCTGTCCTTAGAAATGAGAGAATTTCAGCTTTGCGTTCAGCTATCTCTGCACGTAGTTCTGCGGTGAGGCTTCCTTCTGGGGCGTTACAGCGCAGGCGTTCTCCATCGACAAAAACCTGAATATCTAAGCTACGGAGGTAAGATAAAAACTCAACTGTTTTCAAAATTAAACCTCTTCTAGGACACTACCCGCTAGAGGAGTGTACTTGCTATTGACCCGACTGTGGTCTAACCTCGGTATGACGTTGGAAGACAACGCAGTCAACATCCTACCCTAAAGGTTTCTGCTCATGGTGTTCATGCCCCTCAATTTCCTACTCGTATGGCTGGTTGGATTGCTGTCCATCGGGATACTGGGCGGAGGGATTTACATTCTGTATGAGTGGTATGAAGGGGAACTGGTGGGGACATCCTACTTGATAGGCGGACTGGCGATGGTTTTGTGGTCTCTTGGCGGTCGTTTTATCAGCTTGCCGCTGCTGCGTCGCCAAGGTGCTGACGAACCTAAATTGATGCGTACTGGAACTGTACAGCGCTTGCCACGACCGGATGGTAGCGTCCTGCACGTAGAGTTCTATGGGCCTGAAGATGGTCAACCGATTATCTTTTCACACGGTTGGGGACCAAACAGTGCGGTATGGTACTATGCCAAGCGACAACTGAGCGATCGCTTCCGAGTAATAGTATGGGATTTGCCAGGACTCGGAAAATCCACTAGACCCAAAAATAACGACTACTCCGTAGAAAAATATGCCCGTGACCTGGAAGCCGTTGTTGCGATCGCGGGAGACAAGCCGGTTATCCTGCTCGGACACAGCATGGGTGGCATGATTAACCTAACATTCTGTCGGCTGTTTCCAGAACATCTGGGGCGTCGCGTAGCAGGCTTAATCCTCGCAGATACAACCTACACCAATCCGCTGAAAACTTCTATCTTGAGCAGTGTGTTACCCAAATTGCAGAAACCGCTGCTTGAACCATTACTGTACCTCACCATGCTCCTGTCACCCCTCTTTTGGCTGATGACTTGGCTAAGCTATCTCAACGGTTCGCTACACATCAGCGTAGAGATTTCTGGATTTAAGGGGACTGAAACCCGCGGTCAACTGGATTTCGCCGCTTTCTTATCGGCTTTAGGTTCGCCTGGTGTTCTCGCTCGCGGTACATTGGCAATGTTCAATTTCGAGGAAACAACAACACTCCCAACGATTAACGTTCCGGTGTTGGTCGTTTGCGGTGCAACAGATATCGCAACTAAACCTGTTGCAAGCGATCGCATGAAAGCCGAACTACCTCAAGCTGAACTCGTCACGATCAAGCCGGGTGGACACATGGTATTGATGGAGAAGAATCAGCTCTTTTCCGAAGTTGTCAGTGCGTTTTGTGCTAAATGCGGGTAACGCTCAGAACATTTTAGATTACTTGCGCTTGCTGACTCTTGAGTATTTGCAAATGAGATTGTAGAAAGACTTAAAATTCTATTTCTTCTCGCTCATTTTTCGTAGAATTCGTGTTATCCAAACCTTTAGCTGCCCAACACATCGTTTCAATGTGCCTAGCTAAACTAGCTACCGTTGGAGATTCAAACAAGTTGCGTACAGACAACTCTATTTGGAAAGCATCGCGGATGCGGGAAGTTAGCTGAGTTGCGAGTAGAGAATGACCGCCCAATTCAAAGAAATTGTCGTGGACACTTACCTGCTCTTTTCCCAAAACTTTAGCCCAAATTTCGGCTAGCGCTTCCTCAACGCGATCGCGTGGTGCAACATAATCTTCTTTGATATCAAAACTGAGCGTATCAACCGCAGGTAAGGCACGGCGATCTACTTTTCCATTCGGTGTCAGCGGTAGGAATTCTAGCATGACATAAGCTGAAGGCACCATGTATTCAGGTAACTTTTCTTTTAGGAATTGCCGCAGATTGATGCTTGCTGGTGCCTGTTTTTGGTTAGGAACAATATAAGCAACCAAGTGCTTATCACCAGGGATTTCTTCCCTAACAATTACCGCTGTCTCGCTCACTACTGGATGCTGATTGAGCGCCGCTTCAATTTCGCCTAATTCGATGCGGAAGCCGCGAATTTTTACCTGATTATCAATGCGACCTAAAAACTCAATATTGCCGTCTGGTAGATAGCGGGCTAAGTCACCCGTTTTATAAAGTCGTGCTTCTGTTTTCTTACTAAAAGGATTAGAAATAAAGCGTTCAGCAGTTAATTCAGGGCGATTCAGATATTCTCGCGCCAATCCATCACCGCCAATGTACAATTCGCCGAAAACACCAATCGGTACAGGTTGTAAATGAGCATCCAGCAAATAAATCTGCGTATTCGTAATCGGGCGACCAATGGGGATGGATGTTGCTGATTCTGGCACATTCTCCACGCAGTAATAAGAAGAGAATGTTGTACTCTCTGTTGGCCCATAAACATGAATTAAATGCTTCGGCGCGCCTTGCTTAATAACCTTTTTGACCCACCGAGTATCAACAGCCTCGCCTCCAAATAGCAAATAGCGCAAGTTAGCGAAAGCTTGCGGAACATCTCTGGCAATCTGTTGAAATAAAGCGGTGGTCAAAAATAAAATGCTGATGTCTTTTTGTTGAAGTTGTAAGGCAAACTCGTGGGGCGAAAGGGTGACATCTCTGCTAATTCCCGCAAGTTGAGCGCCATTGAGTAACGCGCCCCAAATCTCGAATGTTGCTGCGTCAAAGGAAGTGTTTGAGGCTTGGGCAACTTTATCATCAGGCGACAATTTTACATAATTTGTGTTGCATACCAGCCGATTGACAGCTTTGTGAGTAACCGCAACTCCCTTAGGATTTCCTGTAGAACCAGAAGTGTAGATTACATAAGCTAAGTTCTCGCTGGTTACGCTGCTATTCGAGTTTTCTTCACTTTCTTGGGCAATGATTTCCCAATCCTTATCAAGGGACACAACTGGGTTTGAGAAACCCTCAAAATGCCCAACTAATTTTTCCTGTGTCAGCAATAGTACGGGCGTATCCGTGCCAATAATTTCTGGATTGAAGCCAAAGTTTTTCTGTAGAAATGCTTCGCCCTTACAAGCATCATCAAGCATAAACTTCAAACGTTCTTGAGGATAACTAGGATCTAAAGGCACATAAGCTCCCCCTGCTTTCAGAATGCCTAGTAATCCCACAATTAGGTCTACAGAACGCTCCATACAGATGCCGACTAAAACTTCCGAAACTACCCCCATTTTTTGTAAATAATGTGCTAATTGGTTGCTGCGTATGTTCAAATCCCGGTAGGTTAGAGACTCGATAACCCTTGTCTCTAAATTTTCAAATATTACTGCTATAGAATTAGGATTCTGCTTTACCTGATTTTCAAATAACTGATGGATACACTGATTTTGAGGATAATCCGCCTGGGTGTCGTTTACTTGTATTAATAACTGCTGTCGTTCAGCTTCACCCAATAGCGGTAAATTTGCAACTCGTTCTTCGGGATGATTAACAATCCCTTCAAGCAATGTTTTAAAATGTCCCAGCATTCTAGTAATCGTGGCTTCATCGAATAAATCCGTGTTGTAAACCACTACGCCTCTAATCCCCTCCGAATTCTCCCATTTACCGCCCCATAAGCTCCGGAAATCTTCGGAACACTTCCACAAATGCAACTCCAAATCGAATCGGGTTGTTTTAAAGTCAACATCCATAAAGCTAGGCACTAATCCAGGCAGTTCTAACGCTGACATTGGCGCATTCTCAAAGCCAAATACTACTTGGAATAGCGGATGAATATTTAAGTTGCGCTCTGGATGTAGCTCCTCAACAAGTTTCTCAAAAGGCAAATCTTGATGGCTGTATGCGCCTAGTGTTACCTGCCGAACTCTGCTTAAGAGTTCGCGGAAAGTTGGGTTTCCAGATAAGTCGGTGCGTAATACCAAACTGTTGACAAAAAAGCCAATTAATCCTTCAATTTCGCTACGGTTGCGGTTAGCAATAGGCGAACCCACCGCGATGTCTTCTTGATGCGTGTAGCGGTAGAGTAAGGTCTGAAATGCTGCTAGCAAAGTCATAAATAGGGTGGTGCCTTCTTGCTGCGAAAGCGTCTGGAGCGGATCACTTAGCTTTTTCGGTAACTCTAAAGATTGGGTTGCGCCTCGATAGCTTGCAACAGCTGGTTTCGGTCGGTCAATAGGCAAATTTAGTATGCAAATACCGTTTAATTGTTGTCGCCAGTAAGCTAACTGGGTTTCCAGCACCTCTCCTTGCAGCCACTCGCGCTGCCAATGGGCAAAGTCGGCGTATTGTAGGGGCAGTTCCGGCAGCGTAGAGACGGGATGCATCCCGTCTTTACAAGTAAAGGCTGTGTAGAGGGTTCCCAGTTCCCGAATCAGCACCCCAATCGACCAATCATCACAGATAATGTGGTGCATATTCAGCAATAGAATATGTTCTGTTTCGGAAAGCTGTAGCAGCTTTACTCGCAGCAATGGAATAGAGGACAAATCAAAAGGACGCTCGATTTCTGCTGCTACCAACTGCTGGGCTTGGAGTTCGCGATCGCATTCTGGAAACTGCCGCAGGTCTACTACGGATAGAGGGATGGTTAAGCCGGAAGCCTTAGCGCAACTTTCCGCAGGAATCACTTGTACGGGTTGCCCCTCTAGCACCTTAAATGTAGTCCGTAAGGCTTCGTGGCGACGCACAATTTCGTTAAATGTCTGCTCTAATGCCGCGAAATTGAGCGTACCTTTTAGGCGAATGACTGTCGGCACATTATAGATCGCATTGCCAGGTATCAACTGGTCAAGGAACCACAGCCGCTGTTGGGCAAATGATGCAGGAAAGACAAAAACCTCTTGTTCAGACATATCGATTCTTTCTTTTGCAGCTATCGGGGCGTTGTCGGCATCCGGCGTCATCTATCTTTGCTTTCACCACAAGGGATAATCGCCTATCAAGGTTGATTGAAGGCGCGATCGCGTAAAGTCAATGCGATTTTTGTGCAGGTATCAAGGCACAAAAGCTAACACGGATACAGGTGTCCCAGAACCACCCCGTAGACGTAAAATCCCAATGACTAATGTAGTGCCAGTGGGCGATAACCGATCGAGATTTGTCAGGTTTTCCAATACAATTCCAGCCTTTTTTAGTACCAGGCGGTTGGTGCTAAAGGTTTCATCTTGCCCTGGATCGACGCCATGAGTATCAATTCCCACACCAGCGATCGCGCGTTGTTCGACTAAGAATCGGCTAGTTTCAGCGCCAAACCCCGGAAAGTGAAATTTGCCCTTCTCGTCCTGATTTAAAAAGGCTTTTTTATCGCTCCACTTTTCTTGCCAACCCGTGTATAGAAGTACAACAGTGTTAGGAGAGATAGGATGGTGTTGCTGTTCCCAGTCGAAGACATCGGCTGTTGTTAAAGCATAGTCAAAATTAGCAATAGCTTTGTCGCGGATATCGATAACAATTGCTGGTACAACGAGCGACTGAGCTGGATAATTCTCAATCCCAACCCCATCTTCATAAAAGCTACTAGGTGCGTTGATATGAGTGCCGCTGTGTTCTCCCATCGAGAATCTTCGTAGATAGTAACCATCTTTTTCTAACTCGGCGACTGGCTCAAATTCAACGAGTGGATCGTTTTGCCAAATAGGAATATTTGGCTCAATGACATGACTCAGGTCTACAATTTGGGTGTAATTAATGGTTTTAAGATTATTTGAGTTAGGGTTCATGGCATCTGTTTAATAAACATATCCGACGCCTCAAGGAGTGTCTATAACAATCCTAGTTTAGTTGGGAACTAGCGGTTCAGATACCCGACTTTTCTAAGCATTTGGGTATCTTGCCTTCACAAATCATTTGGACTGCTATAGACAAACAAACTTGCCTATTTAGATAGCACCTAATTTTAGTTAGAGCTGCTTTTGGCTATTCCAGCAATTCTTGATAATATTGTTCTGTCTCATCGGGAAGAAAAACGGTCGTTCGCATCGCCTTATTTTGGATTTTAAAGGCTTTGGTTATCTGAATGCGACTGAGAAAGTCTAGGTCATGAGAAATTACCAAGATAGCACCTTGATACTCTTCTAACGCTTCAACAATTTGAGTAATGGTTTCTAAATCCAAATTGTTCGTTGGTTCATCCAATACCAGCAACTCAATTTCTGATACGCTAATCATCGCCAGGGCAAGTCTTGCTAGCTCTCCTCCACTCAAAACATCGGCTTTTTTATTCACTTCATAATTAAAAAATAAAAAGTGTCCAAGCTGCTGTCTGACAAGTTGATACTCTAGGTTGGGATTAGCTACTTGCAAATTTCCTAAAATTGTATTTTCCCTATCGACAAACTCGTAAGTTTGGTCAAGACATACAACTTTTAAACGGGGAGCAACTGAAACTTTTCCCGATTCAAGAATTGCTGGAGAATTTTCTCGATGAATGCCCAAGACTGCCCTAATTAAGCTTGATTTTCCCGATCCATTAGCCCCAGAAATAGCAACTCGCTCACCGGATGCTATGTGCATCTGTATATTCTTGATGAGAAACTGATTTCCAATCTTCAGATTTGCTCCTTGAATGTCAATTAAGCTTCTCCCCTTTTTACTCCTTTCTTCTTCAAGGCGAACAATGGCAACTGGATTTGTCCTAATTTTGGCAGATTCCAAATTTTGTGTAGCTTTAGCGATAGCCACCTCATGTTTTTTTGAGGCGCTTCCAGCACTTGCTGATGCTCGATTCTCGAAGAATCTTCTTGCAGATTTTCCCATACTTCTATCGTGAGCTTGTTTACGCCCTTCTCTTTGGGATTTTCCTGCTCGTTTCTCTTCTTGCAAAGACGCATCAGTTGCCTGCTTAAGTTCTTTTTTGGCTATTTCTCGCGTCCTCAAAGCTACCTGAAATTCAATTTCTTTTTGTTCCTTGTAGCCGGAAAAGTTACCGCCATAAACCTTCACTCCTAATGGTGTTAACTCCCAGATGGTGTTGACGACTTGATCTAGGAAAAAAGGTTTGTGAGAAACAAGGACAAAAGGTTGCTTCAATTCTTGGAGGAAATGCTTTAGATTCTCCAAAGCTAAGAAATCAAGATGATTCGTGGGTTCATCTAGGAGTAGTACGCTTGGGTTTCTGTATAAACCAATTGCCAGAAGCAGTTTAGTTAGCTCTCCGCCACTCAAACTGCTAACGGGTAGCGAAATATCTACTGAAGTTTTTAACTTCGCTTCTAACAGGTTACTAATTTCCCACCAATCCTCTGAAAAATAACTTAAAAAATCAAAAACAGTCGCGCCTTGGGTTGACTGGATAAGGGTGCTAATTTGTGGAAGGTAATAAACAGTACCCTCACGACTCACAGAACCGGAACTAGGCTGAATTTCACCCGCTAGGATTTTGAGTAAGGTTGATTTTCCTACCCCATTAGCACCGACAAGCGCAATTCTATCTCCCTCATTCACTGTGGCTTGAACATTGGTAAATAAGGTTTGGTCGGAAGCGAGTTCGTAGCTAATTTGTTCGGCGGTTAGAAATGATTTTTTTTGCATATATGCTGAATCCTGGGTAATTAGAGTACAGATGATGATTTTTTGTTAGGTTCTTCATGGCTATTTCCAAAATACTGAGTGTTGATAAAAAACGCTGGCAAGTCAACTCACGGCTACACGAATTCAACTGCCTATGCAGAATTGAGGCCTTGAAACTTCCAAGTTTAACTTGGAAGTTTCGAGACTCCACTTCCCAATCCTTACTGGCTGCTCCTAGAAGTTAACGCTTTTTTGCTGGCTAAGATAATGACTTAGCTGCTTAGCGTTTTGGATTGTTTCTTAGAGCTTTATGGATTTTTTTCCATTTTTCCTTCTCGGCTAAAGACGCTTTTTGATCTTGTTTCCGGTGATTGTATTCAAGCTCTTGTTGAAGTTTTCGGTAGTTCCGGAAACGTTGCTTATCTAGAATGCCATCAAGCAAAGCTTGTTGCACTGCACAACCGGGTTCTGCTTCATGTTGGCAATCGCGAAAGCGACACTCTGTAGCAAGCGTATTAATATCAGTAAAGGTTTCCTGAAAGCCTTCACTTCCATTCCACATCTGAATTTCTCGCATTCCCGGAGTGTCCATCAGCAAACCCCCAGAAGGCAAAATAATTAACTCTCGATGTGTTGTGGTGTGGCGGCCTCGATTATCTCCTTTGCGTACTGATTGAACTGCTTGAATGTCCTTTTTAGCTAATTGATTGGTAATCGTCGATTTCCCGACTCCCGAAGAACCAATTAGTGCTACGGTTTGCCCCGTACCGAGATAGGGACTCAAGGCATCGAGTCCTTGGTTCTCAATTGCACTCAAGCTAATAATGGGTACGCTAGGAGCGATCGCTTCTACTTCCGTTTTTCGTTGCTCAACTTCATCGCACAAGTCGGCTTTATTCAGAATGATGACTGGATTCGCTCCACTTTCCCAAACCAAAATTAGATACCGTTCGATTCTTCTAAGATTGAAGTCTAGATCCAATCCCGAAACCAAAAACACCGTATCAATGTTGGTGGCAATTATTTGCTCATCTGTTTGTGCGCCTACAGCTTTTCGAGAAAATTTGCTTTTTCTGGGCAAAATTTCATGGATTTTTGCTCTTTCTTCATCGTCAATAATGCTAACGACTACCCAATCTCCGACCGCTGGAAAATCTGTTCGTGTGTCGGCTTGGTAACGCATTTTCCCCGTTACTTCTGCCGACAATTCTCCTAACTCGGTGTAGAGAAGGTAGGTATTTTTTTGCTCAAGAGCAACTCGACCAACCGTATATCCTTGTTGAAAATAGCTGTCAAAGTTTTTTTCAAAAAAACGATTCCAGCCCAACAACTCTAAATTCATTGAAGTTTCCTCTATGGGTGCGGTTAGAGACCGCCAAACTCACAGAGGAATCGCGTAAATTATTCGCTTACATCAGAATAATTAAATGAAAAGCTCTGTGAGGATGGGGTGTTGCGTCTGAATGGTTGTGGCGGTCTTAACGGCTACACGCTCTAACATAATTCTTCCTCCTGAGATACTTTTCAATAATTTCCCGGTTAAGGGAACTGTAGTATGATACTACAAGCAGTTGCAATTGGCTGAAGGTAGTTTACAAAACTTACCAACGCACGCCAAACTGTTGTATTCCATCGCGTTATTCGCTGAGCTTATCTTATTCGCGCTTGTTGTCCTGGGAAATCACCCGATCGGGTGAGTCGGGAGGATGATAATCCTGTTGAGATTTTAGTTCTGCCCTGAAATAAATTACCCTACGCTACCCTTAGGAAAGGCTAACGCGAACGGGAACGCTTACGGCGAACGGGCTAATCGCTAAAGGCTTAAATTTTCTACATATTTTATACATGATGATGAGAGGAAAAATTCTTGAAACGCTGATTAATACCTTACAGCCAATTGATTTTGTTTTTGCTTTCTGGCAAGGAGGTTCGGCTGCACATGGCTATACAGATGAGTGGTCTGACCTCGACATTCAGGTAACTGTTGAAGATGAGCGCGTTGAAGAAACGTTTTCTATTGTAGAAACTGCTCTAGAAACTATTTCTAAAATTCGATTTAAGTTACGAGTTCCCGAACCGACTTGGCATGGTCACTCACAATGCTTTTACCAATTAGAATCAGCAAGTCCGTTCTTAATGATTGATTTTGTGCTAATGAAGCGGAGTAATCCCAATCATTTCCTAGCGTTGGAGCGGCATGGAAATCTAGTCGTTGCCTTTGATAAAGCTAATCTTATTGTTCAGACGAATTTGAATCAAAGCGAACATTTAGAGGAAATGAAAGCAAGATTAGAGATTCTAAGAAGTAAATTTGATTTTCTGCAAGTTTTTGTAAATAAAGAGATTAATCGTGAGCGGTTTGTGGAAGCGATCGCTAATTATCACAACTACACAATGCAACCTTTAATAGAAGTTTTGGGAATGGTATATCGACCGAACCGATACGATTTTAAAACAAAATACTTTAGCCGAGACTTTCCGCCAGATGTAATCGCTAATGTGTCATCCCTTTATGGCATAGAAAATCTTGCTGACCTTGCTGAAAAACAACAACTTGCCGAGAAGCTTTTTGCTGAAGCTACGCAGCAGGCTGAAACAAAATTATTCGCTCCGCTTTAACAAATGCAAGCTTAGCTGCTAACCGGATAGATGGGACATTCACAGAATTACTCCGCCTCAACCCCCAAATGATTCGTGAAGGTAAGATCCTTGACTTCTCTACGTCGGGGATCTCAAGCGCTGGTTACAACTCAAATACGATTGCTATATCAGAGCGATCGCTCTCCTTGTGATGAAATTCGTTCGTGATAGAGAAAGCATCATGGAGAGGCTCCGAAAGCGATCGCCTTTGCCAACGCCTAGAAAAGGCGAAAAAGACTTCACTATTTCCGCAAGGGATCGGCCAATTCTGCAACTGACCCCTTCTCAAGGCGCAGCGGCTACGAGAAAACTAGGTTTACAGCCACCAAGCAGGCGTACTTTTCAAAAACTGGTAAGCGATCGCTCCCCGTAAATCTGGATTCCCATAAAACTAAGGGTAATCGAGAACTTCACCCCCCAGGCATCTACCAATGATGGAAATCCTAGCTTACCTCCACACTGCGCTCGCCTACGAAACTGCAACCCGCAGACCCCTCAACCGCTTGGAACGCTACGAACCACTTCCTTTGCCTTTAGGGACAAGCGCGAGATCCAGTGATGTAGCAGCGAATGAGCAGTACGAAATGCAAGCGATAACGGTGCTTCCTTTTTAGATATAGCCATTAATTTTTCGACTCCTACACATAAGCTTCTTCTTAGCCCTCCTTTTTTAAGGGGGTTGGGGGGATCTGATGTGTAGCTTCACAAAAGCGAAATGGAATTAGCGATCGCGTCTTTATCATCACACGCTTACTTATGCCCTCAATAACATGAACAACGTAAATACAATCGAACACTCCCAACGCGATCGCCAAAAATATTCATCCTTGATTCTGCAATCTCTTCCCATTTCACTGGTCATTATCCGCCTCTGCCTAAGCCCTTTGCTATTATGGGATGCCCTTGACGGTACAACCAGTCCCTGGTTCATTTTTAGTTTTGTACTTGCCTTTCTTTCAGATATTTTTGATGGCGCGATCGCCCGTCGAATCGGTGTCAGTACCGCTGCTTTGCGACAAGCCGATAGTTTAGCTGATGTTTGTCTTTATCTATGTATCGGAATTAGTGCATGGTTAGTGCATCCTGATGTTATAACTGCCTTCTCACTACCATTGAGCCTCATAATCTTGATGCAATTAATCTGGTTGGTAGTCAACTTAGCAAAATATGGAAAACCTGCCAGCTATCACACTTATTCAGCCAAAGCTTGGGGAATAACACTATTCATCGCCACAATTGCCCTATTCAGTTTTAACTATGCTGGAGTTACGCTATTCATGATGATTGCTGTAGGTTGCATTCACACGCTAGAAGAAATTGCCATGACACTAATTCTTCCGGATTGGACACACGATGTCTTGAGTATTGTTCATGCGCGAAAGATAGTTTCTTATAAAAAATAGTGCTTTCAACCTAAGAAGATAGGTAGTTGATAAGACTTTTAGAATCCCTGTAGGCGGGTTTCCTGAATATAGCTGCGACTTTAGCTGCCTAGATAATATCAGTGGTTTCAGTTTTTGAAACCACCACTTTAGATGCCCTAATCACAATGTTATAAAAATAGTAGCAAATCTCCCGACAGTATTAAAAGTTGCGGTTATGGCAATCTGATTTTAGTTTTATTTTTATAAAGTGCTTTGAGTGCGTTCAAAATCTAGAAATGCACTCAAAGCCTTGTGCTAACGTGCCTGTAAAGCCTAGAAAAAATTTAGTTTGGAACATAGGTTTTTCAGCCACGTCTCAAATGATGGTATGAACTTCAAGCAAACATCAAACTTCTAAACTTTAATTCGAGTGGCTTTGGAGTAGCCTTAATTGTGGAAAGAATGACTCAAACTAAAAATCCTAAAAAATGGCTAGTTGCTACTTTAATTTTGTTAACTAGCAGCTTGTCTTTATCTTTATGTACTGCTTTAACCTTAAAAGAAGCTGCTGTTGCCGATCCCGTCAAACAAGTATCTAAGAAAGAAAAGTTACCGTCTTCCGTTGCCAATGCCATTTTGCGAATAGCATCTCAACGCACGGGATTACAAGCGTCGCAACTACGCATCATTAAGTATGAACAGATTTACACCAACGGTTGTTTAAATCTGCCGCGTCCGGCTGAAGGCTGCACCAAAATTAATATGCCTGCGTGGGAAGTCACTGTAAAAGCTAGGCAACAAAGCTTAGTTTATCGAAGCGATCGCAACGGCTCCCGGATCAGATTAAATGAAGCTGCTAGCAGCATCGTTGATGCCAAATTGCCTAAATCTGTTGTCAGTGCCGTTTTGCAAGATGCCACCCAAAACTGGGGACTCCCGGCGAACACCGGACGCATTGTGAATGCGAAGCAGACAGGGTGGGCGTATGGTTGCGAAGTTTCGACTTTTCCCCATCCCTGCGATCCAGTTGTCGTGGAGGGCTGGCAAGTCACCGTAGAAAGCGGGCAAAAACGCTGGATTTATAATACTGACAAAGTGGGTTCCCAGGTTCAGCTTTATCAAAGGGAGAGCCAGCCAAACGAGGCGAAAAAATTACCTCCTGCGGTTGCTGAGCAAGTTTTAAAGTTAGCATCCGAGCATTTAACCTTACCAATCTCCCAACTTTTGATTACACAAACTCAACAGCAAACTTGGTCTAATGGCTGTTTAGATCTTCCAAGTCCTGTAGAGCGGTGCATGAGCGCTCAGACACCAGGTTGGCAGGTAACGGTGGAAGGCAAACCGAAGCAATATCAGGTCTATCGTACTGATAAATCTGCTGAGCAAATTAGGACGGAAGCAATAGGCGCAATGCCGCCACGCAAAGACTCTTTACCGAATTCCATTGCCAAGGTGGTATTGCAGGATGCTAGTAAGCAATTAAAAGTACCAACTTCTCAGTTATACATCCTCGAAGGTCGAAGTCAGATGTGGTCAAATACCTGTTTTGATTTGCCTGGTACGGAAAATAGCTGCGCTCAAGCAATGGTCGCAGGTTGGCGAGTCGCTGTGGATGGCAACGGGAAAACCTTAGTTTATCGCCTCGATCGATCGGGTTCTCGGTTCAAAGTCGAGTGATTTTGTCGTTGATTTGGGGATTAGGTGGATGCCTAAACCAGGTAGTTAGCTTGATAGTAGGTGCAGGAGCGGATTGTCCTTCAAGGATGGAGACTTGCTGGACACTGACCATATCATCCCTAAAAACAGAGGGAGTAACGATACCCCTGAGAATCTACAGCTACTTCACCGACATTGCCATGATGTGAAAACAGCCCTTCGACGATTGGGATCTTCGGCTAGTAGTGTGCATGATCAGCCGAAGATCCCGTGAGGAGCCGGAGGAAGCGAAAGTTTAATACTCAACACGTCCTGCTACGCTAACAAGCCTCACTTTCACGCCCTGGCTGCCTGACAAATCATTCCGTGTAGGTTGGGTTGAACAGAGTGAAACCCAACAGCAGCCTGTATTTCGTTTAGTTTTGCTCCCGCCTCAAGCCAACCGATGACTCTTCTAAGGGTTTCAAGAGCTTTGGAGAGCCTTGCAGGTTTCACACCATAGTTAGATATTTCAAAAAAAACTAAAGCGTTGTCCCTTCCGCACTAGACTTTTGATCCGTATCAGATTAAATTGAAACTACGGTAAATCTAGCGGGATAGTGGATTTTACATGGACAACGCTAAAAGACCCAGTAGTGAGCTGACCCTCGCAGGGCAAGTAACTCCTGAGCATTTGCAACCAGCGGCTCAACAAAGTTTCCAGGAAGGTTGGTTCAAAAAGCTCAGAGGCGGATTCCTTCTGGTCATTGGATATATGCTGTCACCACTATGTTGGTGGAATGACCTGTTTTTCAATCTGCCAATTGCTTATTTTTTTGGGTATATCTGTAGTTGGCTTTCCCCAGATTTACTTCTGCCTTGCTCAATCGTCGGGTACTGGCTCTCTAATATTGCGGGAATTCTCTTGATGCAAGTAGGGGCTGTCGATGTTTTTAGTAAGGAACCCGCTGAGCGTAACTGGAAAAAAGAGTTATTGACAGGTGTAGTCTCCTCAACCGCTTACACTCTGGTCATTCTGGCATTGATACAGTTTAAGATTCTCGATGCTCCTGTCTTATTCCCCGGTGGCTAAGGGGGATTTATGGGCGGCGAATGTTGCTTAATCGCCGCTAGCACTAAGGTCAAAGTTTACTTTTAGTTAGAGATTCAGCATTTTAATTGCCTGTATCAGGACAGCAGTATGGACTATCTATTACTACCGTTCCTCAGTTTTGTCGTGGGTATCATTGTGGGTTTAACGGGAATCGGTGGAGCATCTCTGATCACTCCGATGTTGATTTTTGTGTTCCACGTTCCACCTGCGATCGCAGTCAGTTCCGATGTAGTAGCTGCCACCTTGATGAAGGTGATCGGCGGCTTTAAACACTGGAAACAGCAAACGCTTGACCTGCAAGTTGTCAAATGGCTGGCTTGCGGAAGTGTTCCTGGCTCACTAACCGGAGTAGGGATTTTATACCTGATTAAGCTTAATGCAACCTTAGACCTAGATTACATTCTGCTACGTGCGATCGGGTTTATGATCCTGCTTGTCACTTTGTTGGGACTCGCACAATTGTCGCTGAAAACTTTTTTCCCGAAGTTGCAGTTACCTGAACCGCCTAAGTTTGATTTAAACACTCAGATGGGTCGAATTTCGACCCTCAGTGTAGGAGCATTTTTAGGCTGTCTGGTAGGATTAACTAGCGTGTCGTCTGGTGCGATGTTTGCAATTGTGTTGATTACCTTTTTTCGCCTCGACGCGCGTAAATTGGTAGGCACAGATATTTCACAGGCAGCGATTTTATTGGTGTTTACTTCCCTTGGACACCTCTGCCTTGGGACAGTCAATTGGAGTTTAGTATTGCCAATTTGGTTAGGGACAGTACCAGGGGTTTTGCTAGGGGCTAAACTCTGCAAGGTTACTCCTCAAGGCGCGCTTCGGCTGGTAATTTATGTGATTTTAGCAGGGGTAAGTTGGAAGTTAGTTTATCAAGCGTGATCTGAGTTTGATTTAATATCTGATAGCAAAGATATTCCCCCATCAGGGTGCTACTTTTTTTTTAAAAATAAATAAAAATTTCGGTTTGTACACATTTTAAGCATTTTTTGGTGAATGTTTAGTTCTAATTTTTGGAAGCTGTCTTCATCTTTCCTAAGTTTTCTCGAAAAGCTGCTCGTTGCTTATTGGCGTTCTTTGCTACTCCTATTGATAGGAGTCTGTTTACCCATGCTGGTTTTTGAGGAACTTGCATTAGTAGTATTGCAGAATCAAGGCGGTCTTCCCTGGGATGAAACACTCCTACTAGCAGTTCACAAGATAGCACAGCCACAACTAGACGTTTTTGCAGCAACTTTAACCAAGTTCGGAGTATTTTGGGGAGTATTTCCAGTTGCTACTGTAATCTCGTTAGTGTTGCTGCGCCTTAAAAAGTGGCGATCGCTCGCCTATTTACTGACGACTCTACTAGGGAGCATTTTAATTAATCGCACTGCAAAACTGTTGCTGCATCGAGTGCGTCCTAACCTCTGGGAGTCAATCTCTCCAGAGTTTGATTACGCATTTCCCAGCGGTCATGCAATGTCCAGTATGACCTTGATAGCTGCTTTAGTCATTTTGACCTGGAATAGTAATTGGTGCTGGTTAGTGCTGGCTGTGGGGAGCGTATTCGTATTAGCGATCGGTTGGACGCGAATATATTTGGGGGTTCATTTTCCCAGTGATATTTTGGCAGGATGGATGGTTTCAATTGCTTGGACAATTGGCGTTAGTCTGCTAATCCAACCACATTTAACTAAACCGAGTACTATTCCTGAGGATGAGCTAACTGTGGATGAAGAGGAATCAATAGCTCAAGGTTAACAAGCCCAAGGTTAATACCATCGTAAAGAAATTATGGCATTGCTGATTTGGGCGATATCGTTTTAAGCTGATCTGCTGCGCCATCTTGATTTTTTGTAGAACGGCGTTCTAGATAGCAAATGAAAGACACCAAAGCTGGAAGACACAGATTAATCGTCATTAGCCGAACTAGATGACCTGCGGTTACAATCTCAACATTGTGATGCAACGCTAGAGAGATTAATATCATTTCTGGCGAGCCACCTGGAGATGTTACAAGCAAACACGTTAGCCAGTCCCAGGGCGAGATCAACGTAGCAATTCCTGCTGAGATGAATCCTGCCAAAAAGGTCATGGCTACAGGAACCGAGGCATACGCTACTGTAAGCTTTCCCAGCTTTGGGTTCATTCCCCAATATTCGCCGATTGTAATTCCCAGTAGAATTTGACCAATTAAATTAAATAAAGGGGGTAGATTAAAATCGATATGAGATAAAAATGGCAGTGAATCTAGCAACGAATCAAAAGCAACCCCGACTATTATTGAACACAAGAAACCAGCAACAGGGATTTTCAGATAACTGCCTATTTTAACTGTCAATAATGTTACAGATAGTAACAAAAATAGTAAAAATAAGTAGTTGAAATTTATGACAAATAAATTCTCAGTAACGGAATGAATTATCGCGTTGATGTCATGTGCGTTAGAAACATTAGCAATAAGCGGTATAACAATAATAATTGCCGTAAAGCGTATTAACTGAACGAGAGAAACAAGTGAAATATTTCTACCATAGTCTGCTGCTATACTTGCCATGATTCCTATATTTCCGGGAACCGTAGCAAGCATGGCAGTTAGCAAATCTGTTTTTTCAATGCGTGAATATATATAACCAATAATTCCACCACAAAACAGTAAAAATAATGCTAAAAATAGAAAGATATGTAATTGGGAATAAATAGTTATTAGATTACTTTGCTTAAGAGAAAATCCTACAGTAAGACCAACAATAATTTGTCCAAATTTCCTTGAGTTGCGATTAGGTTTAGCTTGATTGTTATATCGACGATAGAAATAAAAGACCAAGGCACCAGCAGCAATACCCCCAAGTATCCAAGACCCTCCACCTGCCCCAAGTGCAATAAAAGTTAGACCACTTAGTAAACCAATAATTATTTCTATACCAACAATTAAACAAGTGGTTGTCAATTTACTATTACTAAGTGTAGATTTATCCAAACTTATTTTCCTCACAAAATATCCAATCTTTAATCATTACTTTCCTATGCGTTGAAGTGCAAAGATTATCCGAAAATGCTTATAAAAAGCGCATTACTTACACCTTGCAGCCTATCTTAAAAATAACTGACGGTGCAACATATATGCGTAGCCTGTAGCCAGATATAACGCATTACTTCTGAGTTTATATGCGTTATAAAACCTCTAAAAATGACTTTTAAAGGTAGGCTCTCTTCAGGGTTACTTAAATAAAATCTCAGTTAATCAAGGATGACACCATTTAATGATTCAACTGGAACTGTGAAGACGTAGTAGATAACCCCAGCTCCCAAGGTGAGTACGGCAAGGCTAAACAGAATTACCCAGCGATCCGCAGGTTCGTATGTATCCTCATCAATGTCATGTCGAACAGCGAAGTAGTGCTGGGTTGACAGCAATACCGTTACCAAACCAACTAAGGAAAACACTAAACCTAACTTCCACCCATTCCCAGGGGGTTGAGGCGCAAGGGGTGGACGGAGGAGACGAAGGCGGACGATCAGAACGCCAAATCCCATTAGCGCGATCGCACTCCGCATCCATGCTAAGTAGGTGCGTTCGTTTGCCAAATGATCCCGCACTCGCTCAGAAGTCCGTCGTTTCGGCGTCTCTAATTTTTCTGTACTCCCATTTATCGGCTTAAACATAAACAATAGCTGCACAAAATACTACCCTCAATTATCAGTTTAGATGTACAAACAAAACAAGCTTTCTCCCTTCAGAAGCACTTTGATCCGGAACCCGATATTCCGAAAAATTTTATGAAGTCTATTAGCCAGAGTATGATAGCTGTTCAACCGTTTACTTTTGGTAGCTTTTCATACCCTGGCTGTCATCCTGCTACTCTTTAGAGGAAAAACACCTAAAGTGCTTTCGCAGGCGTGAAAAATTTAATCTTCGATTGGTGCGTTAGGAGTTTGCGCTTCCACATCTGTTGACGACAAATTAGGAATAGACCATGTACCCTCACCTGCTTTGAAAACTTTCGCAGCAGGAACGTTGAATTCAACTGCACCAGTTTCTGGATTAGTTTTAGCGACTAATTGGGTTCCAGGCACTATTTTGAGAGCTACAGGCTCCCCTAAATCTTGTCCTTGGGTGTCACCAGGAGTTAAGCCAGCTACTTTGACACCACTTGGCAAGTAAACGCCATCACAGTTCCAATCATCGTCCGTGACTTTGCCATTTCCCAAGTAGTAGAGAGTACTTGCTTCGGAAAAGTTAGATTTATTGGGTTTATGAGCATAGACCGCTAACGTTTTCCCAGTTTCATTGCGGCACTGCCCCCAGTCTGCCGCTGTCTCTAAGATATATTTTTGCAGTTGCAACTCACCGAGTTTCTGCTGAATTTCCTCAGGTGTATAGTCGGATTGATCCGGTGCGTCTTTTGCCTTTAAGAGGCTGTCAAGAGATTGAGTTACCTCTGTGTAGTCAGGACTCAGGGTAAGTTTCGGTCTGTCTGCCAAAGAAGGTTGAGCGATCGCCAAATTGACCAGAAATACTAATGCTACCAGAGCGATTTTGAACAGTTTCATGAACTTTCTCCTTGCGAGATTCCGAGTTTTTCCAACTCGATGTTTGGGTTTATGGTTGGAAAATTTTTAAGGGTAGACCTTTAGCAAAAAAGGTTTTTATTAAATTGCAGACACTGGTAAATGGTCTGCCAAGCTAAAACTGATACTTATTGGAACGACGGTAAGAGTTGATAGCTACCGCTTTCAACCAGAATAAAAATTCCTAAGCCAATTAACACAAATGGGACGATTCTCTTACCATAGCGAGTGAAAAGGTGAGCAACAACCGAATGGCGGGTTAATTGGTAGGCGACATAACACCAAACTCCAACCAACACAAAAAATACGCTTAAAATTACTCCCAAACTAGCCAGATTGCTACTAGCGAACAACGGTACATATATCCCGATATTGTCACCGCCATTAGCAAATGTAACAGCTGCGACGTGATAAGTCTGAGGAGTAAGAAAACTAGCGAGAGTTGACATCACTGAGGAACTAGCTTTTGAGCTATTGAATTCATCTGATACTGTCTGGACTTCGTTTTCATCTTTTTCCCAATTGACTAAGTGATTCACTCCGATCACAATGGGAACCAGACCTAGTAAGCCAATCCAAGCTTTTGGCAGAATTAAGCCACCAAAGAAACCTGGAAGACTGGCGACAATTAATACAGTGAATCCAAGATACTTACCTACAACAATATGTCTGGTGCGGAAGGTAGAATTTACCTGGGCGAAGAATAGCATCAAGATCACAATGTCATCGATGTTAGTTGCCACAAAGGATGTGACCCCGGCAATTATTGCTTGTGCAAACCAACTCATGACACAGCGATCGCAACCTCCTCAATTTTTCTCCACTTCAGGCGTTGAGCAAATTTCCGCCTCAGACACTTGATCGTTACTTTTGCCAAGAGTCAGCAAACAGAGACAACTTGTGACTAAAGTCAGTACGAGCAAGCCACGATTTTCCAGTGTGTGACTGTCTACTAGAATTAAAACACCCAACCCAATTAAAACAAAGGGAACGAGTTGATTGCCATAGCGAGTCAGGGTTTGAGCGATCGCCGGTAAACGGGTTAATTGGTAGGCGGTGTAGCACCAAACTCCCACCAGCGAGAAGAATACCCCCAGAATCGCCAGAAGACCCTCCCAGCTACTACTCGCAAACAACGGTACATAGATACCGATGTTGTCACCCCCATTCGCAAATGTAACGGCTGCTACGCTATAAGTTTGTGGAGATAAAAAACTGGTAAACCAAGATTTCTCAGGTGGTTCTGCTTGTTCCTCGCCTTCCGATTCATCGGTGTCTTGATTGAGTAAGCGACTAATTCCAATTGCAATTGGGGCAATGCCCAACAAACCAATCCAAGGGCGCGGCAATATTAGGGTACCAAAAAAACTGGGAAGGCTAGCGAGGACTAATGCACCAAAACCCAGATACTGACCAGCCACAATGTGGCGACGTCGGAATATCGCATTCACTTGCGAGAAAAACAGCAACAAAATCACGATGTCATCAAGGTTTGTGGCTGTGAAGGCAGTGAATCCAAGGGGGATTGCCGTGATTATTTCGCTCATTTTTGCGTGTCCTTAAGGTTTGTAGATGCGTTGTCCAAACTAGCTTCAAAATTCATCATCTGCGATCGCCTCTGGTATCACCACCGAACTAGGTGTCGCAAACTTGGCATGAATCTCTTCAATCCCCCGCTCCATTGAACTGACAATTTCTGGAGAGCGGAATCTTTGGATGACAAACCATCCGCAAGTAACCATCAGGTACATCAAAAACAGGTAAGGAAACGCATCGTAAGGCGCTTCTGGAACTGGGAAAAGATTGCTACCTGGAATCCCCACGCTTCCAAGAACGGGAATCATCATAAACCCAACTGCCAGAATAGAGAACACTACATGATGTAGACGGAGCTTTCTAATCTTGTGCAGGTAAACAGGTGCAGCGATGGAAATCAAGGTGTAAACCGTTAAAAACCCGTAGCTACAGATCGCTCCCAAGTAACCCATACTGTCAAACAGCTTGACATGAAACAGGGACATCGAAGCAGGCACAAGAAATACAATCAGCGAACACAATGTCACTGCAATGTGGGGTGTCCGGTTCGATGAGTGAGATAAACCCAACGAAGAGGGAAATAAACCGTGACGTGCCATTGTAAAAAATACTCTGGCTGCTGGGTTGATACTACCAAGGACACAGGCAAAGAAGCTAAACAGGGCACTGAAGGCGACCAAGGTTCCTAAAAAACCTACTCCCGCTTGTTGCGCTAGAAAACCCAGCGGTTCTTCCGTAGTGGTAATGGAAACTCCAGTTCCGCTAAAACCCAGCACTTCAATGTAAGTCATCGAAATGAAGAATAAACCTGCCAGGGTAGTACTCCCCAAAACTGCTCTGGGGATCGTTTTTAAGGGGTCTTTTGCTTCATCACCCAGAGATGTAGCACTTTCAAAGCCAGAGAAACTAAACATCACTAGGACAAGCCCCATTGCGACGCTACCTGGAGTTACGCCTTGCAAGGTTAATTGGGACATATCTAATGCAAAGCCTTTGTGCGCCCAAATGATTATTCCTAAGACGCCAATCAGGGCAAGGGAAGCTCCCTCCATCCACAGCATCGCCATTGCTGATAGCTGGATATCTTTATATGCTGCATACCAGGCAACCCCTGCACCGAGTGCCAGCAGCGTAATCGTCGAGGGATGAATACCCAAGTGACCAATCAAGATACTGCTAAAGTTGGCAAAGCCACACAAAACTGACATTCCTGTAAACAAGTAAGCCAGAACCAAACTCCAACCGCAAATTACACCTGCTGTCGGGCCTAATCCTTTGACGATGTAAGAGTAGAGCGAACCGGGAGAAGCCGAGCGGCTGGCAAATTGATTGATGTTAATACTAACCAGCACTAAACCAATCATGCCGATGAGAAAACTTAGCCAGGTGCCATTGCCGGAAAGTACGACGATCAATCCTATATTTGAGGCGGGTATTGTTGTGGGCGCAATGACCGCAAAGGATTGAGCAAGAACTTCTCCAAAGGGAAGACAGTTTGGCTTTAAGCCGCGATCGCTTTGATTTAGTCGTCTTTCACTCGTCATTTAGAGACTCCCTTCATACAGATTTGCCAATTCGGTGCGGCTAGCCGAATCTAACCGCTAGGCTTTGTCTGGGTAAGGCTTGATTGCAATGAATATATGTTTTCAATCTACGCAGCCAAATTAATAAAAGCAAATACTTTTTTTTGTTGAAAGGATAACTTAAAGTGATTGATAGCTTGATATAGACAGCTAGAGGTGCTTAAGGAGCCTTAAAAAGTAGAGATGACATTTGAACAATTACGAATTTTTCTAGCTGTGGCAGAACATCTGCACTTTACCCGTGCGGCGGAAGAACTATATATTACCCAACCTGCGGTTAGTGCCGCGATCCAAAGCTTGGAACAGCAATACAGCGTGAAACTGTTCCATCGCGTTGGTCGCCACATCGAGATCGCGGAGGCGGGAAAGCTGCTACAGGTGGAAGCAAAGAAGATTCTCGATCAGGTGGCTTTGACTGAGCGAGGTTTGCGCGAATTAAACAATTTACAACGGGGCGAGTTGAAATTGGGTGCGAGTCTCACGATTGGCAACTACTGGCTACCCAACAAAATTAGTCAATTTAAAACCCAATATCCTGGCATTTTTGTTAACTGTACTCTGGGCAATGCAGAAGAAATTTGCGAAGGGACAGCAACGGGACTATTTGATTTAGGTTTAATCACAGGAGAAGTGAAACCATCCCTACAGAGTTGCTTAGAGCAAGAGAGAGTAGGGAGCGATCGCTTACAAATCGTCGTGGGAAAGTCTCACCCCTGGTTTGAGCTTGCTGAGATTTCTCTAACAGAACTTTCTACAACCAGTTGGGTAATGCGAGAGCCAGGCTCCGGAGCGCAACAAATGTTTGAGCAAGCTTTGCAAAATTGGGGAATCGCTCCTACCCAGTTCAATGTAGTTTTAGTATTGAACAGTAGCGAGATGGTGAAGGCAGTGGTTGAAGGCGGTGTCGGTGCAGCTGCGATTCCAGAATTGATGGTGCAAAAAGAACTACAACTCTCTACACTGCACGCAGTTAAAGTTGTAGATGATAGGACAAGAGCGAAGACGAAACTGGAAATCGTCCAGCCTGTCTTGAAGCTGAAGCATCAACAACGGTTTCAGACTCGCGTTTCAATTGCTTTTGAACAGATGTTAACTGTATTTACAACACTATCTACAATATTTTAATCAATTTTAGTTATGTTTTACAAATTTACTTAAATCCAACAATTTTGTAGAGTCTTCGACAATTAGCGGCAGTTTCCCATCCCATTTCTCTATCGCTTGCCTTTGCAATAATTCTGGAGTTAAATTTTCACGTAACACCCTATCCGCTTCTGCTTCTCCTCTGGCTAAATTAACCTGTGCTTCTGCCTGTTGTAAAGTTTTTAAGGTTATAAAGCCTGCACGTTTTGCGTCCTGTTCGGCAATCTGTTTCGCCTCCACAGCATCGCTAAATCGCTTGGAAAAGTGGACATGGACTAGGGAGATATCATCAACTCCAATGTGATAGCTAGCCAGTCGTGTAGTTAATGAATCGTCTACGCCCGCTTTTACTTCTCCTCGCTTTGTAATAATTTCTTCAGCAGTGTACTGTGCCATTACTGCTTTTAATACTTCTTCTACTGCTGGATTTATAATTTTTTCTATAACTAGGTTCTCGTTCCCAATTTGTTGATAAATAGCATTCGCTTCCTCTGGAATAATGTGCCAGTTGAGAGCTACATCGGTGAAAACATCTTGAAGATCCTTCGAGGAAGCTTCAGCAGAACTTTCCTGTTTTTGTACTCGAACACTCAATTTTTGGACGGTATTAACAATAGGAATAATGAAGTGGATTCCTTCGTCTAATACTCTCGACTGCACCTTACCAAACTGCATTAATACACCCCGTTCTCCAGCATCTACAATCACAACAGGAGTGAGGGAAATCACGACTAACAATAGAAATAAAATTAGTTTACCGCCATTGGGAAGAGCTTTAAATTTTTTCATGGTCGAGGGGTAAATGGCAACTTTACTAAACTATCAGCGAACTTTCGTAGATGTACTCAATCTCAAATAATCTCACCTTATATCGAGTCAGCAGGCCTAACGTTTTGCAAATCTTCCATTAGAGAGATGTTAGTTGTGATGACTTGGCAACTTTAACCCCTCGCCATTTGCTAGTTCCCTAATTCTTTAATATTTTTTTACTCAGATGATTAAGCGGAATGCCAAACTACGGTAATGGAATCGATAAACCGTAGTTTATATCGAAAGGGACACTTGCCGTGAGAATTGTTGTTGAAAACGTATCCAAGCAGTTCGGCAGTTTCAAAGCGGTTAACGAAGTTAGCTGACAAGTGTCCAAGATGGCGGGTCGGGTTTGTGTTGCAGCACTATACTCGCTCTCACGCTCAAGTGCGTGAGAGCGAGAGCCTTTGGTCTAGAAATTCGCAATGCGCTGAAAGTGAGAACCCAAGCGCGAGTAGAACAACTACTAGAGTTGGTGCAATTGAACGGAATGGGCGATCGCTATCCCTTTCAACTCTCTGGAGGTCAGCGCCAACGAGTAGCACTGGCACCCCAGCACAGATTACAGATTTGACTCAATACATTTCGGTTCAGGTTTTGACCGATTGCAACCCAAGCGACCAGAAATTCTTAGTAATCTAAGTATTGAAACGGAAGTCCTTACTTAGTTGATTCGACCAAATCTTTATAATCATTTTTAGTCTGTGCCTTTCCTTAAACAATCCGAGAGCAGATGATGAGATTGGATGAATTTATACAGTTGATGGAACAGGAAAGATGTCCTGAGTCTCTACCTCAAGCATTGCAGGCACTGTGGTACGACAAAAAAGGAGATTGGGACAAAGCTCATCAAATTGTGCAAAATGCCAGTGATGCTGACAGCGCTTGGGTTCACGCCTACCTACATCGAAAAGAAGGCGACAAAAGCAATGCCCTTTACTGGTATCGGCGCACCGGACGACCAGAGTTTAAAGAAGACCTAAACCAAGAGTGGCAGCAGATCGCTGAAGATGTGCTAGAGCGTTGCAAACCGCGATGATTTGATGGGATAGCCAACAGGAGCGCGATCGCCCCTAGAGGTTTCGGGATCTCATTACTTCACTCCGAAAGAAGCATTCGTTCAACCGGCAACGCCTGCTAGGGTAGTGATAATGAGCGATCTAGATCGATACTACAAAGTGCTGGGATTAGAGCCTGGAGCCTCACTTGATGAAGTGAACCAGGCTTATAGGGATTTGGCTTTTATTTGGCACCCCGATCGCATCCCAAAAGATAATCCTCGGTTACAGCAAAAGGCTCAAGAAAAGCTGAAAGAGATTAATCAGGCACGCGATCGCTTGCGCTCAGTTCGACCCGGCGAAAAGAACCGAAATCCCGAACCTCCGGCACGCGATCGCGCTCATCCACCGAGTTCTTATTATCAATCTAGTTACTCCTATCAATCTCCCCCTCAATCTCCCCCTCAATCTCCCCCTCAATCTCACCATCAGGCTCCTAAGCAGCAGTCCGACTTGAGCGGAGCCAACTTGAGCGGAGCTAATCTCAAAGAAAAGGACTTGTCTGGAAGAAATTTGAGCAATGCCAACCTCAGCAACGCCAACTTAAGCGATGCCTTCCTGCATAAAGTGAATCTTCAGGGAGCCAACCTGGAAAAAGCGAATCTGTTTAGAGCCAACCTGTTGCAAGCGAAGCTAAACAACGCTAACTTGCGAGAAGCTAACTTAATTGGAGCCGACCTCAGTGGAGCCGATTTAAGGGGAGCTGATTTGAGGGGAGCTAAGGTTGGGTCGCAAGACCGAGTCCTGGTTAAACTGACTGGAGCGAACTTAGCAGGAGCCATCCTACCTGATGGCAGCATCCACGGTTAGGAAGCAGCGATACATCCTATTTGACCTTACCCCGTAAGCAGGGAGAGGAGAAGCTAGCCCCGTTTAGCTCAACGTTTAGCTCAACAACAAAAAGGCAAAGAAATAGCCGCCTCTCCGTGAAGATCGAGGGGGTTGGGGGGTGAGGTTCCGGCTAACCCTACCTCCTTCCCGCTCTTCAGGGGATGCCAAAATCTTTACAATATGAAATAAGGTTAAAACGTCTATCAGAAAACAGAGTCAGAATCAATGGCGCTATTCGGATTTGGTAAAAAGCAAAGTCTGCCCACGATCGAGCAAGCATTGCCGGGACGGGCAGAACCCATGCAAGTCCCCGCTACTCACTACGTAAACGGTAATCCGCTGAAACCTCCTTTTCCCGATGGGATGGAGATGGCGATGTTTGGCTTGGGGTGTTTCTGGGGAGCAGAGCGCATATTCTGGAAGCAACCTGGAGTTTTCACCACCGCAGTTGGCTATGCAGCAGGAGTCACGCCAAACCCTACTTATCATGAGGTTTGTACGGGCATGACGGGACACAATGAAGTAGTTTTCGTTGTGTTTGACCCGAAAGAAATTAGTTACGAAACACTCCTGAAACTCTTCTGGGAAAGCCACAATCCTACCCAAGGAATGCGTCAAGGCAATGATGTCGGCACCCAATACCGTTCCGGAATTTATGCGTATTCAGACAGCCAGAAGAAGCTGGCTGAAGCATCCAGAGATGCTTATCAGCAAGCCCTGAAAGCCTCCGGGTATGGGGAGATTTCCACTGAGATTCTGGATGCTCCTGAGTTCTATTACGCAGAAGCCTATCATCAGCAGTACCTCGCCAAAAACCCAAATGGGTATTGTGGACTAGGCGGGACGAACGTTACTTGTCCTGTAATGACGAACGCTTGAAATAGAAATTCTGTCTTTTAGCGATCGCTAGCAGAAATCACTATCTTTACCCGGTATGCTCTTAAGCGGGTTGGTGCGTTCGTGGCACTGGTTCCTTAAAGCGTGATGAACTTGTCTAACCTAGATTTGGCAATGGTTTGACCAGTTCTCACTCTTTAGCAAACCAGTGCCACAATTTTTTATTTTGAATTGTCAAACAAAGCCTTAAAAAAGAGGCGGTAACAATATGAAATCTGTCAATCAGCGCTTCGACTCAGATTTCCTCCGGTCAGTTGCGAATTTCATCGCTATTCTTGCCGCATTTGCGATTAATGTCTATGCAAATGTGGCTCCTCCCAATGGATTGACAATTGGGGAAATTTCTAATCGGTTCTTTAGTGATGTCCCCATTATCCCCGCTAACTATGCTTTTGCGATTTGGGGAGTTATTTATTTAGGTTTGATTAGTTTTGGAGTCTATCAAGTTCTACCCGCTCAAAGACAAAATCCCTATCTGCGTCGGGAAGGGTATTTTTTGGTATTAGCGAGTATTGCACAAATCGCCTGGGTGTTTCTTTTCGAGTACCAACTGTTTACACTCTCAGTTGTGGCAATGCTGTTCATTTTAGTGCCCCTGATTGGGATTTATCTGCGTTTGGGAATTAGTTTAGAACGAGTTTCAAGGGTAAAAAAATGGTTAGTTCAAATTCCCTTGAGCATCTATCTAGGCTGGATTAGTGTTGCGACAATTGTGAATGTGGCGAGTACGCTTGACTATTTGGGTTGGAATGGTGGGGGCATCAGTCCTGAAATATGGACGGTAATTCTGCTGGTTGTCGCCGCAGCGATCGCTGCCACAATTACCCTAAAACGGGCGGATATTGCCTATCCCTCCGTGATTATCTGGGCATTTGTGGCGATCGCGGTGCGTCAAGCCAGTCAAGCTTTGATTGCTGTGACAGCGGTTGTACTCGCGATCGCGTTAGGGTTATTAATCTTATGGCGTCAACTGCGCCGTCCTGATGTGGCGGTTTAATCGATAAAATCCCAAAGAACCTCACCCCTACCCCTCTCCGTTAACGGAGAGGGGAAAATGCTAAAGGTTTTACGGCTTGCCGTTCCTTTGAAGGAGAGGAGTTGGGGGGGTAAGGTTTTTATTGTGAAAGACAATGTATTGCATTAGATACTAAAACTGACGCGACCACGTTTTAGGCCAGCGTTCTACTACAACTTTTGTTTGGGTAAAGAACTGCACAGCGTCTTTCCCTTGACCGTGTAAATCGCCGTAGAAGCTGTCTTTCCAACCACTAAACGGAAAGAACGCCATCGGTGCAGCGACTCCTATATTGATGCCAATATTGCCAGCTTCTGCTTCATACCGAAACTGCCGCGCCGCCGCACCACTGCTAGTAAATAAACAAGCCATATTTCCCCACTGACCGCTATTGACTAGTGCGATCGCATCCTCAATCGTCTCTAGATGCATCACTCCTAACACCGGACCAAAGATTTCTGTACGAGCTAATTCGCTTTTTGGGTTGACATTTTGCAAGATTGTCGGTCGCACAAAGTTTCCCTGTTCGTAACCGGGAATCTTAGCGCTGCGTCCGTCTACTAATACCGTCGCACCTTCATCAGCTCCTTGTTGAATTAATTGCTCAATTCGAGCTTGGCTTTGACGGGTAATTACAGGACCCATTTGGACATTCTCATCCAAGCCATAGCCAACGACTCGTGTTTGTGCCGCATTTGCGATCGCTTCGGTAAAAGTGTGCCGTGCTTCTCCCACCGTCACAGCCACAGAAGCCGCTAAACAGCGTTGTCCGGCACAGCCAAAAGCACTATCGGCGGTAATGCGAGTGGTCATTTCCATATCCGCATCTGGTAGGACAATGATGGGATTTTTCGCGCCTCCCTGACATTGCACTCGTTTCCCAAAGGCGGCGGCTTTACTGTATACATACTGGGCGACGGGTGAAGAACCGACAAAGCTAATGGCGCGGATTGTGGGATGTTCTAAGATTGCATCGACTACTTCCTTCGCCCCATTCACCAAATTGACGACGCCTTTAGGCAATCCAGTTTTTTCTAGTAATTCAAAGACCTTCTGCATCGTCAAAGGGACTTTTTCAGAAGGCTTAAGAATGGTTGTATTGCCACAAGCGATCGCATAGGGCAAAAACCAGAAAGGAATCATCCCAGGGAAATTAAACGGCGCGATGATTGCGGTCACTCCCACTGGTTGACGAATCATCATTTCGTCAATCCCACGGGCAACATCTTCCAGGTTGTAACCCTGCATCAACATAGGAATTCCACAAGCGACTTCTACATTCTCAATTGCCCGTTGTAACTCTGCTTTTGACTCAGCAAACGTCTTACCGCATTCCAGCGTCACAATGCGAGATAACTCATCTAAATGTTCTTCTAACAGAAATTTCAATTTAAATAAATATTGCACTCGTTCCGTTGGTGGGATGCGTCGCCAGTTCGGATAGGCAGCCGCAGCCGCAACAGCAGCAGCCTCTACATCGCTTGCAGGTGACAAGGGAACCTGAGTTAAGACTTCGGCAGTAGCGGGATTCACCACATCCAGGTATTCGGTGGCGTGGGAAGCACACCACTCGCCGTTAATGTAGTTAGGTAAAGGGTTTCTGAAGGACACAGAGATTTCTCCTTCCAAAGGTTTTTTCTGCATCCTACTCCCAAAAAGACCGGAACCGAAGCTTTACCGGGAAGGGTAATTTAACCTGAGTTTGGGTTAAGCAGCTTGGGGCAAAGCAAAGTCCAGATCCGACGGTTTCTTAGGCTGATGGCATTCTTGCAATCAAACCACACATCTGGTTCACCATGAGGGACAGGTGGTAATTGTTGATAACGCGACGTTCCATCATGGCGGACGCATTGCACCACTGCTTGATTAGGCTGGCTTGAGGCTGTTGTATTTGCCCCTCTATTCTCCTGACCTCAATCGAATTGAGAAGTGTTGGGCTTGGCTCAACACTCGCATTCGCCAATGCTTATCTCACTCCAGTTCCCTGCGACACGCGATCGAGTCTGTTCTTAGGGATGCTGTGTTCTCACACTCCTGCCGATAGGGATATATAGAAAGTTTCTGAATAATTAAGTAAGTTGTACTTTTAGCTTATTTGTTACATACGTAACATTTTAGGGAATACTAGGAATAAAGTTAAAGCTCGCTTTTTAAACCTAATGACTCCTCTAGTACAGCAATTCCCAAAACTTTCTGGCTATACTTTGGTTGAGCAACTGTATCTAGGTTCTAGGACAGCTGTCTATCGAGGAGTGCAAAGGTTACAGCAATGTCCGGTGGTGATTAAGACACTGCGGCACGAATATCCCAGCTTTAGCGAATTGGTGCAGTTTCGCAATCAGTATGCGATCGCAAAAAATCTCGACATTCCAGGCATTGTCCAACCGATGAGTCTAGAACCCTATGCTCATGGCTATGCCTTGGTGATGGAAGATATTGGTGGCATCTCTCTACGTCATTACATCCAGACTTCCCCGCTGACGGTTGAACAATTCTGGCCAATTGCTCTGCAAATTGTGGATGTCCTCCAGCAGCTCTATCAGCAACGAATTATTCACAAAGACATTAAACCCGCCAACATTCTGATTCAACCCGAAACTGGGCAGATTAAGCTAATTGACTTTAGCATTGCTTCCCTGTTACCCCGCGAAACCCAAGAGATTCAAAATCCCAACATTCTAGAAGGCACCCTAGCCTATATCTCACCAGAACAAACCGGGCGGATGAACCGGGGGATTGACTATCGCAGCGATTTCTATTCCTTAGGAATTACCTTTTTTGAACTGCTCACAGGACAGTTACCGTTCCCATCTGACGAGCCAATGGAAATGGTTCATGCCCATATAGCGAAGCAACCCCTCTCTGTCTGCGATCTCAACCCAGATTTGCCCATCCTGCTCGGTGAAATCCTTCGCAAACTGATGGCTAAGAATGCGGAAGAGCGCTATCAAAGTGCCCTCGGTCTTAAGCACGATCTAATGAGATGCCAGCAAGAGTATGATGTTGCGAGCAAACACGCCTGGTTTAACTTAGGTGAACGGGATATCAGCGATCGCTTTTTGATTCCCGAAAAACTCTACGGACGAGAACAAGCAGTTCAAACCTTGCTTGATGCGTTTGGACGAGTTGCCAACGGAGCCTCCGAACTGATGCTGGTAGCCGGGTTTTCCGGCATTGGCAAAACCGCCGTCGTCAATGAAGTGCATAAGCCGATTGTGCGTTGGCATGGCTATTTCATCAAAGGTAAATACGACCAGTTCAACCGCAATCTTCCGTTTAGCGCCTTTGTCCAAGCCTTCCGCGACCTGATGGGTCAACTGCTGAGCAATGATGACGTGCAGTTGCAAGAGTGGAAAGCGAAGATCCTGGTGGCAGTGGGTGACAATGGTCAGGTGCTGATTGAGGTGATTCCTGAACTCGAACAGGTACTTGGCTCGCAACCGCCGGTGCCAGAACTGAGCGGCAGTGCGGCTCAGAACCGTTTCAATCTGCTGTTCCAGAAGTTCATCACCGTGTTCACCACCCCAGAGCATCCCCTGGTGATTTTCCTGGATGACTTGCAGTGGGCTGATTCGGCTTCTTTGAACTTGCTGAAGCTACTGCTGACAGAGCGCGATGCCTACGGCGGCAAGCAACGCGGTTATCTGTTCATCATCGGAGCCTATCGGGATAACGAAGTGTTCCCGACTCACCCCTTGATGCTGATGCTCGATGAGGTCAAAAAAGCTGAAACCCCGATCCATACCCTCACCCTGGAACCCCTGAGCCAAGGGGATGTGAATCAGTTAACGGCAGATACGCTGAGTTGCTCGATTGAATTAGCTCAGCCATTGACAGAGTTGGTCTGTCAAAAAACCAAGGGAAATCCCTTCTTCCTCACCCAATTTCTCAAAGCCCTGCATGAGGACAGCTATATTTCGTTTGATTCCCAGGCAGGACATTGGCAGTGCGACTTAGCAACGGTGAAGTTACTCGCGCTCACGGATGATGTCGTCGAGTTTATGGCACTTCAGTTGCAAAAATTACCTGCTGCAACCCAGACTGCTTTGAAACTGGCAGCTTGCATTGGCGCTCAGTTCGATTTGGCAACCTTGGCGATTGTCAATGAGCGATCGCCCGAAGATACCGCCATCGATCTCTGGAAAGCCTTGCAAGAAGGCGTGATTTTACCGATTGCCGAGGTCTATAAGTTTTATCAGCCGTCACCACTTCAGGTGGCAGAAGTCAACCAGGCAGCAACCTTTAACTGTTCCTATCGCTTTCTTCACGACCGCGTTCAGCAAGCCGCCTATTCTCTCATCCCTAACGAGCAAAAACAGACGACTCATTACCAAATCGGGCAACTGTTGCTGCAACAAGTTTCCCCTGCCGCCAGAGAAGAGCGCATTTTTGAAATCGTCAATCAGTTGAACTATGGCACGACGCTGGTTGAGGAACAATCGGAAAGGGACGAACTCGCCCAACTCAACCTCACAGCTTGTCGAAAAGCTAGACTGGCGACCGCCTATCAAGCCGCCCGTGAATATGCCAAAGTAGGTCTGGAACTACTAGGAACAGACGCTTGGCAACGGCAGTACAACAAGACCCTATCCCTACATGACTTAGCTGCCGAGGTCGCTTTCTTGGTGGGCGATTTTGAGCAGATGGATCGGTGGATTGAATCGGTGATTCATCATGCGAAAACGCCTTTAGAACAGGTGCAAGTCTATCAAGTCAAAATCCAGGCATTGGTCGCTCGCAATCAATTTGTCGAGGCGATCGCGATCGGTCAATCGGTCTTCCGAATGTTGGGCGTGAACCTGCCGGACGAAACAACGCTAGAGGATATTCGGCTCCTGAAGCAGGAAATTGATGCCTTAATTGGCGATCGCGCCATTGAGTCATTTCTTCATCTGCCCCCCATGAGCGATCCTCAGCAGCTTGCGATTATGCAAAATGCAGCGCGACTGACCCCCGTCTGCTATATGTCCGGCACAAAGCTTTATTTTCTGGTCGTAGCCCTCCAGGTTAAATTATCAATTCAGTTTGGCAATAGTCCGGTTTCCCCTTACTGCTACGCGGGTTACGCCTTTCAACTGAGGATATTGTGGGGAGACATGACCAAGGTGCCTCAGTTTGGGCAATTAGGATACCAACTCGCCTCAGAGCCAGATGCCAAAAATATTCGAGCCGCAACAGCCCTGTTAATGGGGGGATATGTGGGTCACTGGACGATCCATCTGCGAGAAACGTTGGCTATTCTGCTGGAAGGCTATCAAGCTGGATTGGAAACTGGCAATCTAGAATTTATGGGCTACGATGCCCAGTTGTACTGCTTCAATGCTTATTGGTGCGGTCAACCGCTCGCTGAACTCGAACCTCAAATTCGCGCCTATTACCAACAGTTGTGCGACCTCCACCAAGTCACGGCAGCAAACTGTGTTTTGGCTTACTGGCAAGCGGCTCAAATTCTTTTGGGTGAGTCAGAGGAAGAGATTCTCCTACGCCAGGATGCCTATGAAGAACAAGTTCTGGATGAGGCAAAAGTCGATTTTTATCGACTATCTTTCTTTTACCTGTATCGATTCACATTGAATTACTGGCTGGAAGACTTTGCCAGAGCGGAACACGATGCCACTCAAACCCGACAGTATTTAGCCGGTGGGATGGGAAGTACCGTTGAACCGATCTTATATTTCTATGATTCTCTGACCGTGCTGGCAACTCCGCCAGAATCGATGTTGGAGTCAGAACCTAGATGGCAGCGAATGCAAGAAAATCAAGCCAAGCTAAAAGAGTGGGCAGATTATGGCCCCATGAATTACTTGCACAAATATCATCTGGTAGAAGCTGAAAAACATCGCGTTCTCGATCGCAAAACGGAAGCGATAGAACTGTATGACCTAGCGATCGCCGGTGCCAAAGCCAATGGCTACCCTCAGGAAGCAGCCCTTGCCAATGAACTAGCGGCAAAATTTTACCTGGCTTGGAACAAAGAGCGGATCGCCCAAGCTTATATGATTGAAGCCTATTATGGCTATGCTCGCTGGGGGGCGAAAGCCAAACTCGCCGACTTAGAAACTCGCTATCCTCAGCTACTGGCTCCCATCCTCCAACAAACGCAGACACTATTCTCTATTGACGAAACCGTATTTGCCACTGGAACTGTCACCGCTACGAATACTTCCTCTACCAGTATTTCTGATTCCCTGGATCTGCTTGCCATCCTCAAAGCTTCCCAAACTCTTTCTAGTGAAATTGAGCTTGAGCAGTTAATTGGCACTCTCCTACTTACGGTAATACAAACCTCAGGGGCGACGCAGTGCGCTTTGATGTTGAGTGAGGAACAAAATCTCACGGTTCAGGCTAAGGCAGAGCTTACGGAATCGGGTCAAATCGCAACGCAGATTCTGCATCCGGCGCAGCCGCTTGTCGATAGCGGTATAATCCCTATCAGCCTGGTAACAAAAGTCAAACGCAACTTGCAGTCTGCCGTGATTACCAACGCTGTGCAAGAGCCGCTATTGATCGGTGATGTGTATATCCAAAACCAACAGCCCAAGAGTCTGCTGTGCAGCCCCATTCTGCAACAAGGCAAGTTGCTGGGTATGGTCTATCTGGAAAATAATCTGGCAACAGGAGCCTTTACCCGCGATCGCGTTAAGTTGCTGAATCTGCTCTGTGCCCAAGCTGCGATTTCCCTGGAGAATGCTCGCCTCTATCGGCAAGCCCAAGCCTATGCTCAACAGCTTGAAGAATCTCAGCTTCAGATTGTCCAAAACGAAAAAATGGCGACTTTGGGTAACTTGGTGGCAGGAGTTGCTCACGAAATTAATAACCCAGTCGGCTTCCTCAACGGCAGTATTAATAATGCCAAAGATTATGTAAAAGACCTGCGTGAGTATTTAGACACCTATCAGCAGCAGCAGCCGCCTACTGGTTCGGTGGCTGAATTGGCTCAAGAAATTGACCTAGAGTTTCTATTGGAGGATTTACCCAAGTTAATTGACTCAATGCAAGGAGCGACCGATCGCATCAAAGGCATCAGCACCAGTCTGCGTACCTTCTCTCGTGCCGATACGGAACACAAAGTTAGCGCCAAGCTGCACGAAGGGTTAGATAGTACGCTGTTAATTCTCAAGTATCGACTCAACGCGAATGAAAATCGGCCTGCCATTAAAGTTATCCGAAACTACGGTGAAATCCCTGAAATTGATTGCTTCCCCGGTCAGCTTAACCAGGTGTTTATGAACATTTTGGCTAATGCGATTGATATGTTCGATGAAATGGCACAGCAAACAACCTTTGAAAAATTAGAACATCATCCCCAACAGATCGCGATTCAAACTGCATTATTACCAGAACAAAATACGGTTGAAATTCGCATTAATGATAATGGTAAAGGCATGAATGAGGAAGTTAGAACTAAGATTTTCGATCATTTGTTTACCACTAAAGAGGTTGGCAAGGGAACGGGGTTAGGCTTAGCGATTGCTCGTCAGATTGTGCTAGAGAAACATGATGGTCGGCTGGAAGTCCAGTCGGAGTTAGGGCAAGGCACTGAGTTTTCCATCTTCCTCCCAGTTCGAGGTCAAGTCATCCATCCTGCTTGAAAGGCTGTAGATCAACCACTGCTGTGGCGTAGTACAACCACTCTGTTGCAGCGGAAAGTTTAGATATCTTGGTGTAGATGCAAAGGCGATCTGCTGCCGCTGAACACGACCGTTGTACAGCTTAAATTCTGGGTTTTGGCTGCTGAAGCAGGGACTTTCGCCACTAGGGTTCAAAGTGGCAGCACAAATCGTCGATGTGCCATAAAAGTTCTTCTGGCACTAGATATGGGAGGAACTGGCTGAATTATAGATTTAACTCATTTCAGCTTACACGTCTCCTTCTTTTCTTATCCCAAACTCAGGTTGATTTAAACTCCAACGTTCGCCAAATCAAAGCGATTAAAAACAAAAAACCCCAGTACCCATCTGGGGTGTACTGAGGAGCGAGTTCTTTCGAGTCCGATTATTTTTTATCTAGAGTCCCGTCCGCTTTGTTCTCTACATGACAGCCGAAATTTGCTCCACTAACGAAAGCCGTCCTTTACACGCGGCGCGAAGCAGACGGTCGATGACATCTCTCTCTTCTTCACCCAGCGAATCATCGAGTAGCGCTGCCATAAGTCCGTAGCGGTCAGCAAGCGTCAGGGAACCAGAATAAGTAACTTGAGCGAATAACTCAGAGAGGGCGGTGGGGAGAAGTTGGATAGAAGGCATCGTTTGGACTTGAACTCGATATCTATAATATCGGTGAATTTCCGGTTGTCATTGGTGATGCGATGGGATAGCAAAAAGTGATTCTTTTAGCCGCCTCTTGTGATTCAAATCACAAGAAATGGCGAACTCAATCGCAGCACGAGTACGATCTGGGTCACTTTATGGCTTCCTGGCGAAAGCTTTACGTTTGTGCTGAATCGAGACTCCCAGAGGCTTCCGTCCTAGGAGTGTCAATTTAAGTCAATAGCAAGGCAAAAAGACTGCACAAAGCAATGCCATCAAAGACTCCGGCTCCGCCGATACTCAGCACTCCTGGTGTCATTGCTTTAATTTCCTTCAGATGCAGCAAATCCGCACCAATCAACGTTCCCAATACGCCCCCAGCAAACGCGACAGGAGCAGCATGAACCCCTGCAATCACAATGGCAGACAGCGCAGCGGTTAGGGGAGCCAATAATGGACTCATTTGAATACCAATTCCCGGCACCACTTTCGCCCCGTAGTAGCTAACAAGCGAGACAATTGCAGTCACTAGGACAATGAAGAGCGGATCTGCACGGGTAAATTGGTACAGCGCCACAACTAGCGGAATTAATCCGCCTCCCACATTTAAAGCTACGACAGTTGAACGCCGCACTTTCCTCAGAGGAATCCCCCAGAATTGCCTTAACCAGAAGGAGGTAAAGTCATCGATCAAGTCAGCTTGGGATTCCACTCGATAGAGGGGGATATTGATAGTGCTGCCCAGAATAACTGCTGTTAGTAATAAAACAGCCATACCGGGAGAAAATCCTAGCTTGGCTACCGCAATTTGCACCACATCCACCGCTAAAGCAAATCACAGAAAAGGTAGTAGCAGCAGGAACAGGATAAATAGAAGTAGTGAAACTGGAAGATAAATCATAAACATCTGAGGGAAGGATTCCTGGTTTGAGTCCTTCACGCTGTCGCTATTGTATAAAGTTAGAGAAATCGAGCGGGACGGTGTTGACCACCTTACGCATTCGTTATTGCCGTACACGAGCAGGAAAGGTTCGCGGTTGTGCGCCCCTACGATAGGGGCTGAAAGCATTACTTACTAAGTAGGGTTTTCCCTAATGACAAAATTTTTTGGATAGAACAATATTAGATTAAGGCAAGTAAATAAGTCTTGTGACTGAAAGCTGCTTTCTCAAAGTAATTAGCAGTGTACCCAGTTACTGAAAAAGACTATTTTCTTGCCTCAGGTAAAGCAGCTTCTCCATATTAAGTAATCGCAATCAAAGAAGCTGTGCGCGAGCCTATCAAACGATAACGTTGAGTGAGTTAAGTCTATAACGGAGGTAACTGAACGTATGGCACTAATACGTTGGCAACCATTCCGCGAAATAGAAACCTTACGCCGTCAATTTGACGAACTGTTTGAGGAACTTGCAAGAGGCAACCGCGAGTCTGAGATGACTTGGACGCCTTTGGTTGAACTTCAAGATATGGATGACAACCTCATTCTCAGGGCACAACTTCCCGGATTAGAAGCTAAGGATCTCGATGTCCAAGTGACTCGTGATGCAGTTTCAATTTCGGGGGAACACCGCTCTGAAAACAAGGTTGAAGAGAAAGGATATTTCCGCTCGGAGTTTCGTTACGGTAAATTCCAACGGATGATTCCTTTGCCGGTTCATATCCAAAACGAGCGGGTACAAGCTGACTTCCAGAATGGCGTCTTAACGCTGACTCTACCTAAGGTGGAAGAAGCGCAACGCCGAGTGGTCAGACTCAACTTGGGTGAAAGCCAAGGCGTGGGCAGCGTTAGCGTAGCCATGCGCGATAGCGCTATAGCGATGCCAAAGGAAATCGCTGGAACAAATGCTTCCACAAATGCTTCCACGACGGTAGAAGCGAACAGCGAACAAGGTAACGGTCATAACGACCAGGCTCAAGCTGAATCAGCGATCGCTTCCTAATTAACGCGCTTCGCATCCTCCATTCCTCCTGAGAAACATGGCAGCAGACGGGAGCAATTCCGTCTGTTGCTGAAACGACAACTAAACGCGATCGCAATCACTGCAAGTGCGATCGCGGTTAATTTGTTCACATAACAGCTTTGTGCATTCCCACAAGTTAAAGGATTATTCCAATTTGTCTGTTAAGTGCTGCTTCAATCGCCGCATCAGTGGCTTGAACTGAGATTTTAAAATACACACCCACAGCAGCCTTCAATCTCCAGTAGTGTTGCAGCTGGAGATTGAAGCGTGGTACGGTTGCATCTCCCTGGAATCCAGGTTAAGCCTGGTTCTTTACGAAGACGAAAATTCAGGGAATAATTAGAGAAATACAGATGAGGAAAATTTTTAGTTCGGTAGAAATACTATGCTGAGAATTGCGATCGTAGCTCTATTAACTTTGGAGATAGTGTTATTGTCTGCGTTAGCGCTATCTCCAGCTAACGCGACTAGCAGTGACTTTGAAAATTACATCTGGAGCTTTGCAGATGTAGGCAGCCATCAAGTTGTTTGTAAGAAGATTGTGATGCATCCGGAGAAACAGTTGCACTCCGGAGAATCTGGCAGACAAGTTGTAAAGATGTCTTCTACCTCTACAGTCGTGAGTGATAGTTATTGTGCTGCCTCAACGAAACCTGTTGTGGGAAGCTAATCGGTTACTTCAATACTGAGCTGAGTGGGAGGTAACTGGAACGCACCTCACATGTTAGTTATGTTTTGCCCGATTGCTCCCGGAAAGGTATAGCAGTCCTAAATGATGCGTGAGAGCGAGATGACCGACTTCTTTAAGGAAGTCGGTCATCTGTTCTGCTGATTCACAATTCCAATAGGGTTGTTATAGCGCCAGATAAAAAGAGATTATTACGCGCAAAATTCTCATAATACAAGTATTTTAATTCTTAAAATAATATCTCAAATTTTATATTTTTTGGGTTCGGATATCTCTACCTTCTTAATTCCAGGTTTCCGCCTAAAGTAGCATTTGCAAAACAAAATAGTCTTTATTAAAATTTTGTGAAGTAATTTCCTCTGTTTAGAAAATCCTTCACAAGGAACAAAACATCTATAGAACAGAGCCTCTTCTAATCTAAATTAGACCTTACTACAATTAAGAGGTTAGTGATGAGAATTGCACAGGTGGCTCCTTTATGGGAGCGTGTTCCACCTCCAGCCTATGGCGGCATTGAATTGGTTGTCGGGTTACTTTGCGATGAATTAGTCCGGCGCGGTCATGAGGTCACTTTGTTTGCATCTGGTGATTCCATCAGTCTCGCTAAATTAGAATCTGTTCATCCACAAGCACTCCGTTTAGACTCCTCAGTGAAGGAATATAGCATTTACGAAATGCTGCAATTGAGTCGAGTCTACGAGCAAGCAGATAAGTTTGATATCATTCACTCTCACATGGGCTGCGCTGTCTTGCCTTATGCGAATCTGGTAAAAACGCCTACTGTTCACACCCTGCATGGCATTTTTACCCCAGACAATGAAAAGCTGTTTATGCACGCCCGTCGTCAACCTTTCATTAGTATCTCCAATGATCAGCGGGAACCCAGACTAAATCTGAACTGCGTCGCTACAGTTTATAACGGCATCAATCCAACGATTTATGAGTTTTACCCCCAGCCGGATAACCCCCCTTACTTGGCTTTTCTAGGTCGAATCTCACCGGAAAAAGGGCCGCATTTGGCAATAGAAATTGCTAAGCGTTCTGGCTGGCACTTAAAGATGGCAGGGAAAGTGGATGTCGTTGATGTGGAATATTTTGAGCAGCAAATCAAGCCTCACATTGATGGTAAGCAGATTGAATATTTAGGTGAAGCAAACCATGTTCAAAAGAATGCATTGATGGGAGGGGCTGTTGCAACTTTATTCCCAATTACCTGGCGCGAACCGTTTGGGTTAGTCATGATTGAATCGATGGCATCGGGAACACCAGTGATTGCAATGAAGATGGGTTCTACGCCAGAAGTGATTGCTCACGGGAAGACAGGCTTTTTGACCCACAACGTTGAAGAAGCGATCGCTGCAATTGATAAAGCTGCCCAATTGAACCGCTACGCTTGTCGAGAACACGTGCTAAGCCACTTCAGCGCACAACGGATGACGGACGGTTACGAAGCAGTTTATCAACAAATCTTGGCAGAGCGCTTTTCGCAAAATGGTCACGTCCGCAGTCAATCTAAATTGCGTAGCACCCATTAATCGCTAATCGTTTTGAGGAATCTTACAGGGAGGAGGAAGCTTTTACCATCCAAACTGTAAGTCTTGATTTCTCAATTCAGTTCAGTTAAGAGCGAATCGCAGTTTAAGAATTTTAATTGCCCTAAAACTTGTTATCATTTCGCCTTGTTGCTGTTAAGTGAGCCGACTTAAGAAGAATTTCGCTGAATTAAGTTGTATGCAATTTCGCGTCTCTACAAATGCCCTTCGACTTAGCAATGGTGCAAGCTATGAGCTTTGCCACTAACCGGAGTGCTTGATAATTGAGCAAATTTTTACATAACTGTGGCTCAGATAAAGATATAGATAAGGGAGCAAGCCATCTACCAAGCGGCAAGAGGACTTCCCAATGCACTACCGTCTTAGATACCTCAGCTTTACTACTGCGACTCTACTACTTTCGGTAACATTTCCCCTTTTACCGCTTACCTCAAACTTTGAGCCGCTGGTAGTTCAAGCACAAACGACCCAAGATAGAAAAGCGGAGGCGAAGCGGCTGAACGCAGAGGGACTTCAGCAATTAGATAGGGGTCAATTTCGAGAAGGCTTAGAGAAATTCCAGCAGGCTTTAGCGATTAATCGAGAAATTGGCGATCGCGAAGGCGAGGGAGTCAGCCTCAACAACATTGGGCTAGCTTACGACAACTTGGATCGATATCCCAAAGCTTTAGAGTTTTATCAACAAGCTTTAGCGATTTTTGTAGAAAGTCGGGACAAGGCGGAGGAAGGAAACACTCGCAGTAACATCGGGTTAGTTTACCGCAAACTGAGTCAGTACCCTAAAGCCCTAGAGTTCTATCAGCAAGCCTTAGCCATTCGCAGAGAAATTGATGACAAGGCAGGGATAGGGACAACCCTCAACAATATTGGAGCAGTTTACAACAGCCTTGGAGAGTATCCCAAAGCGCTAGAGTTCTTTAACCAAGCCTTAGCCATTCGCAGAGAAATTGGCGATAAGAGGGGGGAAGGGACAACCCTCGGCAACATTGGGACAGTTTACAACAGCCTTGGAGAGTACCCGAAAGCCTTAGAGTTTTATCAGCAAGCTTTAGCCATTGCTAGAGAAGTTAGGAATGAAGCGGGAGAAGGGGCAAACCTCGGCAATATTGGGGCAGTTTACAACAGCCTTGGAGAGTACCCGAAAGCTTTAGAGTTTTATCAACAAGCTTTAGCCATTTTCACGAAAATTGGTGCTAAGGCGTGGGAAGGAAACATCCTCAACAATATTGGGTTAATTTACAACAACCTGGGGCAGTACCCGAAAGCCTTGGAGTTTTATCAACAAGCTTTAGCCATTCGTAAACAAATTGGCGATAAGGCGGGTGAAGGAGGCACTCTCAACAATATTGGGGGAGTTTACAGCGATCTGGGGCAGTACCCGAAAGCCTTGGAGTTTTATCAACAAGCTTTAGCCATTGGTAAAGAAATTGGCGATAAGGCGGGTGAAGGAAGCACCCTTAACAATATTGGGGAAGTTTACGGCGAACTGGGGCAGTACGCAAAAGCGTTGGAGTTCTATCAACAAGCTTTAGCGATTCTTACCGAAGTTGGCGACAAGGCGGGGAAAGGGATGACTCTCAATAATATTGGGTTAGTTTACGCCGATCTGGGACAGTACCCAAAAGCGTTGGAGTTTTATCAACAAGCTTTAGCGATTGGTAAAGAAATTGGTGGCAAGGCATGGAAAGGGTTGCTCTTCAACAATATTGGGTTAGTTTACTCGGATCTGGGACAGTATCCGAAAGCTTTGGAATTCTATCAACAAGCTTTAGCGGTTCTCATCGAAGTTGGCAGCAAAGCAGGGGAAGCAAATACTCTCAGCAACATCGGGTTAGTTCACCGAAAATTAAATCAGTACCCGAAAGCCTTGGAGTTTTATCAACAAGCTTTAGCAATTCGCACAAAAATTGGCGATAAGACGGGGGAAGGGACAACTCTCAATAACATTGGGGGAGTTTACTACAACCTGGGACAGTACGAAAAAGCCTTGGAGTTTTATCAACAAGCTTTAGCGATTCGCAGAGACGTTGGCGACAAGGCAGGGGAAGGGACAACCCTCAATAATATTGGGGCAGTTTACTACGACCAGAAACAGTACCCAAAAGCCTTGGAATTTTATCAACAAGCTTTATCGATTGTTAAAGAAATTGGCGACAAGCCAGGGGAAGGTTTAACCCTCAATAATATTGGTTTGCTTTTAGAAGAACAGAAACAGCCAGAATTAGCGATCGCTTTCTTCAAACAATCCGTCAATGTCACGGAAGCCATTCGCAAAGATTTAAGAAGCCTGCCAAAAGAGCAACAGCAGTCTTACACCGAAACCGTTGCAGCCACCTATCGTCGTCTCGCTGACCTTTTGCTCAAAGAAAACAGGGTACTCGAAGCGCAACGAGTCCTCGACTTGCTCAAAGTTCAAGAACTCGACGATTACCTCCGCACCGTACAAGGGAACGAAAATACAAAACCGGGGGTGGAATATCTACCCTTAGAAGAGCGACTTTTGGGCGAGTACAATACTGAACTAGCTTCTGTTGTCCAAATCGGTAAAGAACTACAGAAACTCCAGAAAATTCCCGCAAGCGATCGCACTCCACAGCAGGAACAGCGCCGACGACAGATTGAAACCGCTCAGCGGGCAACAACTCGAAAATTTCTCGATTTCATCGGTTCTCCCCAAATTGTCGCTCTTGTCGGGCAACTGAACCAAACTACAGGCAGCGAAAACCTCAGCCCGCAAATGCTTGTAGGTTTACAGGACAACCTCAAGAAACTGGCACAAGATGCCGTTCTTCTCTATCCGCTGATTCTCGAAGATCGCCTGGAACTGGTACTTATTACCCCCTACGCGCCTCCGATTCATCAAACTGTCCCCGTCAAACGAGAAGAACTCAACCGCACCATTGTCGATTTTCGCTCAGCTTTGAAAAATCCGAACGCGAATGCGAAAGAACCTGCCCAAAAACTCTACAATTGGCTCATTCAACCGATAGAAGCTGCCCTTAAAGAAGCGAACGCCCAGACCATTATCTATGCCCCAGACGGGCAACTGCGCTACATTCCCCTGGCGGCTTTGTATGACGGCAATCAGTGGTTGGTGCAGAAGTACCGCGTCAATAATATCACTGCCTTGAGTTTGATCGAGTGGGACAAGAAACCCCAAGCGCCTAAGATTTTAGCGGGTGCGTTCAGTCAGGGAAATTACAGCTTTCAAGTCGGCGATCGCAACTTCAACTTTGGAGGATTGCGTTTTGCAGGAAAGGAAGTCGAAAACTTGGCGGCGATGCTTCCTAACACGACAGGTTTACTCAACCGGGACTTTAGCGAAAAGGAAATATTAGCCCGGATCAGCGATTATTCTATCCTCCACTTCGCGACTCATGCCGCCTTTGTCACGGGGAAACCTGAAGATTCGTTCATTTTATTTGGCAATGGCGATCGCGCAAATTTCCGCGATGTCGAAACTTGGCCTTTGAAAAACACCGATCTGGTCGTACTTTCTGCCTGTGAAACCGGAGTCGGCGGTCAATTAGGTGATGGGAAAGAGATTTTAGGCTTTGGGTACCTGATGCAAAAGGCGGGTGCGAGGGCGGCGATCGCGTCTTTGTGGACGGTCGATGATGGCGGTACCCAAGCACTGATGAATGCTTTCTATACCGCTTTAGAAAATGGCAATACCCCAAAAGCTGAATCCCTCCGCCAAGCACAAATCGCCTTGATTACCGGCGACTATACAGCTTTGGGTCAAGAACGGGGCATTTTTGTCGTCGAACGGATTCGCGATATACCCGGTAATGTTAGCGATCGCCTTAGCCACCCTTATTATTGGGCACCCTTCATCTTAATTGGCAATGGTCTATAAATGCCGATTACTGCTGTTCTTGCCCCGATCCGCCTTGATTCGGTCGTTGAGTCGCGGCGGCATTCTCCGGACTTTCTTCTTCGGCTCTTCTGGCATCAACACCTTCATCCAGAAGATCGGCTGGCTCTACTGAGAGGTCAGCCGCAGTATCAATCCGACCATTCGCATTCGTGTTGGGTTTTGGTGAAGTGCTTTTATGACTGGCATGACCACCTGGCATAATTTTTTCCTCAATTTAAATGAATTTATCTTTTTCAGCTTAGACTCATCGGTTTAGAGAAATACCCTATCTTGGGGCTTAAATTTGACTAAAAAAACTAACATTTCTGATTAGTTTCTGCTTATTCATTTTCTGTCTATTTATACTCAAAAAGTATAGATGGAGACGCGACAACCCTTGTCTATACTGGCTATCTAGAGGAAACCCGCTCTCAACGGCTTTCAACCCGGCTCTGCCAGAATTTGTCAACCGTGTCTTTTTAATCACCAGAATATTTTTTAGCATATTGAGATTTTAATTCAAGAGATCATACTTAGGATTGATGAGATTCCCAGGATAAATTTGCTTTTCTCTTGAAGAGTTACTCGATTAAAAGATTTGTTAAATCGGTTAAAAAGATTAGCTCTGTTCTGGCATAAATACGATGAGTCTCTTCAAAGAAATATCGCTAAAGATACGTTTTGTTCTAGGATCGCTGCTCTATGTGAGTTATATGCCGCAGGCATGGGTCTATTCTCGTCAACGCGATCGCATTGAACAAGAGTTTCTCAATCCGCCAGCCGAGGAAGCTTTTGACAACCCCGGAAAATTACTGCGGGGCGAGCCAAGCAATCGAGGTGCTAATTTTTACTTCGAGCAAGCAGAGTTAGAAATTTGTTTTCTGACTGGCGATTTAATCCGCGTGGATTGGAAGCCGGGGATACCGCCGATTCCATATGCGATCGCTCGTCAGGAGTGGTCGGAAGTCGAGACGACGCTGGAAGAAACGGCGGAGGGTTGGACGGTTTCGAGCCACAATCTCACGGTTATCGTCGGAATCGATGGCAGTCTGAAATTCTGCGACACCTCTGGACAAACCTTACGGGAAGAACTCCCGCCGCAGCGAAAAGACGGGGGATGGATTCACAAAGCCCAACTGCGAGAAGAAGAACGCATTTATGGCTTGGGAGAACGCGCTTCCTCCCTCAACCTACGTGCAGCCAGGCAGGTGACAAAGAAAGGAGAAGTTACCCAGCAACCGAAAACCTATCGGATGTGGAACTATGACGCGGCTGGGATGTATGCCCCCGGTTCAGATCCGATGTATATCTGCATTCCGGTTTATTGGGGGCTTCACTCCGCGGGCAGTTATTTGGTTTTCTATGAAAATTCTTTTAATGCCAATTTTACGTTTGCGGATGTTGCCACAGCCGACTTCGATGGAGGATCGCTGCGTTACTACTTCACCTCCGGCTCCCCTGCGGAACTACTAGAGCGTTACACGGAGCTGACGGGACGTTCTCCCCTGCCTCCCCGCTGGGCTTTGGGATATCATCAGTCGAAGTGGGGATATGGTACCGAAGAAGCAGTCCGAAAAGAAGCGAAGACATTTCAGGCTCATAATTTGCCGCTGAGTGCAATTCACCTAGATATTGACTGTCAGGTGGGATACCGAGCCTTCACAATTGACCCGGAACGCTTTCCCAACTTAGGAAGTTTTACGCAAGAACTGGCTGAGTTGGGGGTGCAGTTTATCGCCATCCTCAACCCAGGAATTAAGTACAGCCGCCAGAGCAACTTATTCTTAGAGGGTCAGATTCTCGATGCGTTTTGCAAACACCCCAACGGCAAGCTTGTTGTTGCCCCGGTCTGGCCCGGTTGGTCAGTTTTCCCCGATTATACGAATCCAACGGTACGCAAGTGGTGGAGTCGGCAGTATGCATACTTGCTCGATGTCGGCGTGGCGGGATTTTGGCACGACATGAACGAACCCGCTGCTTTTATTCTTTGGGGCGATCGCTCTCTTCCCAAACCGACGCGGCATTTCCTGGAAGGGAGAGGGGGCGACCACCGCGAGGCTCATAATATCTACGGATTGCTGCAAGCGGAGGCGGGATACGAAAGTCTGCGGGAACATCGACCCCATCAACGCCCGTTCATTGTTTCGCGTTCGGGTTGGGCAGGACTCCAGCGCTATGCTTGGACTTGGACGGGCGATATTGAGTGTACTTGGGCGGCGTTGCGGCAGACGGTGGCGACAGTGGTGGGGTTAGGACTATCGGGAGTTCCTTATAGTGGCCCGGATATCGGCGGTTTTCAGGGAAATCCGAGTGCTGAACTTTACCTGCGCTGGTTCCAGATGGCAAGTTTTCTGACTTTTTGCCGCACCCATTCTTCTAATAACGTTGAACACCGCACGCCGTGGACGTATGGCGAACCTTACCTGAGTATCATTCGGCAATTCTTGCAATTACGCTACCGACTGCTGCCCTACTTCTATACATTGGCTTGGGAAGCAAGCCAGAAGGGTTATTCTCCAGTTCGTCCGCTTTTCTGGGCTGACAGCGATGAATCTGCACTTTGGGATGTAGAAGATGCTTTCTTGTTGGGCGATGCACTGCTGATTTGTCCGATTGTCGAGGATAAAGCGCGATCGCGTGAAGTCCTGTTACCCAAGGGTCGTTGGTATCGTTTCTGGGATGATGCCGTACTGGAAGGTTCGCAGCTGGTGAATCTGGATGCACCGCTAGAGCAGATTCCGGTGCTGGTGAGGGCGGGGAGTATTCTCCCAATGGAGGAAGATCGGCAACTGATTCTCCACCTCTATCTACCCGTGCAAGGAACCGGCGAAGCTCATCTTTACAGCGACGCCGGAGATGGATATGGAGAATCGCGGCTCGATCGGTTCCGGATGGTGCGGGACGAGAACGGTTTAGAACTGACCTGGGAAGAACAACACGGGGATTATGCTTTCCCTTACGCCAGTGTCCAAGTGCAACTTCACGGGATGGAAGTGCAGCAAGCTTGGCTAGATGGGGCAGAAGTGACTTGTCAGGGGAATCGTTTGCAATGCGTTAGCGCAGCGGGAGGCGGTAGCATCCATCGCTTCCAGCAAATTCGTTTGAAAGGAGCGTTTTTTTAATCCCAATTGCCTGTTTTCAGCTTGATTGCAGAATGGCTACGTCAGTCCTGTCGATGATAGTTTCATGCGTACAAACAATGCCGGTGCCAGGAAAACGATCCACAGTGCCGCGATCGCAAATGTCACCACCTCAAGCGCCACCCCGTAAATGCCGATGAGGCGAGGCACCAGTACGAGCATGGCAAGTCCTCCCAAACCGACCGCCAGCTTCAACATTTGCTTTTGGAAGGGAAGTATATCTGGGGAGTAATGAACGTACCAATATTCCAGGGGCATTCCAATTCCCATACCCAGTGCAGCACCAAAAATTTCCCAAGCTTGGGGCAAAAAGCCGGTGAAAGGAAACACTGCAACGGGTGCGGAAAGACCGAGGATTAAGAAAAATCGAAAGGGGCGTCCGGAGAACCAATGCAAAAGCACGAACCACAAACGCTGATAAGTCAGCACCAGGATCAGCCCGATCGACACACCACCGAGTAAGTCTACCGGATAGTGTACGCCGAGATATAGGCGACTCAGCATCACCCCCGCAACAATACCCCCCGCAACCACGATCGGGATACGATCGAACGCAGCCAACGTTCCCCACAGGGTAGTTGCAGTAACGGTGTGTCCGCTGGGAAAGGACGGTACTGTTTGTTTTTCCCGGATCTCGATCTGCGGGTCGTGCGGACGCGCCACAGGGAAAAGTGTCCAAATCAGGACGTTTGTAAAGGTTGCCCAGAGGATAATACCCAGCAAGCCGTAGGCAAGCTCTCGCCCCCAGATCCACAACACCACAGCAAAGACCACGGCGATCGCTGGAACTGTCCCTAGTATGGTGAGGGTCTTAAAGAACCAACTCCAGCTAGCCCCAAAAAAGCGCTGAACTCCAATAATCGACTCAGCACTCCACAGTACCTCAATCCCCATGCCGCAATTTTTTCCAAAAAACCTAACTAAATATATTACGTTTTAGCTAAGTCGCCGTGCTGGAGGAGAATTCCACGCTTAGAATGCGGTACCAAAGTCTCAGGGAGAAGCCGTCCCTGTTCGCGGGAAGAAGCCGATTCATAAATCTACGGTGGGGCCTAATAACTGGCTGTTTCCTCCATCTCCTCTTTCCTCGCCTTCTCTTGGAGACTCTACACGAACGGCATGGGTCACAGGAGTATTGTCAACAGCCGGGGTTTCATCCCGCTCCCCCTCGATCCGGTAGAGCATGGGACTTCCTGCGAGGCGAGTTAAAAACCAGAGGGAAAAGTCTCTGGCACTTCGTCTGTCTCCCATCCGGCACGCTCTAGTGGCTGCACTGCTTGGGTTTCGTCGAAGTGGATGATGGCGTCAAATTGGTCGGCTAGCCGTGCGTGGAAGTAATGGCTGCTCCGCTCGGTTTCGGGTCGATAGATGACACCGATCGCCCGTTCCAATCGAGGCTCCCGCAATCCTTTGATTGATGAGCCACTGTCGCGTAAGGGGAGCAGGAAGCGTGGCAAACCCGTATCGTGAAACAGCCCTTCATAACTGTCTGGGACTGCCGGACGGATGCGCTTGCGTTCGGCGGGTGCGTCCCAATTTGAGGCGGCGGTGACGGTTCCCGTGTAGGTGCTGAAGCCGACGAGTACCGCGTCGCGACCGTACTGTTCGCGTACCAGTTGACCGACATTCAGTTCGCCGTGTGCGCTCATGTCGGTGGCGCGGGCGTCACCGAGATGGGAGTTGTGCGCCCACAGAACGACCTTAGTGCGATCGCTTTGTTTGTCCAAATGAGCGACGAGGTGTTGCAGCGTTTCTGCCATGTGGCGATCGCGCAAATTCCACGACGATACCCGACCACGAAACATTGAGCGGTAGTATTCCTCGGCGTTCTTGACCAGTCGTGCGTTCTGTTCGGCAAAGAAAAATTCGTCCTCTGTCACGCGACCATCCCGATGGGCGTACTCGCTAGCACGATGTTGCAATTCTAGAAGTTGGTTGACAACTTGGCTCTCACAGGATTCCTCAACATCGAAGTTGGCGACATACCCGTAGGATTGAGCGTCTTCACCAAAGTCTTCAAAGCACGAGTAGCGGTGACGCGCCTGTTCTGCCGCCTCTGGGTCAATTTTGTCAAGGTAGTCGAGAACGGCGGCGATTGACTGGTGTAGGCTGTAGAGGTCAAGACCGTAGAAGCCAGTCTTAGTGGCATTTTCAGGGAGGGCGCTATTGTACTGGCGCAGCCAATCAATGAAGTTGACCACATCCGCGTTGCGCCACATCCACGCTGGGAAGCGTCCAAAACCAGAGAGTGCTTCGTTACTGGTGGTATCGTCGCTGACACCAGTGACGTAGCGGTTGACGCGGTAAGCATCGGGCCAATCGGCTTCGACAGCGATCGCTGTAAAGCCTTTTTCTTGAATCAGCCGCTTGGTAATTTCGGCTCGCGCTTGATAAAATTCATGGGTGCCGTGGGATGCCTCACCCAGCAGGACAAAGCGGGCATCGCCAACAAGTTCCATTAAGGGGTCGTAGTCCGAGGTGGCACCTGTGAGCGGGTGGGCAATCTGGCGCACGGTATCGGTTAGCTTAGTCTGAGTCGCGTTAGTCTGAGTCGCGTCGGGCATCGCTTTAGCCCTCCTTTCAAAAATTTGCTTGGGACAGCGATCGCTACTGGGTGAATATTGATGCGATCGCATTGGTGATGGGAACTGGTTCTTGGCAGACTCTTATACTTGTGCAAAATACTTGTGCAAAGTCTCAGAACGTGGAGAGTCTACTTCCAAACTAACTGCCATGATTTCTGCTAACTTCTACCCCAGGAAAGGCTCTAAGTGAAGTTAGTCTGTTATGAGGAATACAAAAAAGCCGAGAAACGTAAGCGTTGCACGCTCAAAGTCTGATGCGTGTAGCAGCGATCGCTTTCTTGGCATTCTTGGCAACGTTTAAGATCGAGACTTCGACTTAATTCGCACGTTGAAAAACTCTCAATCTATTACTAATAAAGCTTGCAATGACTGCATCGACTCCTGCCTACGTTCTCGCCCTAGACCTTGGTACTACTGGAAACCGAGCGATCTTATTTAATGCTGACGGGATGATTGTTAGCTCTGCTTACAAAGAACTCACGCAGTATTATCCCCAACCGGGTTGGTTAGAGCATGACCCCAGAGAAATTTGGCAAGATACTTGTTGGGCGATGCAGACTGTCTTGCAAAAGGCGGGTATCACTGCAAAAGATATTGCTGCGATTGGGTTAAGCGTGCAGCGAGAAACTTGCCTGTTGTGGGACAAAACCACGGGGCGACCTTTACATAATGCCATTGTCTGGCAAGACCGACGCACGGCACCCCTGTGCAATCAACTTGCAAGTCAAGGTCACGCAGCAGATATCTACGATCGCACGGGGTTAGTATTAGATGCCTACTTTTCTGCAACTAAATTAACTTGGTTGTTGGAGGACATTCAACGAGAATATTCCCCCATTGATTTAGAGAATGTTTTAGCAGGCACGATTGATACCTGGATTCTCTGGAACCTTACAGGCGGTGTGATTCACGCCACAGATGATAGTAACGCCAGCCGCACGATGTTGATGAATTTGACTTCGCGGGAGTGGGATCAGACGCTACTGAACTTATTTAAAATTCCGGTTCATTTGATGCCAAAAATTCAGCCAAGTTTAGGCTTATTTGGTTACACTCAGCCGGAATTCTTAGGCAGTGAAGTGCCAATTATGGCGATTTTGGGCGATCAACAAGCTTCATTATTTGCTCATGGTTGCGATCTCCCTGGCTTATTAAAATGTACCTATGGTACTGGCTGCTTCTTAGTTACGCATACCGGAGAAAAAATACAGCGATCGCGCAATCAACTCCTTTCGACTGTCGCGTGGACGCAGACAGGTAATGACGGAAAAATCCAAGTCGGTTATGGCATGGAAGGCAGTATATTTACCACTGGAGCCTGCATCCAATGGTTGCGGGATGGCATTAAACTCATTACTGCGGCTACGGATACAGAACGAATGGCGCAGCAGGTAGAGGATAACGGGGGTGTTTACTTCGTTCCGGCGTTGAGTGGTTTAGGTGCGCCGCACTGGGATATGAGTGCCAGGGGAGCATTTTTTGGGATTACGGGCGGAGTGCAGCGAGAACACATGGTCAGGGCGGTGCTGGAAGCGATCGCCTTCCAAGTCAAAGAAGTTGTACAGGCAATCAACCAAGATAGCGGTACCGACATTTCCCTGCTAAAAGTAGATGGCGGAGCTTGTCAAAATGACTTTTTAATGCAACTCCAAGCGGATGTTTTAGGAATACCAGTAGAACGTCCAGCCGTTCTCGATGCTTCTGCACAAGGTGCCGCTTTTGCTGCTGGTTTGGCAGTTAATTTTTGGCAAGATTACGCCACATTAACCGCGAGTCGTCAAATCGACCGAACTTTTCAACCCGGTGCAGGAGTCACCCAGGCACAGGCGAATTTTACAATGTGGCAAAAAGCAGTTGAAAGAGCGAAACATTGGGTAGAGTGAAGAGGACTGAGGGCTGAGGACTGAGGGAAGAGGACTTCTTGGTAAGATTATGTCGGTTTACCAATAATTCCTCGGCATTTGGAACCCCACCCCAACCCCTCCCCGCAAGCGGAGAGGGGCTATCAACTCTCCTATTGCCCGTAAAAATAAAAAACATTTATTCCGATTTCTTCTCCTTTTAGGAGGGGGCTAGGGAGAGGTTTCAATGGGACTATTTGCCCAATCCCAGAAAAATTGTCAGATAATCTCTATCTGCGTGCCAACTGACGGACGCTTGAAGGACTCCCAGGCATTGCCACCGCGTAAGAACAGTTCGATCCAGCGTGTTTCTTCGCCTTGGGCATTTGTCCAACCGCTGCTACCCGGTGCAAAGGCTAATTGTCCGGGTTCAACGGCAAAACTGCCATCGCTCATTGTCGCTTCTTTCTCGATGTCACCGATCCGCAAACGGATATTCGCGCGATCGCTCCCCTTGCTGGCATCATATTGAATCGTCGTTTTTAAGTTGCCATAGCCGTCAATATAGGCAATTCGATTCGACGGCACATCGGGGATATCCGAAGGCTCAATCTTATCCCCTAGCGCATCTGGTTGTCCCAGCGCGATCGCCGCCGCCGCTTGCGGAAACAAGTCACGGGAACGAAACTGCGAACCTTCCGCAGCAACAGCAGCCCAGCTCAATTCCGCTACATCGCGGACAAACGAGAAGGCATAGCCAGCATTGACTCCGATCACCCGCACACCCGTCGGGAGGCGTGCGAAAGCCAGACGTTCACCCGCATTCCCGACACGCGCCTGTTCATCGTCTTCGCGGGGCGCAACGTTGTGGTAAATAATAGTTCCCGCCGGGGCTTCATTCAAGCCTAACTGGGCGATACAGAAGCCAGCAGCCAGGGTGGCAAAAGCAGGCACGGGGGTAAGGATTGGCTCAGCATCCGGTAGATAGAACCTGATACGCTGCACGACTTCTGCAAAGGCGAGATCGCCAAAGCCGTAATCAGCGATGATATGAACTAACATAAAGTTTTTTTGCTACTTTTGCTCTTTGCAATTTCATCCTATCGACGGGCATTTTTGAATGCTTACCGCCTTGGTATGATTTCCGAGCGATCGCCAGAAACTATCGATGCGAATAAACCCGCACCCTTTAATTTATTTCCTATCAATATTTGTTTAACTTCTAAATTCTCTCTATACCTCTTCTCTCTGCGCCCTCTGCGCCTAAAGCGCTAACGCGCATGGCTTCGCTAAGGCGGTTCGCCAAACAATCAAATAAGATTGCTATATTCGACTAATCAAGTCAACTTCACCCAGTTATAAAGGCGAATTAATTGAAAAGGATTTATTGGTTTGCAATTGCCATTATTGTCATTTTGTTAACAATTTTTATCCTAGAAAGTAAAGTTTCTTTTCTAGGTGCCATGACCCAACAGGAAGCCTTTGGTCATCCCGGCACTTGTCCAACTTGGTCGCCTTCAACCCTCACCTTTCTCGGTACTGCCCAAAACCCAACTTCAAAAGTGTGGTTCACGGGTTTCGATGGCATCATTAGCCAGATATTTTATCCTTCGACTGACAAAGCAGCGACGGTAGATTGGCAGTTTTTAGTAGGCGATTCGGCAAAAACTTGGGTTGATGAAGAGAAGCAGGATACTATCAGCCAGGTTAGTTTGAATAATACGCGATCGCTGTCTTGGAAGATTACCAATACGGCGAAAAACGGCAAGTATCAAATCGACAAGACAATTTTCACCGACCCCAATCGCAATACTTTAATTCAGCAGGTAACATTCACCACACTCAGCGGAACGCTGGATAATTTTAATCTTTATACTTTGTATCATCCAGCTATTGACAATAACGGAAAAGCCACTACAGGTTACAGCACTACTTACAAGAATATTCAAATGCTGATTGCTAAAAATCCCACCAGCAATCAAGCATCGGCATTGGCGAGTTCTCTAGGTTTTAAAAAAGGCATGATGTCTTCTGGATTCGTCGGACGCAGCGACGGCTGGCAAGACCTCAAAGGCGGCGAAGTTGATAATACGATGAACTGGACTTATCAGAAGGCAACCAATGGCAACATTGCACAGATGGTAATGTTCGATCTCAGTCCTTATGCCAACCAGAAATCGGTCACTTTTAACCTGGTACTTGGCTTTGGCAACAGTGACAAAAACGCTGAATCGGAAGCCGCAGGAACCCTAAAAGATAATTTCTCTACGATGCTGTCCGGTTACAACGCGCAATGGAACAGCTACACCAATCATTTAAATACCTATGGTGGCACCGCAGATACTCAGTATTATGTTGCGGCAATGGTACTGAAGGCAGCGACTGACAAAGCATCGGGTGCGATGGTTGCAGGTTTGGGCAATCCGTGGGGGAACTCTAACTACTCAATTTGCACTCCATCCGGCATCGAAATGTCAGGCGGCTACCACCTGATTTGGCCTCGTGACTTGTATAAATTTGCCAGCGCCTTAATTGTTGCAGGCGACACGGCTACCCCCAAAAAAGCCTTGGATTGGTTGCTAAGCACTTTGCAACAACCAGATGGACATTTTCTTCAGAATGCCTTTGCGGATGGTACCCCTTACTGGAATGGCATTCAAATGGACGAGACGGCCTTCCCAATTATCTTGGCGTGGAAACTCGGTCGTACCGATGCAGACACCTATATCAAACACATCAAGCCAGCTGCTGATTATATTGTGAAAAATGGCCCAGTTACGGGGCAAGAACGTTGGGAAGAAAACGCAGGCTATTCTCCCGGCACCATTGCTGCGGAAATTGCGGGTTTAGTTTGTGCCGCAGATATCGCTAAAGCTAACGGTGACACAACCAGCGAGAAACGCTATTTGGCAACAGCAGACTACTGGCAAAGCATGGTAGAAAACTGGACGTTTACGACTAGCGGTTCGATTGGCAATGGCAAATATTTTGAACGCATTGATGATAATGGAAATCCCAACGACGGACACATTTTACACATTGGCAACGGTGGCGGCGATCGGGATGAACGGTCTATCGTTGACAGTAGCTTTTTAGAATTAGTGCGTCATGGAGTAAAAGCTGCAAATAATCCCTATATTCTCGCCTCCCTTCCGGCGATTGATTCCACCATTAAACAAACAATTCCCGGCAAAGGAGAGGGTTGGTTTCGCTACAATCACGACGGTTATGGAGAAACATCAACGGGTGCAGATTATACAGGTGCAGGAATCGGGCGTTTGTGGCCTATTTTCACCGGAGAACGGGGTCACTTTGCGATCGCGCGTGGTAACAAAGCAGACTCTTACCTGGCAACAATGCGTGCCTTTGCCAATCCTTCTTACATGATTTCCGAGCAAGTTTGGGATCTCAATGCACCCTCTGGTTATACTCCCGGAACTCCCACTAAATCAATGACTCCACTTTCCTGGTCGATGGGAGAATACATCGCGCTGCTGGCATCAAATTATACTGGCAAAGTAATGGATATGCCGGAGATTGTTTATCAGCGCTATGTTGTCAATTCATCCAAACCCCATGAAGGCAAAGTGGTAGATTATAACGAAGCTAATGCGAAACAAGGGTTAGCTTTAACGATTTATTACAAAGGGTTATTGACAAATTATGAACAAGTCAAACTGCACTGGGGATACAATAATTGGCAGCAAGTTACTGACAGCCTGATGATCCAGCGAGAGGATGGATTCTGGGAGACAACACTCTCTGTCCCTCCGGTAGGCACTACTTTAAATTTTGCTTTCACCGATGGAAATCATTGGGATAACAACGGGGGGAACAACTGGAATGAAACTATCTCACATTCTTAAATCTGAATATGTCTATTGATTGATGTCCGCTCCGGTTGTGTTAGCTAGGGTAATTAAAGGATATACAAAAGTTTTATCGATTTGAATGCCCCTTGAATAAAATTGCTTAAAACACCGGATGAAAGACTTAATCCGAAATCTATTATCATTCTCCAGCAACCGGATTAGTAGTTCTGGAGGCCGGGTAACGCAAGATATGCTCTTATTCGACTCCTTATATGCTGCCCAAGAAATTGCTTTTATCCTTGGCGGTGAATGGGATGGTTGTAATGGGGTGGTATTGCCTAAAAAAGACGAATTAGCTGTTAACACGGCGGCTAAATTAGTTGGAGCGCAATGGTGCTATTGTGAAGATAAAAGTGCCCTTTTAATCAGATTTGTTGCTGACGATCTGAAGCGGCGTTATGCAGCCGGAGAAAGGTATTTTATCAATGCGAACTTGAGAGGTGCTTGGCTTTGTGAGTGCTTGCTTAGCGAAGCAAATCTAAGTTGGGGAAAACTGAATTTAGCGAACTTAAGCAAAGCTAACCTCAGTAAAGCGGACTTAAGTGAGGCGGATTTGAAGGAAGCGAATTTGAGCGAAGCAAATCTGAGTGCAGCCAACCTAACGAGAACGAATCTAGCGAAGGCGAACTTGCATCTGGCAGATTTACGAGGGGCAAATTTGAGTAAAGCTTTCTTGAGTGAAGCGAACCTGAGTGAAGCTGATTTAAGGGGAGCAAATTTAGAACTTGCCGACTTAAGAGGCGCAGATTTGAGTGGAACGAACCTGAGTGGGGTCAACTTGAAAGATGCCAAGGTGATTGAAGCAGATTTGGCGAGAGCAACCCTATCGAATGATTGAATTTGAGTCGTATGGATACATTATTAAGCATTGCGATTGGCATTGGTTTGAGTGCAGCTTGTGGCTTTCGGATTTTTGTCCCGCCGCTCGTGATGAGCATGGCAGCACTTTTTGGACATCTGCCACTGGCACCGAATTTTGAGTGGATAGGAACTTATCCGGCATTAGTGACATTTGCGGTGGCGACTTGTGTTGAAATTGCCGCTTATTACATTCCGTGGATAGATAATTTGCTGGATCTCGTTTCTACACCAACTGCGATCGCAGTCGGCACATTCTTGACTGCTGCCATCTTTCCCCACGACGATCCTTTAGTTCAGTGGACAATCGCCGTGATTGCGGGTGGAGGTTCGGCGGGTATCGTGCAAGCCTTGACGGGTATGGTTCGCTTTTCTTCAACCGCACTCACCGGAGGATTCGGTAATGGGGTGGTTTCCACCCTGGAAGCAGGTGGTGCGATTATTTTATCCATCCTGGCGATTTGGTTGCCTGTGGTGACTGTCGCCTTGGTAGTCAGTGCTGGGATCTGGCTTTGGCGGAAAGGATATCTCAGGCTACCCAATCCCAAAGAGTCTTGAGCGGTGCAAAGGACATAATAATACCCCCTTCCCGGACAGGGAAGGGGGTTAAATTTTCTGTATAAAGTTTAGATAGGGCGGAAAATAACAGTTGGACAAGCGGTTAGCGCGGTAGCGTTTCTTAACCATGACTTGGAATCATCAAGTAAACGCCAATGCCTAACTCAGTTCCAACTGTAATGTATTGTAGTACAAATTGAGCGAATTGACAACTCAGTGCTTCTCTATCCTGTCAAGCGTTAACTTGATTAAATTGCTAAAGCAAACAACGAAGCATACACGAGTTGTCCAGACTCTTCGACCAACTGACCCGCAAAGTTTTTCCCTTTACAAGTATGCAGCCGCAGACTCAAGAAGCGTTCTTCTTCTTTGAGCTGAAATCTTTCAGCGGGTGTTTGACTTAGCCAATTGCTGACTTGTAACTGTTTTTCCTGACGGCTTTTGTGCAACTGCTGGCGCAGTTCTTGCAGATTGCTGGCTGCAAAAGGAAGCACGGGTTTGTCGCTTGCTTTTGCGTGCTTTTGGGCATACATTGCTGCCACACCATAGCAGAAGCAAACCAGAGGCATCCACACTTCCCGGAAGTAAGCCGCCGTGGGAGCAATTTCCACGCCAACTAACTGATTCCGAATCAAGAACAACGCCCCGGTTTGCTGGGGAAGCAATTCAAATCGGCTTTGATATTGCGTCAGAAAGGTGCGTTTTTTACTGAGAATTTGCTCTAAGTGACCGCGTTGAGGTAAATCAAACCGCTGATTTAGACGCTCAATTTCTTTCCAGAGTTTGCTGTAGTCTTCCTGACCCCGGAGTTTCAATGCTTGAAAGCGCAGTTGCAGGGGGAGAATGAAGAACCATTGTTCTCGACCTTCCAAATAACCGCCTTGACCGGATTGCACACAGCAGGCATCTTTAAACATGAGTTTCTGTCCCGCAGCAATAAATGCTGACCGACACAAAGCATGATTTTGGGCTTGGTCTTGGATATAACCCATGTGCAAGGGAACGATTGCCACACCCGTTGATGGGTTATGGAGTTCTACATTTCCATAGCCATGAACTCGACTGAGTTTCAACCCAGACAGGGGACTGGTAAATTGACCCGGACAATCTGGGCTGAAGATAGGGACTACAGTCATGGCTCCAGACTGTTGAGGAATTCCAAAATGATAAGGAGAGAGATCGACTTTGTCGGGAATTAATAACTCTAATGGCTGGTAGTCCATGTGGCTAACTCCTTTTCTTGGAATGTGAGTTTTTGGCGGAGGAATTCCTGCAAAGAAGCTTCGGTTTGCTTTGCACCCGCGATCCGAAGGCTGCGCGGTAGCGCAATCGCAAATAGCGAATTTAGTAAGTCTTCAAAATCGTCTTGATGCCAGAATTCTCTTTGGAGGAGATTAGGCGCAGGTCGTCTCAATTCCAAGTCATCCGACGCCGTAAACTTGCTATGACAGAAGACAATTGGGGTATGAATACCCAATTGCGGCAAGGTGGCGACAACTCTTTCCAAGTCTCCCGGATACATATTTTCATAACCATCAGAAACAATGGCGACTAAATCGGGGGACTCTTCTAAAGCATCCAGTAAAGCACCTGCTAAGTCGGTGTAACCTTCTGGCATGGGTAATTCGCCAACTCCCCCAAGCGTATGGACTTTGAGGTTCGCGCAGCATTTTTCGAGTACCAATTTCAGGGCGACTGACTGCGCTAAAGAACAGTATTCGCGATCGCCATAACTTCTTGTCGAAGCAGACGCATCCAACACTAAAGCCACTTGACCTGAAAATTTCGGCAGGTTTACCGCAGCTTGTTCGACATAATGCTGCAAAGCTGACATTAATTCTGGCGATTTTCCACCCCGATACAAATGCACCAAGGTTGCGGAAATATCACCGCGATTGGTTGCCGTTACTGTCTTGGGACGCTCTGTTTGTACTTCAAAGTGACGATATTGTTGATGAACGAGAGTATATTTAACTTCGCCTGCCGCAGGCATTAAACCTGTTCCCAGAGGAGAATGATACAGAAAAGGTAGAATGGCTTTCACCGATTCTGGATTATGGGCATAACGCAACAGATAGCGGCGCAAATCGCTTTTATCAACCGTTGCATCCGACAGCTTTTTCACAGAACCCCTCGCCACATTCTTCCCCAGCGCGTGTTCAATCGCATCCACAACCGCAGGACGACGGCGCAAAGCCATATCCTCAAATTGGGGATGATTGAGGATGTACTGGAGAATCGCCCTCGCGGTATGTTTGTGATTAGCTCGTACCCGTCGCAGTGCTAAAAAGACGGTCAAAACTTGGTCGGGGTGCAAAATTGCCAACAAGAAATTAATGACGCGATCGCTTGTTTGACGTGCTTCTTTCGACATCCCCACACGAGAGCGTTGCAGCAACTGAAACAAAATCCGCAGGCGCTGCCCCGTTGTAACATGAGTGATGAGAGCTAAAAGCGCATACAATTCTGGATTTTGTTCGTAAGCTTCCCGATGCAGAGATTCATCGCTCCAGCGTGGGGGTTGCCCGTTATAACGTAGGAGAAATGGCTCATTACAAGAGCGCAGATGCAGAATAATATTCAAGATGGCTGGTTGAGTTGCATCCATAATTTGACTCCTTGCATTACAAAGCTGGAGCGTATCCCCGCAGATGTTTAGGAACGCTCTGATTACTTTGATGAATTCCCCAGTGGCTTCAAGAACTCGACCACTTGCTTAAACGTACTACAAATATAATACAATTAATTGAGTTGCCACAAGAGGGCAACCAGCGATTGCAAGCATCTCACTTGTGAAAATTTGCAAAGACCTACAACTATCCCCCCGCAGGCAGGGGAAAGGTAAAGAAAAACTTTTTTTCATGGGGAAGTAGAATTTCAGGATTTCGGCTTCCCCGTACCTCCTCTATTCCCTCGCAAGTGGAGGAAGACAAGGAATAAATTTTATTTACGAGAGTTGAGGTGGGGTTCTGAACTACGGTGTATTAATTTCTCGATATGGCTAAAGCAGATTTTCATTTTTACGCAGAATTGAATGATTTCTTGCCACACAAAAAAAGGCACGTAACGATTACTCATGTTTTTGAGGAACGAGCCTCGATTAAGGACACAATCGAATCTTTGGGCGTCCCTCACCCGGAAGTGGATTATATCGAAGTCAACGGCAAACCCGTTGATTTTTCCTATATTGTGACTGATAGCGATCGCATCCATGTTTATCCAATTTCTGCGGCGACTGAAAAGACATCTAGCGTCTCTCTCGTTCGTCCTCAACCGCTACAATTTCCTCGTTTCGTTCTCGATATTCATTTAGGGAAACTAGCAACATCTTTACGAATGTTGGGCTTTGATACCCTGTATCGAAATGACTATGACGATCTAGAGTTAGCCCAAATTTCGGCATCTGAAGAACGAATTCTCTTGACTCGCGATAAGGGTCTATTGATGCGTAGTTTGGTAACACATGGATATTATGTCAGAGAAACTAATCCAGAGCGACAGGTGGGCGAGATAATGGGACGCTTTGCTCTAATTGAATTCGTCAAACCATTGCAACGATGTTTGCGTTGCAATGGTTTATTAGAACCTGTGGATAAGGAATCGATTCTTGACCAAGTGCCACCCAATATCCAACAATCTATTGATGAATTTAGCCGCTGTCGTGAATGCGATCGTGTTTATTGGAAAGGCACGCATTATGAACAAATGCAGCAATTTATCCAAGGAATAATTTTCTCGAAGCCAGTTGAATCGAATTGAGTATAAAAGCTGGCTTTTTGCGATTCGCATTGATTATTCCAAGGCAAATCTTAACAATTTATTTCATTCTTTAAATAATTATTTTTTGGGTATTTGTGCCTAGAAATATATTTTGAACATACATTATTCTAGACTGCCATACAACAATTAAACTTTTGTATGTGTTAAAATCAATAAACATAATAACTGTTTGATAAATGAGTTGCACTGACTATTTTTTTCGCCTGATCTCCCGCCGAGATTACAGTGCTTACGAACTTTTAAAGAAAGGACAATTAAAGGGGTTTGAGCCAAACGAAATCTCCGAGGCTATCAATTATTTGCAAGAGAGAGACTATCAATCCGACACGCGCTTAGTCGCCAACTTGATTGCCTACTCTCAAGGCAAATATGGGAAATCTATGGTAAGGCGCAAATGTATGGAAAAAGGGATTTCCTCCGAGGTATTCGAGCAAGTTTGGAACGAACAAATCGAAACAGAGGGAAGTGAGGAAACAGACGATCTGGATGGTTTAAAAACAAAGATCATGCGAAAGTATAAAATTGATGATTTTCAAATTATCGACCAAAAAACCAAAGCCAAGCTATTAAATTACTTGCAATATAGAGGCTTTAATGCTTTTGAAGTTTTGAAGCAATGGCAGAGACAACAAGTAGAAAATGAGTAACGGAGCGGTTTGGTAATTTGGTATTGCTAGATTATCTTAAAAACTTTTAATTTGCATTTTTTTATCACCTTTAGTTTGTATCTATATGAAAGATATTGTCACCTTGTTTTTTGGGTTGGGTATGGTGTTTAACGCCAGCTTATTTATTCCACAAGCCTTAAGGATTGTTCAAACTAAGAGTTCTAAAAATTTGTCTTTAATTACTTTTCTCGGTTTTAATTTTATTCAGCTTAATGGGGTTCTCTATGGGTATTATCGAAACGATTTGGTTTTAATGTATGGAAACTTAATTAGTTTTATGAGTTGTGCAAGTGTAACAATTTTGGCAATTATATACCGAGGTAAGGAACCTAAGTAAAGAGTAGGGGCGTATAATTCTACACCCCTACATTCAGGTTCATTTATATTCAGCTATGGAGACAAGCAATATTTAGTAGCGGCGCGATAAACCTTGTCTCTACATTTCGGTGTTAGTCGCTAGAGAATTTATCCCTTCGCAGGTATGGAAGACTTCGCTGCCAATATATAGGCAACAGCAAGGGGTGTTAATTTCTCTGTAACTGTGGTCATAATAGAGCGGTCTTCCGGCGTCCATACTCTAGGCTGACCAAAGATACAAGGTTGCAGAATTCCCCACAACAAATTATCTTTGCACAGGTGAGCGTGAACTAATGCTCGATGTCCAAATTCTTTTTGTTCAAAAGCTTTGTTAACGACTTCCGGATTCGCTGTCTCTACATCTTCGACAAAGACAGAAGGTTGTGTATGCAGTGCCGCAGCAAAAAGCGGATCTTCTTTTGGCAAAGATTCTGGTTCTTTCTTCCAGTCAGCGTCAAGAATGTTGGGATATTCTTGAGTGCGACGCCAGCAGTAAGGAACTTTACCGATGGAGGTATGGGGATCGCGCAGGTAGAGAAAAACGCGATCGCACTGCAAGACTTCACCCAAAGCTGGCACTAAGGCAGAAAACACAGCATCGGGTGTACTGTCATGGCTCAAAATTTTATCGAGAACTGGTGGTATTGGGTTGTTCATACGCTTATTTTCTCAGCCGTCTGTTCGTTTCACTACAAAACTAGCGATTTTCCAAGGCTGGATGCTAGCAATTTTTCCAGGAGCAAACATTTCCGGTGCCTCGATGGGGCGTTCTAACAGATCCACCGGGTGCGCGATCGCTAAATCCAAGTCGCTATTCAACTGCATCTGTGCCTCTTCCCCGTGACACTCATAACAGCGCAAAATCCACTGCTGCGAATTATCTTCTGACTGCTTCAACGCGATTAAAATCAGATTCTCAGCTTGCAAGTCTAACAATTGACCAACGGGGGGTAAGGACGAATTCTGTTCGCCTACCGATGGCAGCAGCATCACTTGGAGCGGTAAATTTAGCTCATAGCCTCGTCGCACAGTCTGCGCTGACTGCCAGCTACCTTGATGAGGATAGAGGGCGTAGGTGAATTGATGCCAACTTCGGTCTGCGTCTGGATCGGGCCAAGTAGAACCTCGTAACAAGGTGAGGCGTAATTGTGAGGGTTGGGCGTCGTAACCGTATTTACAATCATTTAGCAAACTGACCCCATAGTCATTGCCATAGTCATTTTCACTTAAATCTGCCCAATGCAAGGCAGGAACTTCCCATTTGGCGGTTTCTGCGGGTGTTTGAGGCTGAGTAGGACGCCCGTTAGCGTCTTGTGTGCTTCGCACAATCGCGCCGCAAGGAATTTCGTAGGTTGCAGAATCTGCTGTCAAGGTAAGTGGAAAAGCGGCTTTTACGAGTACGTGGCGTTCTTGCCAGTCTACAGTCGTGACGATTTTCAGTAGCGGCGAATCTGCTTGTAGTACATAATCTTGGCAAAATTTAGACTCGCCTAGCTGCCGCACAACGCGCAGACGAGTTTGCACCGCCCCCTGTTCTACCCATTCAATTGATTTTAGCTGGGTGGGAGGTAAGGGGTGTTGGGCATAGTTAGGGTCAATGTTCCAAGCATCCCAATATTGACCGCTATCTTGGAAGGCTTGGAGTTGATTTCCTCCGACTTGAGTGAGGATCTCTCGATGATTAATTTTGTCAAAAACACTGCTTAAATCACCTGTTTGAGAGTCAATGATTACCCGCAGTAAGTCATTTTCTAAGATGCAATTTTTTTCTCTATATCTGATATTATCTGCATAAGGCGCATTAGAATCCGGAAGGCTAATGCTAGGATGCCCGTATTCTTGCCTTTCTGGGGGTAATTTCTCTTGAGGATATAGATTTTGAGGACATAGCCAGAAGAGACGATAACCCACTGATGGGATATTCTCAGCGAGAAATAACAGCGTCGTGCCTTCAGAAAGCTGGGATGGTAGCAGTTTCCCTTCTAAGTTGTAAACTTGCCAGTGATGTCCAGACGCAGGTAAGAGGACGGTAACGACTTCCGAGCGCTGCCAGTTCAGGGAGTTGAAGACAATCACTGGGAGGGCGTCTGGTTGCGGCGGCGGGGGAAGGGCAATAGAAGCTGCGATCGCGCTTAAGGCTTGCTGTACTATTTCCGAACCCACCTGTTCTACCTCTTGCCAAGCCTGATTCGCATCTACAAAGACTTGGGGAATTGAGGAACCGGGGAGAATATCGTGAAATTGATTAAATAGTACCTTTTTCCAGGCAGATTCTAGCTTTTGCTTGGGATAAGCCGCACCGATGCTGATACTAGCCAAGGAAGCGAAAAGTTCTGCTTGGTACAGTAAGCCTTCACTGCGACGTTGAAAGCGCTTTTGATCGGCGTGGGTGGTGTAGCAACCCCGATGGAATTCTAGATAGAGTTCATCGTCCCAAACCGGGAACAGTCTTGAGTTTTGAGTTTCGTTGGAGTTGGGATTCTGAGTGCTAATCTGCTGCAAATAGCTCTCAGATGTAGTGAATTCTAGACGAGGAAAGAAGGGGGATTTTTCCCAACGATGGGCGACTTCCAACATATCACGGGTAGGGCCACCGCCATGATCGCCCACACCTGGAAGCCAAAGACTCTCTTTTAAACTGGTTTGGGTTTCCCAAACACAGGCATAAGACGCCATTTTAATCGGGTCAATGCCTTCACCAATCGGAGCAGACATGAGGCTGAAGATTAGGGAACCATCAAGCGATCGCCACCAAAATGTTTCATAGGGAAACTTTGTGGTGTCGTTCCAGCGCAATTTTTGGGTGACAAAGTATTCAATCCCAGCAGATTTCAGAAATTGGGGCAGCGTGGCACAAAAGCCAAAACTATCTGGCAACCAAGCGACTGTACTCAATTGCCCAAATTTTTCTAAGACGTAACGCTGACCATAGAGCAACTGGCGGACAATCGATTCGCCATTAATAATATTTAGTTCCGGTTCCACCCACATTCCGCCTACAACTTCCCAGCGTCCAGCAGCAACTTGTTGTTGAATGGCGGCAAATAAATCCGGGCAATGTTGCTCAATCCAAGCATAAAGTGCGGGTGTAGAATGGCAGAAAGTCAGGTTGGGAAATTCTTGTAGGAGTTTCAGAACCGATTTAAAAGTGCGTTGAGCCGCTTCCCAGGTGTCGCTGACAGGCCATAGCCAAGCCAAGTCTAAGTGAGCATGACCGAGCAAACAGATTTGAGATTTGAGATTTTGGATTTTAGATTCTGTTGACCCTAGCGTGTCGAGCAGGTTTTGACGGAGGGCGGAAAGCGATCGCTCAAACTTTTGTTCATCAGGCAGTGCTGTCCAGTCAATCTCAGCCACAGCATCTGCCAAGATATCCAGTTTTTCGGGTTCAAAGGTTTTTAAATACCGTTGTAAGACGGCTAACTCATCAGCGACAAAACCGGGTTCAATCCGATCGTCGGTGGTAAATTCGTATACGCAGAGCGATCGCACTAAAGCCCCATCATCATGTCCGGGACTGACCAGACGCAAGGCAACGGTAATCTCCTCACCCGGCGTGACAGACGGACTCAGCAGTACCCTCGTTGAGCAATCAAATAAATCTCCTGCTTGCACTTTGACGCCATTGACAAAAATTTGCGCGTCTTCTGCCCACCAAGTTAGCACCAGCCGCAACGCCAACCCCGATAAAGCATAACCTTGTAAATCTTGGGGAATCATCAATTTTTGACTAAGCCACAACACCTTTTGCCCTGCTTGCCAAGCAATATGTCCCCTCGCATTCAACTCCACAGATAACCAATCATTCCCGAAATCAGATTGGCGGACGGTATCTGCTGTCAGGTCTGCGGCACAGTAGCGCCAGCCAGTCTGAACGTTAACCTGAGTCATCGCAGAGAGTTTTTCAATCGCTTCGCTCAGGAGGCTGGATGAGGGCGTTACAAAAGGTGTCTTGGAATCGGTCATCTTTTCGATAAAATCAGGGCATCTACTATTTTTAGCAATTAGCAATTAACATTTAGCATTTAGCAAAATGTCCTCCCCTCCCAATGGTCGGTATAAAAGCAAATTATTTAATTTCCTCTCCCGAAAATCTCGCCAGTTGAAGGATGAGAGCGATCGCGCTGTGCGAAATCTGAAAGTCGCAGCGGTTTGGGGAGCGCAAATCCTCCTCTATCCGGTGTATCTGCTAGCTCAAACTTCCCAATTAGCGGGGCGTCAATTACAACAAGCGACGCAAGAAAAATTCCCACAATTACATTCTGGTAAAAAAGACCGAACAAAACGTCCTAACTCGCCGCCAACGCCGCCACCGACAGACGCGCCAATTCAGGAAGTGCTACGAGCGATCGCGGGTCAGGAAGAATCAGAATTCGCTTTAAATCCATCGGCAAATTCTGTTGCTACTTCTAGTAACAAAGCAGGAATTTTCAGTCAAGTTGCAGATGCGATTAATCGTGTCTCTACGACATATTTTGGATTCCAATTTTTCGATCGTAGCGCTGCGGGCGGATCGAGTCATTCAATCTCCCCAAATTTAACCCTTCCCCCGCTCAATCTCCCGGAAACTGTTGTCGTGCAAACGCTACAGCCCAAAGCGGCGGCGGGAACAAGTAGCGGAAAATCTTTGGCAGCGGCATTACGCAATCAAATTGTCGTTCGGGGAGTTGCGACACAACTCGCTACCCGTTCCGTGGTACTCGTCACCGCCGACAATCAAATTTTAGATATTCTTACCCCTGAACAACAGCAAAAATTACAACAGCGAATTCGTTGGGAATTGGCAAACTACTGGCGTCAGTGGCGGTTAGTGCAAGCGTCGGCGAAAGGAATTGCAGCACAACTTCGCCCTCCTGTCAATCAGCGCCATCTGTTACCACCCGTGCGTCTGTTCTGGGGAGTCATCGCTTGGGTGCAAAAAGGGCCGGTTGCGATCGCTGCCAATCTCTTCCAAGAATCAACGCTGGTGCGGTGGCAAGAAACAACACAAGAGCAAATGGGAACGCGATTGAGCGCCTCTAGAGAGGAAATCGGAAGTCTTCCACCCTTCGCAAACAAAGCCCTTCATCCTTCCTCCTCCTTACTGCTTCAGCCATTAATCTTCCTCGATCGGACGATGGTTGCAATCGAAGTCCGGCAAAAAGACTTTTTGGCAAAGCTGACACCCCATGCTGGGGAAATAGAGGCAAATGAGCGATCGCCTTTACAATCGCCTTTACAACGGATACAAGCTGTATTCAGCCAACCGATGCGACAACCGGCGTCTCCCGATGTTACAGATGCCCAAGCACACAATAATATCCAAGCACTAATTCAGGCAGCAATTGACTACTTTTTTGGCAGGCGCAACGGAAAATTACCTTGGGAATCTACCCCAGAAATCGATTCTGATTCCTACAGCCAAACGCATCAGATATCAGGTGGCGCTTCTGCCTCCTTATCATCTGCCCAAAGGAAGAATCCAGAATTAACCGCAACTGGTATTGCCGATCCCTGGCTGACCATGAATGATTTATTCGGGAAGCCAGATTCACCTACCAGCAAGCAGCCAGCCCCAACCGCCCCCCATCGACCTTTACCAAGAGTGGCAGGCAAAGCGCAACCGTCAGCTCATCTGCCGGGAAAGAAGAGCAGGACTGCCCTCCCCGGAGTCAGTCAGCCGGATCTGCCTGCTGAGGATTCTCTCTGGAAGTCGATTAAGCTTCGCCTGAGTTTCAAACAAACGCTTTTGACGCCCCGCAAACCCGCTGCGCCTGAGCAAATGGCGGCGCGTCCCACACAAACCCCTTCTACAACCAAAAAATCTCGCAAAAAAGACACTTCAGGCAAAATTACCAAAGCGCCAGCTTTCCAGACGCCAAGGATGGAAGCCGAAGGGGCGCTTTCAAATCTATCGCCTGCGATCGCTCGAAGCAACCGGACAAGCTTTGCCACCCATTCGCCAGACTGGATCGAGGCTGAGGTAACTCCAGCCGGATACGTCAAGCACCCCCTAGAGTATTTGCTGGAATGGCTGGATAAGGCGATGCTGTGGCTAGAGAATTTCTTCGTGAAAGTTTGGCGTTGGGTGAAGAAATTCTGAGGAGAGTAGGGGCGGAGACTCCCCGTTCCTACTTTCTTGTGTACCCTTTTCCTGCGGTCTAAATTGGCACATTAGATGCTTCGCAATTTTCCGAAGCAACAGCCAAATTATTTTGGATGGTCGCCCATTCGTGGGGACTCGCTTCGCGGGTATAGATTTCCGATGCTTGCCTATAGCACGCGATCGCTCGTTCTAGATTATCAGCGCGATTGCCCCGTATCCGGTCGCGGTAAGCATTGCCGAGATTATTTTGCGTCATTGCCCAATCTTGGGGAAAAGCTTGGCGGGTATAAATTTGCAATGCCTGTTCGTAACACGCGATCGCTCGTTCCAGACGATCGGCGCGTACCGCCATATCTTTGTCAGCCAAATCGTCCTGTATCCGATTGCGGTAAGCATTGCCCAGATTATTTTGCGTCATTGCCCAATCTTGGGGAAAAGCTTGGCGGGTAAAAACTGTAACCACGATCTCGTAGCCGGTGATGGCAATTTCTAAGTTTTTCTCCTTGTCTCCTAGGGGAAATTGCGCCATCAGGTTGCTGAATCCGCCGATTGTCGCCCCAATAAATTTTGCTTCTTGGGGTTCAACTTGCGGAAGAATTATCATTGCCCAATCGTGCAGTATCTCAGCCAGTTTCTCATTCAGTTGATCGAGATTTGCTTGTAACAGCGGATACACTACTTTGCGATCGCCATTGCTATCTGCGGTTGCTTGCAATACCTCCGTTAAGAATTGCAGAGGCGATTCGGGAATCCTCTTAACGACAGTGGGTGTCGATGATGAGTTACCCATTTCTGTAACCATCGGCGCTGCTACATTCCGCAACCACTCCGCCGCGTCTCCATCGCCCCGTTCTGCCAGCATTGCGGCTACCGCTTCCATTGTCTGCACCAACCCGGCATCAATGAGCGCTTGATTCGTCTGCAAAATGTCCATTTCCTCGCCACTAGAGGAACTGAGTAGCACTTGGATCAGATTGAGATAGGCTTCGAGACGTTCTTCTCTCATAGGGCGATTCATCTATCAATAGATGGATTTATTGTTGCCTAATTTCCCTCTGCACTGCCACCTAAAAATTAGTTATTTTTGGGGTTTAACGCCGGAAACCGCAGAAAATCTGAACTAAAGCCTGAAAATTCAGGCTTTAGAAATCTCCTGCCATGTCAGCAAATTTATATAGAGCGGTTCGCACTTGCAATATAGGAACTTCACCCCCAGCCCCTCTGCGTTTACGGCGAGGGGAGAATATTGAATTTCAATACTTCTCGGATAACGCGAAGAGAGCGCCGCTACGCGAACGCTAACGTAGGAGGGAAGTTGAGGGAGTTAACCGAGAAGTGATTGTATTGAACCCCTCCCCGTGAACGGGGAGGGGCAGGAGTGGGATTTAAACCCTACTGCCTCTCATCGAGAATTGCTAGATTAATTTGCTGGAAAACAAAAAAACCGGGTTTTATAAAACCCGGTTTCTCAAGAATTCTATTTTTCTGGCTCGACAACCCGCTTAAGGTTCCTGAAACGTTTCCACTTTGCCATCAGGGCTAAGAACTACCCGGATGTGGGCGTTACGCTCACCTTCGATGGGAGAAACAAACGGTTTCCCCGGTACTGGCATCCCGGTACGGTCAATATACTTGACTGACAGTTCTCCTAGGGGGCGAATGCGCTCGATGGAGCCATCCGGATTCAGCCGGAGATAGTATTGCAGCGGCTGTGTCAGATCGGCGGGCGGTTTCCATTGCTGTTGGAAATAGTCCCGCACTTGTGCGACTTGAGGAATCGTGTCAAATAGCCGGTCATTCTGGGCGCGATCGCTACTGGTTTGGGCGCGATCGCTTCCAGATTCGCTGCTGCGTTTCGCAGCTGGTGGGGCAACGCTACCGCGAGTCGCACCGGGACTCAGATCGCTGTTATTTGCAGCCGAGCTTTCCGCAGGAAGGCTGGCAAGCGACGGCAGATTGGGAAGCGGGGGAGGCGCGGCAGGAATGCCGGGGGCATTGGGGGATGCAGACTGGTTTGCACCCTCAGAACTTGAGGCGATGGAACCAGGAGCAGGAGCTGATTGCCCGATTCGGGGCGCACTCACCCCACCGCTACTGGGGAGCGGCTCAAACGGGAGATTATTGCGAATCGCCTGCTTTGGCTGTTCAGCCGGGGGTTTGGGGATGGGCGGGAAGTTACTGGGAGGAGGGGGCTGGAAAATGGCTCTTCCCTCTGGGGCAGAACGTTGTTGAATCGGGGGCAGATTGCTGAAAACGGGGTTGGAATTTCCAGGGGGATTCCGAGGAACAACGACGACCCCTGGGCTTTTGGCACTGAAGGGTGTCGGCGTGGTCACAGGAGCCGGAGATAACAAAATTGACGAAGGAGACCCCGTCGGCGTCGGCGATGGGGAAGACAAAGGAGGAGGCGTCGGCACTCCCGTCGTTGGAGTCGGCGTTATTGGAACCGGCAACACCTCGGTACCGGGCACTGGTGCCGGGGTAGTGGGTAATGGTGTGGGTGCCGGTGCAGAGGAGATGATAGTGGGACTAGGCTGCATTAGCTTCAGCGTGGCTGCTGTTATCCCCACCCCTAACAGAAAGATGGCTGCCGTCCGGGTCCAGATGGGCGGATTTTTCAACCACTGGGTGCGTTTGAGGGGAGGCAACGCCACCAATTCAGCATTGTATTCATCCAAAGCCGTAGCTAAGTCGAACAGTTGCAGCGCACTCAGCGTTACGACAGGTCCCGTTTCTTCCGTCGCCAAATGCCCCAAAAATAGGTCGTGGGACAAAAGTCCCCTCGGTTGTATATAAGGGACAAAGGTTTGAGGAGTGGGGGATTCAGGCGGCGAAAGAATGGTTGCCGCTTGGGCGGGGGCAGCAGCAGCCATCATCGGCTCGCCTACGGGCATTTGATGCGCCACCGGCTGCGATCGCGGGGATTGCTGAAGGAAGTCCTGCACGTAAACGCTAACAGCTTCGCAAAGGCTTTCTAATTGAGCGCGATTTCCGCGGATCGTCACTCGTCGATCTTCTGGCTGTCGCGGATCGTCAAAGCTTAGCTCAAATCGTAGATGCTTCAGCACGGGTTGTCCTGCCCAGCGAGACAGGGGCGAATCTTTCGCCTGGATTTCCAACGTGCAGGTGGGGGGTGTAAAGCGTCGCAAAACCATTTTGCTAATTCAGAGGATTGCTAATTGCTAAGTGTGAATTGCTAGCGGGCGCGATCCAAAAGTGCTAACCAGAGACGCCGATGACCATTGGGGCTACTGTAGAACAGGAGATCGATCAGAAGTTTCAATGCCAAGTGGCTCAAAGCGTCGGACGATACATTTTCTTCTTCCTCCATGCGTTCCTGGTAAGTGTTGCTGAAGGCATCAAGATAATCTCCTAGTAAAGAAGCTTCGTGGGGTTCCCGGTTTTGCTCGGCTAGCTGTTCGAGCAAGGCAACGGCACGTCGGATTAGCTCTTGCTGCTGTCCGGCAAGGTGACAGACGATTAAAACAAGCGATCGCGCTTCCTCCACATCTAACTTCTTCCGCCCTCCCGAACTCTTCCGCATGGGGTTAGACTGGCGCAATCGCCACAAAGCCACCCGATCTGCCACCATTGACTCTAAATTCAATTGTGCTGCGGCTTGGAGTATCGCGTCGGAACCGATGCCTGCCAATGCTTCGAGCGCCAATAAAATTAAATCCAGTTGGGCTTTGATATTGTCCAACTGTACGGGATCTGGCGCGGAAGCAAGGGGTAAATCCTCCCAGCGGGGGGTTGGCGTCGTTGGTGTCTTCACGATGGAGGGCATATTTTTAGCTTAGGTGACGCAACTGGTAATAACTTCGCCGTTACGAGTCTTGAAACCAGACTATCGCGGTTTTAAGTAAGTTTCCTGTCGTCGCTCATGGCGAATGGCTGACTGTTTTTAAACAATTCGCCATTAGTAATTCGCTACTTAATATAGGCGATTGTGACCCCCGTGCCACCTTCTGGGGTGCCAGCTAATTCAAAACGCTCGATGAGAGGATGCTGTTTCAAGAATTCGTGGACACCATCTCGCAGCCGTCCGGTTCCCTTTCCGTGGATAATCCACAAACAGCCCGCATCCATCGCTTGCGCGATCGCTTTCTCTAATGCCATCTCGGCATCCGGCACTCGACTCCCCCGAATATCGACGGTATTTTTGGAGGTGCGAATCGTGGGTTGTGGTTTGGGAGGTGCAGGTGGCTCTTTTGGAGTCGCCGCCGGTTTGGCTTTGGCGATGGGATCGGGTTTTTGTCCGTCCAAAGATTCGATATCTTCGAGGGAGACGGTCATTTTCATTAATCCAAATCGCACGCTCATCTGACCCTCTGCGTCGGGATTGCTCAGCACTTCGGCGGTTTGTCCTAGGCGGGGAATCCGGACGCGATCGCCTGTTTTTGGTTTAAATCCCGGCTTGGGTTTGGGAGGCGGCGATCGCAAAAGATGACGTTCGGCAATTTCATTCAAGGCGTTGGTTGCACTTTGGGCATCTTGAGCGGTAGCTGGACCTTGCTGTAACCGCCGAATCACTTGGGCGATTTCTCCTTTGGCTTGAATCAGGGCTTCCTGCACAGCGCGTTCCTGGGACAGTTTGAGCTGCTGTTCCCGTTCCTGCAAAGCGGCGGCTTTTCTCGATACCTCCTGATAAAAACGCTCTGCTTGCTGCAACAACTGACTGGCTTCTTGGGCTTTAGTTTCTTGATTGCGCCGTTGGGCTTCCAGTCCAGCAATCACTTGGTTGATGTCTTCTGAAGCGCCACCCACATAAGTTTGCGCTTGTTCGACAATTTCCCCCTTCAATCCCAAGCGTCGCGCAATCGTCAGGGCATTAGAACGTCCCGGAATTCCCCACAACAGGCGATAAGTGGGGCTGAGGGTTCGATCGTCAAATTCTACCGAGGCATTTTCAAAGCGCTCGTCTTCATATTTGAGCGCTTTGAGTTCGCCGAAGTGAGTGGTTGCAATACTGAGATTGGCATGGTCTGCCAGATATTGTAAAAGCGCGATCGCTAAAGCACTTCCTTCTGCCGGATCGGTTCCCGCTCCCACTTCATCTAGCAAAACAAGGGAATTTGGGGTCATTCCCTCGGTAATTCGGCTGATGCGACGAATATGCCCAGAAAAAGTCGATAAACTCTGCTCTAAAGATTGTTCGTCGCCAATATCCGCCAGCACCAAATCAAACCAAGGCAATTCTACCGGCTCCCGCGCCGGGACAAATAACCCCACCTTTGCCATCAGTGCGGCTAATCCCAAAGTTTTTAGGGTGACGGTTTTGCCACCAGTATTCGGCCCGGTAATCGTTACGACCCGAATCTCCGGCTGAACCAGTAAATCTACGGGCACGACGGCACCCCCGTTTTCGTGTCGCTGCTGCCAAACCAATAAAGGATGGCGCAACTGGCGCAGGGTGATGGAATTTTCGATTTTCGATTTTTGATTCTCGGCTGGGGATTCTCCCGACGCCTCTTCCGGGTTCCCCGGCTTTTCTGGCGGGGTGCGTTCGACAAATCTGGGAGGATTCGCTTCTAACCAATAGCTGTATCGTGCCCTAGCAGCTGCCAAATCCAAAGTCGTCGCCACTGCCAACAACTGCTCTAAATCTGGTTTTACGGCTGCCACTTGTACCGTCAACGCTTGGCGGATGGCTTCTTCTTCCACTTGTTCTTGACGCCGCAACTGCCGCAATTGATTTCCCAATTGCACGATCGCATTCGGTTCGATAAATAGCGTCGCGCCGCTACCGGAAGTGTCGTGGACGATGCCGGGAATGGCGTCTTTTTGCGGTGCTTTGACGGGGATCACGAAGCGATCGCCCCGCTGTTTGATCGTCTGTTCCTGGACTGCATTGGCTTGGCGCTGCAAGATCCCCTGCAATATCTGATAAATGCGACCGCGTAGCTGCCGCAGTTGGATGCGAATCCCGCCCAATTTGGCACTTGCCCTATCAGCTACGTCTCCCCGCTCATCGATACAGTGGTTAATTTCCTGCTCTAATTCTGGATAGGTGCGGATATCGGCAACCAGATCTTTGAGAACTGGCACATCTTCTTGATCGTCAATAATGCGCCGCAGACGCCTAACTCCAACTAAGGTGGTCGCGATCGCGAGCAACTCTTCCCCTGCTAAAATTCCCTGAAGTTCCGCCCGTTCCAGAGAATCTCCGATATCCTGGATTCCTTCAAAACTCAACCCTGGAGAAAGACGATTCTCTAACTGGTAAACTTCCTGAGTTTGGGCGATCAGTTGCAGGCTCTCTGACTGAGTCGCTGGGATTTGCAGATGATTGGCAGCGATCGCGCCCAACTTCGTGGCAGCAAAGGTAGACAAATGCTGACACAGGCGGGGCCATTCGAGTAATTCTAAGGTCTCAGATTGAATCAAAGCTTAAAAGCTATATCTAAATATTCAAGTGCTTATCTATATTAATTTTAAGCTCTGATTAACTGACCGCACGAGAACAAACATCCGCCAGCACCGCTTTCTTTACGCAAAGGCACCTTCCATCTCATACTGGCTTTCGGTAAGTGTAGCCCACCCAGTTTCCTCCCAAGGTTCCAGAACTCCGGCTGACTCTAAGGGAGCGATCGCTTCCAAGTGCATCAGCTCCTCTGTGTCAAAATCATCAAATATTTCAGTGAGTGCTTGCAAGTCGCGCTGCCTCATCGGCATTTGCATCACTGTGAAATAGCAAGCCAGCGCTGACTTGTTGGTAGATGCAGACATTTGCGTTCCTGATGAAGATAATTGCTTCAACCTAAAACAGGCTTTAGCTGCTTACCTCTATCCCTTTAGTGAAGTTTATTGCTCTTAAAATCTGCCTTTAGGAGGATGTTATTTATAAGCTCACTTAAACTTAACTCCAAAATTCTCTTTATAGAGAATACAAATTAAAAAAAGTTATCTTTTTTCCGGTTTTTCAGGAATGGCGGCTAGGCTAGTGATGTTTTATCTCAGTTCACGCGATGTGCAGGTTTAAGAAAGCCGTTTGATCGAGGCGAGGGATTACCTACATTTGATGAAACCAAGAGTTTCAACTTCAGGCAAACTGAGCCAACAACTGAGCCAAAGAGTGAGCCAAAGAGTGAGCTGAATCGCCAATAACGCTCTGAGATGATCTAAGTGCAGTCAGTTTAATTAATCGATGAAGCGCAAAGACGAACTTCTCTATTAAGGACTTTCTTGCGTAAGTCTTGAAACGATGGAATTTCTAACTCAATTAAGGACACTAGGCATTCATGCTGTTTAATTCAGCCAACCTACCCTACTGGATGTTTCTAGGGATGGGAGTCCTTTTATTCCTATTGGTGATTGTTTCCGGTGGAGGAGACTCCGACGTAGATGCCGACATAGACGCTGACATAGATACCGACGTAGATGTTATAGACGTAGACACCGACACGGATGGTAGCTTTAACTCCTTGGAAATTTTGGGATGGTTGGGCATTGGCAAAGCGCCGCTAATCCTATTATTAGGAACTGACTTTAGCCTTTGGGGTGTCATCGGCTGGATGCTCAATGTTTGGGTTGGTAGCCTCACAGGTGGCATCCCCTACCGTTTTTTTGGGTTAGGGGGAGTGGTGTTATTAAGTTCAATGGCAATCAGCTTGTTTCTAGGGGGGTTGATTTCTCGACCTCTGGGAAAAATCTTTGCTGCCTTTGGGGAAGATGCCAGTAGCGATCGCTTAATTGGTTGTTTCGGTACGGTAAGTTCTGCCTTTATTCCCCATAAACACAGAGGCAAAATTGGTCAGGTAGATGTCATCGATTCAGCGCGAAATCTTGTCACCATCAGCGCTACTTTGCCTGATTGGGCAACTGTTCTCCCACGTCGAAATGAAAAAGTCTTAGTCATTGAACGTTTGGAACACCACTATTTAGTCGTCGCCAAAGATAGTCCCGATCAAGAGCATTGGCTAGAAAATGCATCCAAAATCAAGTAAGAAATCTATAAAGAATAGGATTCACCTCGATTCAAGCAAAGTCTATCTATGCGCTTACGCTAACCCTGAATTTAGAATTTCGACTTGCCTAGGTAGATAGGTTTCATCTGTATAGCCGCAACTTCCAATTGCTAGAGAAACTAACAGCTAACAACCAACTTCTTCAAAATTATGCTATTTTGGCTTACCTTCATCCAATCATTACCAATTGCTACCACATCTGAACTCTCGGAGCAACAATGGCAAACCGAGGCGAGTTTACCCGAAAATGAGTCTACTTTAATCGCTCAAACCCTGCCTGCCCCGATACAACCAACGATTGCCCAACTGGGAAGCGGGATTGTCTTCCCAGGAATTATTGGGGCTTTGGTTTTATTACTGCTATTAAGCATTTGGGCATATACGCGAGTTTATGTTGTTACACCCAACAACGAAGCTTTTGTGAGAACAGGCGGCGTTTTTATTAAAAGTAAATCCGTTATCCTCTATGGTGGTTGCGTTGTTTTACCTGGCTTTCATCAGCTTACCCGCGTCCCTTTGCGGGAAATTTCGATTGACGTTGAGCGCACCGGGAAGCTGGCTGTTCGTACTCAAGATTACCTCCGGGCAAATATGCGGGTGACTTTCTATGTCTGCATCAATGCCGACGAACAAGATGTTTTAACAGCAGCAGCTAGGCTATCTAGAGCTGGAAAAATTACGCCGGAAGATATTAAAGATGCTCTGGAAAAACGCGCAGATGATGCGATTCGAGCAGCGGCGAAAAATAAGAGTTTAGCCGAGATTGATTCGGACAAAATTGGGTTTGCTGATGCCGTTTTAAATCTGGTTCAGCAAGATTTGAAGAAAGTAGGTTTGACACTTAACAACATTGCCATTTCGGAAATAGAAGAAAGCGATACCTACGACACAAATAACTTCTTCGATGCTCAAGGCGTGCGACTGCGGACTGAAACGATTCAACGCTCGATTCAACAAAAAAGAGAAGTAGAGTTAACGACTCAAGTTACCATTGAGCAGAAAGAACTGGATGCCCAAAAGCGATCGCTCCAAATTGAGCAAGAGAAAGAAAACGCCAAACAAGAGCAACAGTTACAAGTAGAAGCACTCAAAGCTCAAAAACAGAGGGAAATCCAAGAATCGAAAGACAGAGAAGCCGCAACGGTGCAGCGTACCAAGATTTTGCAGCTTAAATCCGTTGAAGAAGAAGAAATTCGCAAGAAATTGGGGGTACAACAAAGCCAAATTGAGGCAGATATTTCCCTAGAGGAACGCAATAAACAACTCAAGGTGGCACAAGCACTGCAAAAACAAGAAGCGGAAGTTGCGGAAATAACCCGTCAGCGCATCATTCAGGAGGAAGAAATCAACAAAAAACTGGCAGTACAACAAAGCCAAATTGAGGCAGATATTTCCCTAGAGGAACGCAATAAACAACTCAAGGTGGCGCAAACACTGCAAAAACAAGAAGCAGAAATGGCGGAAATTATTCGTCTACAGACAGTAGAATCCTCGAAATTGCAAGCGCAAGTGCAGGTAGCAGAGTCCGAAAAGCTGTCAAGAATTGCCCAAGAAGAGGTAGCGATCGCAGTCGCCAACAAAAAACGCGAAAGCTTTGTCGCCGAAGCACAACAAGCCAGAGCAGAATCATCTGTGACAACGGCAAGTGCAGTTGAGAAAGCCGAACGGGACAAACAGCTTTCAATTATTGCCGCCGAACGAGAAGCCCAAGAGAAGAGTATTAGCGATCGCAACGTTGTCGAAATTGACGCTTTCCGACGCAGAAGGCAAGCTGAAATCGCCCAACAAGCAGCAGAACTAGAAGCCGAAGCAATTCGCACCCTAGCAGATGCCAACCGCGACAAAGCTTTAGCCGAAGCCGAAGGGATTCAAGCCCAAATTTCTGCCCAAAATACGATTAGCGACGCTAACCTCACTGCCAAGATTATCACCACAATTTGGCCCGATTTAGCAGATAAACTGCCAGAAATTGTCAAGGCATTGGCACCTCAACCAGGCGTGATCGGCGATGCCAGAATTTACTCCTTCCCCGGTGCAAATGGCAGCAACGGCAACGGTGCAGGTGACATCAACAAAATGTTACTATCCACCAGCGGTTTAGCCTTAATTAACACCTTGCTTGAAGATGGCAAATTAGGCTCATTAATTGGTCAAGTTAGTAATCTGGTTCGTAGCAACAACGGCAGTATCCCGCCAGAAGCCCTCACCGCTATGATTTCCTCAGTAGAAAAGCCAAGCCAAAATAACAACCAAGACGGTATGCAAATTAGTTAACCCGTCTTTCCAACCCCTCTCCTGTAGAGACCGATATATCGCGTCTCTTTTCCGTAATTGGGAAGGCGTTTAGGTCTTCTTGTCTGAGAAGTATTGGCATAGCCACCCTACTTTGGGAAGATGCCACTCACTCACGGCTGAGCCAAGTTTGAATGGAATTCTTACCCTGGCGAATCCAGCCACACGACAATGAGACGGTTAATGCTCCCCCTAATTGGGTTGCTGGCGCTTTTCGCCTCTAGCTGTAGTTCTGAGCGTGTGGCAGCCACCCCAGAACAAGTTGTACGCCAAAACAACCTCTGTCCCTCTCCCACAACCCAAGCTCAGGACTTTCGCGTGCTGGGTACCCGCCAATGGTCGCAGGGTGTAGTGGTACTCTATAGCGCCATCTGCCCCAGCAGCGATCGCCAGCAAGCGTCGCCACAGATATTGGGTCACAGCGTGCTTGTCAGTAAAGGAAGTGGCTGGGAACAGATTGGTAATGACAGCGCTGAATTCTTTCTGGATCGCCCACAGTTACCGCCAGAGGAGCTGGTATGGTATGGAGGCAGCAACTACTCGAATGATAAAGGTGAGACTTACGCCCTCACTTACGGTAAGCTACTCTCGCCAGAAGTCGCGGCTGTCGAAATAACCTTTGATAACGGGAAGATTCTGCGCGACGAAGCCACTAACGGTGTTTTTGTCCTAATATCACCAGGAGCTAATCATAGCTGCCAAATGCGGGTACTAGGTAAAAATGACAAAATACTGCGGCGCATTAATGATGTGAACTTTGTACAAAATAATCGGTGCTGAGCGCTTTTTTGAAAATGCGATCGCCTCGTATACAGTCTCGCCTTGCGCAGACGAAAGTTTGTGTAGCCGCGTTTTCAATCGCCCAAGCTAACTTAACCACCCGCTCGGAACAAATTCCTCATTGAATTTGATACTCTAACTTAAATAGTCTTGGGAACGGGAAGTTAAGAGTGGATATTCAAATTGGGCGGGGTAAGACAGCTCGCCGAGCTTATGGCATCGATGAAATCGCGCTAGTGCCTGGAAATCGGACACTAGACCCCAGTTTGGCAGATACCCGCTGGCGCATCGGCGGCATCGAGCGAGAAATACCGATTATTGCCAGTGCGATGGATGGGGTAGTAGATGTCCGCATGGCAGTTTTACTCTCTCAACTGGGGGCATTAGGCGTCCTCAACTTAGAAGGAATTCAAACTCGCTATGAAAACCCAGAGCCGATTTTAGATCGCATCGCCTCTGTGGGCAAAGAAGAGTTTGTCGCGCTGATGCAAGAACTCTATGCAGAACCCGTTAAGGAAGAATTAATCGAACGACGGATTCAAGAAATTAAGCAACAAGGCGGCATCGCAGCCGTCAGCGCCACACCAGCGGGAGCGACAAAGTACGGCGCAGCGGTGGCAAAAGCGGGTGCTGACTTGTTCTTTGTGCAAGCGACGGTGGTTTCCACCGCTCACCTCTCGCCTGAGTCAGTGACCCCCCTGGATTTGGCTCACTTCTGTCAAGAAATGCCAATCCCAGTCATTTTAGGGAACTGCGTCACCTACGACGTGACGCTGAACTTAATGAAGGCGGGTGCCGCTGGCGTGCTGGTGGGGATTGGTCCCGGTGCCGCTTGTACCTCTCGCGGCGTTTTGGGAGTAGGGATTCCCCAAGCAACCGCGGTTGCCGACTGTGCAGCCGCTCGCGATGACTATTTCCACGAAACCGGCAACTATGTCCCCGTGATTGCCGATGGCGGTTTAATCACTGGCGGCGATATCTGCAAGTCGCTTGCCTGCGGTGCTGACGGCGTGATGATTGGTTCTCCGTTTGCCAGAGCCAAAGAAGCACCCGGACGGGGGTATCATTGGGGGATGGCAACACCTAGCCCCGTTCTCCCTCGTGGTACACGCATTCGCGTCGGCACGACGGGAACGTGCGAACAAATCCTGCGCGGCCCCGCTGGTCTGGATGATGGCACCCATAACCTGCTGGGAGCCTTGAGAACCAGTATGGGCACACTGGGAGCCAAAGATATCAAGGAGATGCAGCAAGTTGAAGTCGTTATCGCACCCTCTTTGCTGACCGAAGGGAAGGTCTACCAGAAGGCACAGCAGTTGGGAATGGGTAAATAAACTCACTGACTCATTTGCGTTCCTTAAGAAATTCCGGACTCCTGCTTAGAGGGCTGGAAAATCTAAAGCTGTCGCTTAGAATAGAGAAAGCGGAGACGAATGTTTCCGTTCACTCCTCACACCACACTCCGCCCGGACTACTGTTCGGGCGGTTCCTTTTCTGGGGTTAAAATCACCGCCAGCCAGCCAGCAGTCAAACCCACTGACTCGTCAATTATGTCTAAATGTATACCTTTTGAGTCAGAAAATGTCTGTTTTGCCTATGGTAGAATTTGCTAAAAATTAGAAACTGTTACGCTTAAGGATTTCTAGGCATGTCATCAGCCGCACAAGTTACAGACGCTTCGTTTAAACAAGAAGTACTTGACAGTGAAGTTCCCGTTCTAGTAGATTTCTGGGCACCCTGGTGCGGACCTTGCCGGATGGTTGCGCCTGTGGTGGATGAAATTGCCCAGCAGTACGACGGTCAAGTAAAAGTAGTCAAACTCAATACCGATGAAAACCCTAACGTTGCCAGCCAGTATGGGATTCGCAGCATTCCCACGCTCATGATTTTTAAAGGCGGTCAACGGGTGGATATGGTGGTGGGAGCGGTTCCCAAAACCACTTTGGCAAATACTTTGGAAAAGTATCTCTAACCAACTTTTTCTCAGCAAGAATGGATAAACCGTCAGCATAGTTACCTATTTTTGCGGGAAATCGCTGCTTATCAACCCAGACTCTCTAAGTTGAGTTGACAGTTCTGCTTGTCATTTGTCTTTTTTACTCGCCTTCTTGAACCATTCAGTAGGTTGTTTTAAATAACGAAAGATATGCACGATCTGAAAAAACCCGTTTTCTTGTAGAAAACGGGTTTTTTTGAGGAGTTCCGCCCCCTTAATGGAAGCTTCAACCTTTCTGTTAGACAGGCGCTGAAAGCCGATTAGGGAGAAAATCGTATAGGATGATACCAGTAGCGGCGATGCTGGGGCGAATCCCGTTAGAATAGAGTGCCGCTGGTGCTTGCATAAATTATGACCATCACTCCTCCTTCTAATGCCCTTGAGTCACTGCAATCAGACGTAGCCGATCTAATTCACCAGCTACCGAACCTGAAACACGGAAAATGGATACAACGGGCGCTGTCAGTGCTGGTGCGACTGGCTGGGGAGGAAATCGACCGGCTGGACTGGAAAATCTTGAGCGCTTCTATGCAAGATATGGAGCGGGCATTTCAAGTTTTTTATCCTTATCGACACGTCCGCAAAGTAACGATTTTTGGTTCGGCTCGCCTTGCGTCTGATAGTCCCGAATACCTCATGGCGGTTGAGTTTGCTCGCCGTGTCACCCAGCTCGGTTATATGGTGATGACGGGTGCCGGTGGGGGGATTATGCAGGCGGGAAACGAAGGCGCTGGAGCTGAAAAATCGTTTGGTTTGAATATTCAGCTGCCTTTTGAGCAGGGAGCAAACCCGTTTATTGAAGGCGACCCCAAGCTGATTCCTTTTAAGTATTTTTTCACCCGGAAGCTGTTTTTCCTGCGAGAAAGCGATGCGATCGCTCTCTTTCCCGGTGGCTTTGGCACGCAGGATGAAGCCTTGGAGTGTTTGACGCTTTGCCAGACGGGAAGATATGGTCCTGTGCCGATGGTCTTAATTGACCGTCCTGGCGGCGATTACTGGTCGTCCTGGGATGCTTATGTTCGCAAGCATTTAGTCGAACCCGGTTTAGTGAGTCATGACGATCCAAACCTGTATACCATTACAGATAACTTAGATGTCGCTTGTGAAGCGATCAATCGCTTTTACCGGGTTTATCACTCCAGCCGCTATGTTGAGGATAAATTTGTCCTTCGTCTTAAGTCGGAAATATCGGATGCAGCGGTTGAACAGCTGAATGCTGATTTCAGCGACATCTTGGTGAAGGGAAGAATTGAAAAAACTCAGGCATTACCCCAAGAAGCAGTGGATGAAACATTGGATTTGCCTCGTCTGGTTTTATACTTCAACCAACGGGATTTGGGGCGCTTGTACCAGATGATTTCTACGATTAACCAGATGGTAACTCCGCCACCCTCTGTAGCAGCGCATCCAGAGCTTAAGTAATGGGTTCAGTCAATCTTAAATGTTGATTACTTGTGAATGCTACCATCGGGCATTCTTGTGTTTGTCAGGTCAGTCTGGTGCAGCTTGGTCTGGTTCAAGTTGGCACGGCTCAAGTTAGTCTGTTTTAAGTTAGCGTAACTCAGGTCAGCATACTCCAGGTTCGCTTGGCTCAGGTTCGCCTGACTCAGATTCACTTGGTTGAGATTGGCACCCCTCAGATTGGCCTGCGTTAAAGTGGCATAACTCAAATTAGCGAACTTTAGGTTGGCGCGGCTGAGGTTGGTGTCACTCAGCTTAGCAAAACTCAAATCAGCCGACTCTAGGTTTACACCGATTAAATTGGCACCCAATAGCTGACTCAAGCTGAAGTTTGCATCTTTGAGATTGGCACCGCTGAGGTTGGCCCCACTAAGGTTGACCTCCTTCAAATTCGCTGTGCTGAGGTTGGCATGACTAAGATTGGCATCACTGAGGTCGGCACCGTATAAGCTTGCACCCACTAAAGCTGCATCATTGAGATTGGCACTACTTAAGTTAGCGTTCCTTAAGTTAGCACCCCCTAAGTCAGCACCGCTTAAGTTAGCATCTGTGAGGCTGGCGCTGCCTAGATTGGCAGTGTTGAGGCGCACCAGTTTTAGAGTTGCTCCTCTCAAATTGCCATACCTCAGGTCAACTCCTGTTAAGTCAGCACCGCTGAGTTCGGCACTGCTCAGGTTGGCATTGTATAGGGAGGCACATCCCAGATTAGCTTCACTTAAGTTAGCTTGGCTCAAGTTGGCATCTTTAAAATCGGCACAATCACTTCGGCTTGATTGACCCGAACTTGACTGCACTTCAACTAAACTGGCTCCCCTCAGGTCAGCACTGCTTAGGGATACACCCGCGAGGTTTGCCTGATTCAACGTCGCATTTCTGAGTTCAGCACCCTTCAGGTTCGCTTTTATCAACTTGGCTTCGCTTAAGTCGGCACCATTCAGACTTGCTCCAGCTAAGTTGGCACCGCTTAAATCGCATCCTCGACACTGTTTTGTTTTGAGCAACTGCCGAAGGTGCTGTTTTCTCAACTGCGTGATTTGGTGTTCTTGGAATAGACGAGTCACGGTGTTGAGAGTGACAAAACTTAGGGTTAGCAATGCTACAGCTGCCAGTACCCCTTGTTTTGTAGGACGCAGGAGAGTCTTGGGAATTGTGGTACGGCGTAATACATCAATCGGCTTGAGTGCTTCCAGAGCAGTGACCGCATTGGGATAGCGATTTTTACAGTTGGGTGCCGTCATTTTTTCCAGCCAGCGGATAAACTGTGGATTCAGTTTTGGCACCCTCGGCTTAAAATCGATCCGAAAAGCTTCATCAACTAAATTGCCAATTTCAGTGGATTTGGTTTGGGTGAGCAAGCAAACCAGCGTTGCACCGAGACTATATAAGTCAGATGCTTGGGTGAGTTGACGATTGAACACCTGTTCTGGCGGCATAAATCCCAACGTGCCTTTGACGGTGCTGCTGGCGGCGACTTCTCCACCTCCAATGCGAGCCAAGCCAAAATCTACCAGGTAAACCTTCAATTGTTCATCCACTAAGATATTTTCCGGCTTAATATCTCGATGAATAATCGGGGGATTTTGCTGTTGTAAGTAGACTAAAACTTCTAATAGGGAAACGGCAATTCGCTTGACTTCCTCTGGAGTAAAGTGACGTGACGTAGACAGGGAGGAAGCGGGTTTATATTCTTGAACCAGGCAAAAGCCGCTTGGGGTTTCAAAGGAATCGAGGTACTGGGGAATCCTGGGATGATTCAGACAGCGCAATAGTTGAATTTCTTGCTCGTAAGCATCATAATCCGACCAACTAGCACCGGATTGGGCAAACTGGAACTGCTTAATCACAACGTGCTGCTGGGTTTTTGTACTCGTTGCCAGACTCGTTGCCAGATAAGTGACTCGACCCCCAGCGCGATTTTGTCCTAGCTCTCGTTCTACTTGATAGCCTTGGCTAGAAAAGTCTGCTAAATTACCCATGAGCCTACCTATCGATAGATGTAGGTGGTGAGTCTTTTATAACAGATGGCTGCAAAAGTAACGGATGCGATCGCTCTGTTTTTGCTATCATCCATATCGCTCGTTGGAACCACTTGCATTGAGCTATCGATGAATCGAGCCATCGGGCATGATGGTATCTGTCAGCTTGGCTCCGGTTATCGTGACACCCTCTAAGTTGGCATCTTTGAGGTTCGCTCCCCTGAGGTCAGCACCCGTCAAGTCGGCACCTTCAAGGTCAGCCGCTTCCAGATTGGCATCCCTGAGTTTGACTCCTCTCAGGTCGGCACTCCCCAAGTAAGCATCCTGGAAATCGGCACCTTCGAGGTTGGCACCCCTGAACTTAACAATGGTTAAATCGGCAACTGCCAAGTAAGCATTCCTGAGGTCGGCACCCGTCAAGTCGGCACCGATGAGGTTGGCACCCCTGAGATAGGCATCCCGAAGGTTGGCACCCGTTAGATAGGCGTTACTCAAATCGGCTCGACTCAGATGAACATAGCTTAAGTCGCATCTGTCACAGTGGTTAGTTTCCAACAACTGCCTGACGAGATCCGCTTTAACTAAACTGGGCCTGTCTTTGACCGTGGCAAACCCCAGGGATGTTAGCACTAATCCAGCGGCAAGAATCTTGGTTTTTATGGGACGGTCTAGAGTTCCGAATGCCTTGGCATAGCGGACAATATCACTTGGCTTGAGTACGCGGCGGCGAACATCAATCGACCTCAGAGCTTCTAGGGCATCCACTGCACGCTCGAAGCGATTTTTAAGGCTGGGTGCCGTCATTTTTGAGAGCCAGTCTACAAATTGCCGACTCAGATGCGGCACCATCTGCTTAAAATCGATCCGATAAGCTTCATCAACTAAATTGCCAATTTCCGTAGATTTGGTTTGGGTGAGCAAGCAAATCAGCGTCGCGCCGAGACTATATAAGTCAGATGCTTGGGTTAGCTGACGATTGAACACCTGTTCTGGCGGCATAAATCCCAACGTGCCTTTGACGGTACTGCTGGCGGCGACTTCCCCACCTCCGATGCGAGCCAAGCCAAAATCTACCAGGTAAACCTTCAGTTGTTCATCCACTAAGATATTTTCCGGCTTAATATCTCGATGGATAATCGGGGGATTTTGCTGTTGTAAGTAGACTAAAACTTCTAACAGGGCAATGGCAATTTGCTTGACTTCCTCTGGGGTAAAGTGACGCGATGTAGAGACACAGGGAGCCGGTTTATATTCTTGAACCAGGCAAAAGCCAGTGGGAGTTTCAAAGGAATCGAGGTACTGGGGAATGCTGGGTGAGTTCAGCTGCTGTAGCACCTTAATTTCTTGCTCATAAGCTTGATAGTCTGACCAGCGGGCACCCGAATGGGCAAACTGAAATTGCTTGATAACGACGCGCTGCTGTGTATTGGTACGGCTTGCCAGGTAAGTAACTCGACCCCCGCAAGGGTTGTGCCCTAGCTCTCTTTCGATTTGATAGCCTAAATCGGAAAAATCTGGGAATTCGCTCATGATGGTTAGGCGACGATAACCCCTACAAGTATCGCTACGCGGTAAGCGCAGCGTGCTGTAGGCTTTGGCACTTTTCCCACTATAGCTGCCTGTAAAAGCAGATGATGGGACATCGCTCCGACTCACTGGCGGCAGCGTCTCTAACAGCAATAGAAACTTCTTTCCTTAACTGAGTTCCCCAAAACCTGCCGAAGTTATCATCCTTAAAAGCACGGTGAGTTTATAGTTGATACTGTAAAATCGGGTTTTCGAGCGATCGCGTCTTTTGTGAAATTTGTTTGTATTTAATGATACAAACCGATGAATTGATAGCGGGTTGCCGATATCTTTACGAAAACTTTAAGAAGATTATCCGGGATATACATTTTCTTCACCTTATCTTGATGCTTTCTTCAAAAAAATTGCTTAAGATAAGTGTTTATACGGATAAATTTTGCAAGTCTATTCTCTATCTACGGGTAGATGTTAGTGTACTTACGTAAGTAAAATCGGCTAATTCATCCCCCTAAAGGCTGAAAAAGTAAACTAATGGATTGAAAAAGTACCTGACTTTTGTGGCTTAAGTAGAAAGCTGCGCTGATAACAAATAACTTTATAACGGCTCAGGAGCTGCTCTATATGCTGAAATTTAGCATCGTAATTACAACCTATAATCGTTTACCGCTGCTGCGGCGGGCGATTGAATCAGCGCTCGCGCAAACTTTGCCCTGCGAAGTGGTAGTAGCAGATGACTGTTCCACGGACGGTACCGAAGAATATGTCCGCAGCTTGGGCGATCGCGTAGTTTACTACCGCAACCCAGTCAATAGCGGTCACTCCGCTACCGTAAATGCTGGGGTTGCCGTGGCAACCGGAGACTGGATCAAACCGCTGGATGATGATGACTATCTGGCACCCAACTGTGTCTGGGAAATGGTAAAAGCGATCGCTCAACGTCCTCAAGCAGCGATTTGCTCGTGTCAAGCCGTTCAAGTTGATGTCAACGGTGAAGAAGTTACCCGCACCAAGCCGAGCGGTCCTGGCAAACTATTTTACGTGAAACAAGAGGATATCCACTACGGGATGTTGATGGAAGTGGTTCCTTTTGGGACACCCGTTCAAGTTGCTTTCAAAAAAGATGCCTTTATCAAGTCAGGCGGTTGGGATTCGGCTTTAGATGGTAACTGCGATGACATCGACTCTTGGGTTAAAATTGCCCAATATGGGGATGCCGCATTTGTTAATCAGTATCTTACCTTCCGGACATTATGGCCGGGTGGATGCAATCAGAAGTTTTCACTGCAAAAACGGTTAGAAACCAATATCTTAATCAAGGAAAGAATCTACCCGTTAGTGCATGAAAAATATCGCTCGTCTATTCCGAAACTTGAGGAAATTAAGGCGTTTCTCAAACTGCATTGGAGTTTGGTAGGACTCAAGCAAGGAAAAATCTTAATGGCACTCAAGATGGCATATCCAGCCATGTTTTCGCTTGCCGCTTGGATTTCTTTAGCGAGAGTTACTTATTCCAGAAAAATCAATACTCAGGCTCCTACCGTGCCTCAAGAAGTTGTAACCTACAGAACGGCTTCTATTTAAACTGTAGCCGGTACAATCAGTTATCAGCTATGTTAAATAGGTGATAACTGATTTGAATAAGAATGCAGCTTCACGTATTTAATAAAATCTTGCAAGAAAGTAAGAAGCAAATAGAAGCCGATCGCCTGATCCTCTTCTTGAATGGCGGAACTGTATTAGTATTTTTGGCGCTGTCAGTTTACGCAAAATTTCTGGGAAAAGGTCAAGGGATTGAATTTCTTTTTGCAGATCCCTTCTCAATCCGACGACCCTACTACGGCTTATTAACGAGTGTCTCTGAAGTGTTATGGTGCCTTTCAGGTACAGTTTGTTTGTTTAGCTTTAGCTTGCTAAACATAATTTCTCCCAATCGCAAAGCAAATCTATTTATCTTATGTTCTGCGATTGGGATTTTTGTTTTATTAGCCGACGATTTATTTCGGATTACCTTAATTTTGAGAGATGTAGCTAAGGTGCCCAAAGGGGTGATGTACTTAGTATACGGTACTGGCGCGATCGCTTATGGTTTATGCTTCTGGCGCAAACTTTTATCAACGCCTTATGTATTGCTGATAATTGCGGGTATCTTATTTGGCATTTCTGGCTTAGTGGACATCTTGCACATCAAAGGAAATGGTACTCCGGCAATGCTAGAAGATGGCACGAAGTTACTGGGAATCCTCAATATCGCATTTTACTTTTGGCACGTTTGTCGTCAGGAAGTCATGCAGAGGAAGTATGGCATCAGTTGAGCAGTTGCTGTTAAGTCTTGCATTAGATAATTATCTCATGTAAGGCTTTCAACAACTCTTCTGTAGTGTAGGGTTTTGACAAAACGGTTGTGACCCCAGCGCGAGCCAGCTCACTCACCCTATCGTTAGATAAGAGTCCGCTAACCGCAATAATTTTAACTTGCGGGTTAATTTTTTGTAGCGTGCGAATCGTTGTTGGCCCGTCCATAGACGGCATCATCATATCGAGGAGTACAACACTAATTTCCGTTTTATGCTGGGCATACAGTACGACTGCCTCAATCCCATCGCTCGCAGTTAAAACTTTATAGCCATAAGTTTCTAGAGATGCTTGAGTCACTTGAGAAATTGAAGCTTCGTCATCAACAACCAGAATACACTCGCCGTTTCCAGTTAACAGATTAGATGGTTTTTTTAGAGCTTGCGATGTTAATTCTCCCTCGATTGCTGGCAAGTAGATCTTAAATTCTGTGCCTTTTCCCACTTCGCTATATACATTCAAAAAACCACCGTGGCTTTTGATGATGCCAAGAACAGTTGAAAGACCCAGACCCGTACCTTTGCCAATTTCTTTAGTTGTGAAAAATGGCTCAAAGATTCTATCAAGCATCTCAGTAGGCATTCCCACTCCACTATCAGAGACACTAATCACAATATGGGCACCCACTTTTGCACCTGAGTTCATCCTGGCATAGTTTTCATCAATTACTGTATTGTCGGCGGAAATCTTCAACGTCCCGCCATCTGGCATGGCATCACGAGCATTGACGCAAAGATTGATCAGTACCTGATGTAGTTGAGTAGCATCGCCAGAAACAGGCCACAGCTCTCTTGTCTGGATATGCGTATGAATCTCGATTGATTTAGGGAAAGTTTCATTTGCGATCTTCGCAATCTCGTAAATTAGGTGCCCGACTTGGAGATTTGTCCGTTCGCCTTCCATGCCTCGCGCAAAAGAAAGCACCTGTTTAACTAAATCAGCTCCACGTTTGGCATTCGTTTCGAGGATGGAAAGCAGCTGTTGACTCTGGCGATCCTGAATCTTGATTTGCAGAAGTTGAACTGACATCAAGATAGGCGCTAGCACATTGTTTAAATCGTGGGCAATGCCGCTAGCCAGCGTTCCTAAGCTCTCCATGCGCTGAGCGCGGAGAAACTGCCTTTCTAGTTGTTTTTTTTCAGTTATATTGGTGTTGACAATCAGAATTGCTTTTGGGTTTTCCGCCTCATCGCGCACGAGCGTCCAGCGACTTTCAACAATGATTTCTCGACCAGATTTGGTCATTTGATACAACTCACCATACCACTCTCCTTCCTCGATGAGAGTTTTTTGGGCGGCTCGAAGTTTTAGTGAAATTTGCTTATGCAACAGCTCAGCAGTGTTATTGCCGAGGGCTTCTTCTTGCTTCCAGCCATAGAGACGTTCCGCACCTTGGTTCCAAAATAAGATTTGGTTGTCTAGATTTTGAACCAGAATTGCATCTGTGGCGATATCCAGTAGAGCCGCTTGTTCGCAAATTTTTTGTTCCGAGTGCTTGCGCTCGGTGATGTCCATGTTGATGCCGTTCACACGGATGGGTTTGCCGGTTTGGTCGTAATAAACTTGACCTTTGCTGGCTATCCAATGAACGCTACCATCCGACCAAATAATCCGGTATTCGATGTCATAGTCCGCCCCTTCTTCCACGGGGCGTACTAAAGCTTGAGTGACTAATTCTAGGTCTAGAGGATGGATTTTGGTGAGGAAGCTTTGATAGGTGCCGTCAAAGGAACCTGGGGTCAGACCAAAATTCGCTTCTGCGGTTGCGGAGAAAACAACTTTGCCGCTATGGATATTCCAGTCCCAGGTGCCCATGTGGGCAGCTTCTAGGGCTAACCTTAGTCGCTCCTCGCTCAGTTGTGCCCGCTCAGTTTGCTGTCGCAATTCCTCTGTTGCTTGGCTAGCTTGGAGGACACGACGCACGCGCTGGCGCAGAACTGCCCAGTGAATCGGCTTGGTAATGTAATCAATGGCACCCGCCTCAAATGCTTGATCGACCGATTCTTGATCTTCAAGAGCCGTAATCATCAATACGGGTGTGTTCCGCGATCCTCTAGGGGGGCGACTTTTTTCAGCAGTTCCCGTCGCTGTAGGAGAATCGCCAAACTTCTCTCCACGAGAATCACCCTCTGGAAGGGTACGCAATAGATGACAGCAGGTAAAACCATCCATCACTGGCATCATGGCATCCAGCAGCACAATATCTGGGTGTAGGCGCGTGTAGGCGGCTAAACCTTCCTCTCCGTCGCTTGCTTCTGCTACCTCGTATCCGGCTTGTTCCATCGCTCGGCGAAGTTGAAGCCGCATGAATTTGTCGTCATCTACGACGAGGATGAGGGGAGTATGTTGATTAGCGTCGGTGGTGTTCATAGCTAATTTGGCTGGCGTTGAGAGTGCAAATCCGCCTTAACTTGTTCATACTCAGCTTCAAGCTGCGGCAATTTGTCTAATGCATTTTGAATATTTCCAGTCCGAGCCATGATTTCTAACTCTTTACAGAGTTGGGCGAGGGTTGTGGCACCTAGGGTGGCACTGCTTGACTTGAGGGTGTGAGCGGTGCGTTGCAACTGGGGTGCATTTGCTTGGGCAACTGCGATCGCGATCGCTTCTAAGAGTTTTGGCGCATCGTCGAGGTAGCAATCGATCATCTCTCCTAAAATCGCCTCGGCATCTTCACCGACCATTTTGCGAAATGATTGCAACACTTTGGCATCAATAGAAGTGCTGAGGACAGAGGGCTGAGGACTGAGTTGGGGAGTCGGAAGGGAGGGGTGAGGGGGTGACGGGATGACGGGGGGAATTCTCCCACTGTCGATAGAAGGACTGAGGACAGAGGACTGAGGACTGAGTTGGGGAGTCGGAAGAGAGGGGTGAGGGGGTGACGGGATGACGGGGGGAATTCTTCTACTGTCTATTTCTGCCTCAGTCTGCACTAAACTGTCTATTTCTGCCTCAGTCTGGACTAAGGCGCGATCGCTCTTGGCTTCGCTAACGTGCTGCTTCGCTAACAATCCTGGTTTCTCAGCCTCGCTTAAAGGCTGACACTTGCTCAAAGCTTGGATGAGTTCCTCGGTTCGGATCGGTTTGCTTAGGTAGTCATCCATGCCTGCCTTGAGACATTCTTCTCGATCTCCTTGCATCGCATTCGCTGTCATGGCAATGATGCGGGGACGAGAAGCAGGCAACCATTCCCCAATGATGCGGCGAGTCGCTGTCAATCCATCCATTTCTGGCATCTGCACATCCATCAGTACCACGTCATAGGATTGGCGATGTAGAGCTTCTAGCACTTCTAATCCATTACTGGCAATATCTGCTCGATAGCCCATCTGTGATAGTAAATACAAGGCTACCTTTTGATTCACAATATTGTCTTCTGCTAACAGAATCCGCAGGGGAAATTGTACCCCTCGTTGGGGATTGATTGCCGGTAGATTTGGGCGCGAGGGTTTCACCGGGATCGGCTGTTCGCCCAAGATATGGCTCAAGACATTATAGAGATGGGATTGTTTAACGGGTTTGGTGAGGAATGCCGCGAAATCGACGGCTTGGACATCATGACTCCTTTCTGGCCTGTCGATGGAGGTCAACACAATTAAGGGTAATTTTTCATAGTTAGGCAGCTGACGGATTTTAGCCGCTAAAGTCAGACCATCCATGTGTGGCATTTGCATATCCAGAATGGCGATATCAAACGGTTCCCCTAAGTTCAACCAGTCGAGGGCTTCAAAACCAGATTCAGCCGCCCAAGTCAGCATTCCCCAAGATTGGGCTTGTAGCGTCAATATTTGGCGATTTGTAGCGTTATCATCCACGATTAGGAGCCGCTTTTCATCTAACTGAGGTTGAGGATTTTGAGAAGCGATCGCAGAGACATTGGGAGCTGATGCCGCAACAATGGTGAAATAAAAAGTAGAGCCTACGTCTGGATGAGGGCTGTTAGCGACCGAGAGCGTAGCAGGGGATGTAGGCCCTAGCGGTTTTGCCGCAACGCTTTCGCCTTCTTGAAGGGGAGAATGAAATTCAGGGTTGCTCTTTGCACCCGGAGCTTTTTTTATTGTAGGTTGCCAGTTAGAAGGAGGATTTCCCGCGATCGCTCCCATACTCTCGACCCACATCTGACCGCCCATCATTTCGCTCAGATGATTGCTAATCGCGAGTCCCAACCCGGTTCCCCCATACTGGCGAGTTGTGGAAGCATCGACTTGACTGAAAGATTTGAACAGGCGGTCTATCCGGTTGGCGGGAATCCCAATGCCGGTGTCTTTAACCGCAAATTGGATTTGGTAATCGGGCAATGCGTGGGTTGGCTCGTGACTGATTTCCGATTCTTCCTGAGCGATCGCCTCGTTTGCACTGACCGATACAATTACCTCTCCAGTTTGAGTAAACTTGACCGCATTACTAAGCAAATTTACTAAAATTTGGCGCAACCGGCTGGCATCTCCCACAATCGAGAGTGGGGTTCCTGGATGAATTAAATATGCTAATTCCAGATTTTTTTCGGCTGCTTTGAAAGCTAATAAATCGAGGGCTTCTTCAACACAAACTCGCAAATTAAAAGAATGCTTTTCTAATTCCAGCTTGCCTGACTCAATTTTAGAAAGGTCAAGAATGTCGTTGATTAGCGTTAGCAATGCATCGCCACTGCTTTGGGTGGTTTCCACAAAATCTCGCTGCTGAGGAGTTAACTCAGTGTTGAGTAGCAGTCCCGTCATGCCGATAATTGCATTCATCGGGGTGCGGATTTCGTGGCTCATATTGGCGAGGAATTGGCTCTTAATGCGAGTCGCTGCTTCAGCCGCTGCTTTTGCCTTTTCCAGTTCCAAATTCGCCTGGGATAACTCCTGAGTACGCTCGACGAGTGCCAGTTGCGCGAAATATCGCTCGGTAATATCATCGAATATCCAGAGGCGACCGGGCACGTCGTGTACCCGCGTCGCCGTGCTAGAGATACTCAGGGTTTTTGGCGTGTCGCCTTTGAACACCCAGATCCAATTGCGAATGACTGCTTGAGGTTGGGAAAAAAACTTTGCTGCCTGCGCCACGATTTCCTGTTGATTATCAGCGCTCGTGCGTAGCAATGCCATCGCCTGAGCTAGCACGGGGGGTTCTACAGCTCCTGGGGTGAGTCCCAGTTGCTCGGCAGCGGCTTGATTGATCCACCCTTGCTCCCCACTTTCATCTACAAATACCACTCCCTGATGGATTGTCTCTAACATGGCACCGAAGCGGGCTTGTAGATTCTCCAGCCGCAAGGTGGTATCGCTGAACTGTAGAAGGGTGCGTAACTCGCCAAGTAGCGACTCAATAAATTGGCGCAGACGTGGGGAGATGTTGGTCTGGCGATGCCAGATCAGCAAAATTGCACCGCTATGGGGCGCTGATAAAGTCGTGCCCCTACCGGGATACTGAAATGGAAGGATGGCGAGGGATTGAGTCCCTTTAGCGACCAAGACATGAGAAGCACCGGGAGTAGCAGGGTAGTTTGGATAGTAGAGACAGCGATTTTGAGCGATCGCTTTCTCAAACAAGGTGGGCGTTGTCAGTTGATCTGGCAGCGCCTGCTGGGGAATACACACCAAGGCTTCAGCGGTGACATCATCAAGTTGGCGTAGCGCGATCGCTGCGTCGGCACAAACAAACTCCCGCAGTAAGATCAGGGCTTGCCGGATCGGTATATCGGGAGAATTTCTGGTATCGGTATTAGTAAGAGTACTCAGCACCGATTGGGACGCCAACCGCCACTCGATTCCCCGCAGAAAAGAGCCTACAAATGTTCCGAACACAGCCACACTGCCCAGCTCAAGTGACTGGCGGGTTAGCCGCCAATCGCCATGTAGCAGTCCCAACAACAGAATACAAAGCCCTGCGGCGGGTGCGACTTGCACCGCTGGTAGGGGCAGTAGCGTGCATATTGTCAAGATGACTGGGGCGACCATCTGCATAGGCTTCCATCCATCCAGCACGCCCAGTCCTACGAAAAAGAGGGTTAGCCAGATTAGGACGGCTCTAAAGGTCGGTAGTCGGTCAGGAGGACAAAGCAGCAACCGCGATCGAAGTAGATTTAAGTTTAAGCGGCGATACATTGGGCAATTGCACTCGTTACCACGTCGGGAGCGCTGATATGCGGTAAGTGTCCTCTAGCAGCGATATTCATCAGCTTACCTTGAGGAATTTTATCTGCCATGTACTGACCAACTTCAGGCGGTACCGCAATATCATCGCTTGCCTGTAAAATCACAGTCGGTACATTCAATCGTGGTAAATCATCTCGGTGGTCAGACTGGAAAATCACTTTAGCGACCGCTTGCGCGATATCTGGACGGATAGCGGCTAGCGTATTAGCAAACTCCGCTGCCAATTCAGGTTTATCCTGAGTAGCCATTGCGATCGGCGCAAAACCGCTAGCCCAAGCATAGTAGTTGGTTGACATGGCTGCATAGAGTGTATCTAAGTCAGACTGCTCGAAGCCACCAACATATCCGTCATCGTTGAGATAACGGGGGGACGCATCCAGAAAGATCAGTTGGCTGAAGCAATCAGGCTCGACTAATGCTGCCAGTAAACTAACCATCCCACTGACCGAGTGCCCCACCAAGATGCTCTTGGTTAACTTTAACTCGGCACATAAATCCAGCAAATCCTCAGCATAGCTGTATAAGCTGCTGTAGCGGCGCGGACTATAGGCAGAAAAATCTGACTTACCTCCCCCTACATGGTCGAACAGCACAATGCGAAAATTAGGCGCGAAGGCTGCTACCTGATGTCGCCAAGCCGTCTGATCCGAGCCAAAACCGTGGGCAAAGATGATTGTCTGGCTGCCATCACCCAGCATCTGGACATTATTACGCTGCATGATGCTCGTTGCCATAGATAGTTACTCCTTCTCTTTATTACCTTAATCCAAGACAAAAACTGTACCGAAACCAAACTGAAAGACTTACCTCATTGAGGTTATATTTTAGCGTTCCCTAAAAGCTCAGACATATAACAGCAGTCATAGGAGAAGCTGTCAATTACTACACCGACTTTCTTAACGTGGTTCCCAAGCCGGAGCTAAAGACAATAACCTAACGATCCTTTAAATATTTTAGGTTGAAGCATACTAAGCCTAATGTAAAAATAAACAGTAACGATAAAACGAACATAACTTAAGCTGACCCAATGACTAGATTACAGAATTTCGCTTGATTGTCTCCCCAACCCTTTGTGGCTCCAACTCTTTTTAGCTGCTCAAGCTATCTATTCGTCTGCTGTATTCCTTGAAGTACAGAAAGCTTCAGTCCGGAGATAAATTAAAGAGATTAGGCGGTTCTCTAGACTTGTTCGCTCAAAATTATTTGTACTCAAATACATAAAAATGTACAATAAATTAAGAATTTAAGTTTATTGCATTTTTCCAGTATAAAATTAATAGAACAAGCTTGAATAAAAATGCGTAATTTAAAAATAAAAAAAATCTGGCAAGACATCAAAAAGCAAATCCTAGAAGACCGCTCCGTTCTTGTTCTTAATGGTCTAGTGCTGTTACTGTTTCTGGGAATGACAGTCTATGTCAAAATGGCAGGCACCTACTACGGTTCAGACTACTATGCCAGAGTTAATTTCATAAAACTTCTATTTGCTGAACCTTTTCGTAAAGACATCCCTTACCTGGCTCTTTTCACTCACTTTTCAGAAATCCTCTGGTGCATCTCTTTAACGATCTGTATATTTAGCTTTACCTTACTAAAAAGAATTCGTCATAGTCACAAAGGCGATCCCTTTATCCTCTTCTCTGCGATCGCGCTGACTATTTTTCTATTGGATGATATATTTCGGCTCACTTTGACGCTGGATTTATTAGTGGGTATCCCAAAGGTGATTATGTATTCCCTATACGGTCTTGGTTTAGTGAGCTATATCGTTGCATTTTGGCGCAGAATATTATCAACACCCTATATTCTGTTGCTAGTCGGTTTTAGTTTATTTATAATCTCAGGTATGGCAGACTTATTGCCTATTAAGGGTGAAGGAACTCCAGTTATTTTAGAAGATGGAAGCAAAATATTAGGATTAGTGAATATTATTCTCTATTTTTGGGACGTCTGCGAAAAAGAAGTGATGCGATCGCGCAACCTATCAAATGAATAAATTGCTTTATAACTATTTTTCCTTGCAAGGCTTATTTATAATTTACGCTTAATGTGAATTATGAGGAACAAGCACCAGCTTGACGAAAAGTTAACACATCAATGGCAAAGCGCCGTTTGAGTAACAATCGTAAGGTATGACTTGCCAATTTAGCGGCAATGTGAACACAAAAGCCAGCAATGGTTTTGTTCAAGAGGCGTTCCGGATTGCGCCCGGTATTTTGAATTTCATGAAATACCCCTTCAATGCGTTGGCGGACTCGGCAGATGAAACGATTCAGGCAAGTGGGATGCTGCTGTTTCTGATTCTGGCGTTGTAGAGTCCATACTTGATTGCCCGTGTGCTGGTACAGTTGATGCTGCCAATCGGCATCGATAAAGCCTTTATCGCCGTAGATGGTGCAACCGCGAATCGAGTCAAATAAAGACTCAACAGCAACCCGTTCATCGGTGTTGGCAGGAACCAAATCGTAGGCAATTGGGATGCCATTCCAGGTAGTGAGCAAGGTCAATTTGTACCCAAAGTAGTACATTTGCCGTGCTGCACAATAGCCAGGAGCCGCATTGCCGGAAAAGTCACTTCTGGTTTTGTCACGCTTGAGTCCCAAGACAGGCAGTGGCTTGGTGTCTATCAACAGGTGAGTTTCACCCACTCCGCCCAACTCCACCACCCAACTGCGTCGCAACTGTTCTAGCATCCCATCAAGTTGTCTTAAGCGGCGGTTAAACTGGCTCTGGTCTAACAGATGGGGAAACCAACTGGCGTAATTGGCACGGATGAAACCGAGGAATTGCGTTTCTCCCGGAAATGGCAAATAGTCCATCAACAAGGCTAGGGTCAGCATCTCGCTGTCACTAAACCGAGGACGCACACCCGGATGAGCCATCTGAAGTGGTGCAATCTGCCGTTGATACCAATCGTCAACTAATACGAAAACGACAATCATCAAGTTAGGAAAGTCTATGCTAGTCATCGGAGAGATGAGTTTCATCGGTGGTACTTTGATTCTCAATCTCTCCCGTTCCTTTGTCTAATTCACATTAGACGTAATTTCTAATTCAGTTTATACAAGCCAAATTCGCTACGAATTGATTTCGTTATAAATCGATAATTGAAGGCTTCTCTTATCCGAGATCGGAGGCTTAACGTGATTCCCGCCTTAGCACCAAATAAAGTGTCGAAACCTGTTGGATAGAGATTTTCTCCATTTCCAATAATATAAACAGCACCTTCAAAAGGCAATTGCTTGAGTCTTACTCCTTTCTTGAGTTCAATTGATTTATGAGAATCAATATGGATAAGGAAAGCTAGATTGGCATCTTCCACCTTTTCAGGCAAATCATACAAATCATAGCGGACAATCCGGCCGCTTCCACACGATCTATTGAAGGCATATTTTTTGTAATATATGAGTTGGCTATCCTCCTAACATACATAGCCCTTATCTACAAACCATCCATTAGATTGTGGATGCTGATTGACAAATTCTGCCAAATGCTTACTTACACAGTCATCGGCATCAACGGTCATTATATAAGATGGCTTTAGCTGTTGAGCATAGATAAATCCCGTCAGAACCTTTCGCAACTTGTCCAGACGCTTAAATGTCAAATCTGGATCTTTACATTTCTCCAAAGCCGCAGCTTTTAAAGTTGGATTTGGCGGTGGTAAATCTACTTCAATGTATGTGATCTGAGGATGATTAAAGTCAATATGTGGATTTTTATGACAAACAACAATCACCCTAAAATCTGGTGAAGTTTGATTGCAGATTGACTTGATACATCTTTCAAATAACTTAAGAACGCGCTCCCAAGAATTTGAAGATTGCTGACTTTTGAGCGGTATAACAAAAAGAATCATACTGAAACCTTAAGAATTAATGCCATAAAGCATGGTCACAAAGCAGGGTTACAGAGAACCAAGACTACTTTGAGATTGCTGAAAGCGTTTTGAATTCTGCCGTCGAGCAGCCAATAAGACTCCCAGTAGTAAGATGCCGCCGAAGAAGTAATGAGAGATAAATACCCTGGATACTAAAAAACTAAGAAATTGAGCATTTGCTGGTTTGAAGTAAGCCAGAGTATAGGTAACAGGCAACGATATCAATAAAATGCCTAATATTATTAGGCTAGACCAAAGCCGTTTATTAGGGACTGCTAGTTTTTTACCTAGATAGAGAGATAAAGGTAGTAGTAACAATAGATAGTAGTGAGTCCAAGAGATAGGACTTGTAAGCAGTGCTAAACAAAGGACAACAGAAAGCTCTAAATTTTCTTCTTCTAATGTGACAGGTTTTTTTGAGCGCCAGCAAATCCAAATAGTCGCACCAAACAGCAGTGAGAGCAATGCGTACCGCACCAGTTTGAACCCCAATCCTACCTCTAGAGGCAGCCACTTGGTAAGACCCCCATCAGTTAGCAAACGAGCTAAGAAGCTATCGAGTGACTGACTGTTGTAGGCGGCGATTGGCTTTCCAGCGTAAGGCTGAATGCACATCTCAAACCAAGTCTGATGTAAATCGACTCCGAACAAAAGGATTGATGCTCCGACAATTGCCAGTAGCGCTGCACTAAACCCCGCCACTACTCGCCATCGACTTCTCATTACAAAGTAAACACCAAAAAGGAACAAGGGAATTTTAATCAAAGCAGCGATCGCTAAGAGCGCACCCGTCCAAATTTCGCGTTTAGCCTGGATGCAAAAAAAAGCTGCGATTAGCAACAACAAGACAAAATGAGTCGAATTTCCTTCTCGCAAATTGTAATAAAGAGGACCATTGATCGCAAATAGTCCGAGTAGGGCGATTTTTTGTTTTTCGGTTGTTAGTTCGCCTAGCTTGATTAGTAAATAGTAAGTGAAGAGAATCGCAATGCCACTTAAAAACATCAGCAAAATGTGGGCATTTTGCTTACTTAACAATGAAAAAGGAGTAAATAAATAGGCAATTATTGGAATATTTACAAAAGTCCCAGCCGGACAATCAGGTTGTCCTAAGCAATTTTTATCTGGTAGGTATAAATCTGGGGGATTTTCTAGTACAAGACGACCCGCTGGGTAATAAGCTTTGTCAAAGTCAGCAAATAAATTTTGTGCAGGTGGATTAGAAATATTCCATAAAAATAGCATCATAAGTAAGACAGGGAATCCATAGCCTAACCATAAATTCCATCGCTTTTTTAAGTATTTATCAGCAAGGCTATTTAGCCCAACTGCCCCTAAGATTAAAAGAATGAAAATCAAGTAATTTTTCATAGAAAACCTGATTTAACTCCTATAAATGCTATAAAAAGTTCTGAAGATAAGGTCAGACAAATGATATCTCAGCTCGTGAAAACATAAAGTTGAGGATTATGACGCCTATTAAGCCTTTGGTTATTACCCAAATGTGTCTTTGATTCTATGAACCTGAAGGAAATTTAAGCTTTTCTCAAAGGTCGAATGTTGATGTCAGTTACTTCGGCGGTGCGGGGCAAACTGAGGGCATTGAGTACCACGGCGGCTACATCTTCTGGTTGCAGAAGTCGTTCTGGATGATATTCTCTACCTTCTATCTCTTGAACCGATGCTTGCATGGGACTAGCAGTGCGTCCGGGGTAGATGCTGAGAACGCGCACGCCATCTGCGTTGACTTCTTCTCGCAGGCTGTCAGCGATCGCTTTCAGTGCGTGCTTGGTTGCAGCATATTGTCCCACACCGCCTCTAGCATTCAAACCCACGGTCGAGTTGATGAACGCGATCTGACCCTGACGAAGTGCGATCGCACTGAGCAAAGCTTGTGTCAGCGCATAAGGAGCGCGAACATTGACGCGGTACTGCCAGTCAAAGTCTTCCAGAGAGGCGGTTTTCATGTGTCCTAAAGTGATGACACCAGCACTATGAACGAGCAGATCAATCTCTCCTACATCTTGCTCAAGACGAGTTTTTAGCTGCTGAATGTCTTCGTCTAGTGTCAGATCAACTTGATACAGCAGAACTTTGGATGCAGTTGCTTTAGCAGTTTCGGCAACTGCCTCTAGCGCTTCTAAATTACGTCCCACCAGGCAAAGCGTGACTCGTTGCTCTGCCAAACCGAGAGCGATCGCTTTGCCAATTCCGCTACTCGCTCCCGTTACAACTGCAATTTGGTCTTTTAAGGCTGACATTCAATTTTGGATGCAAGGATTTAGATTAATCTCAGCCGACGGCTGCTGATTTCAAACACTCTTTCAATAAATCATGTTCTAGTAAAGCATCTGCTGCTCTTTTAATCTCATCAAATGCTAAACCCGACCTGTCTGCTATGTCTAGCAAGGTATGATTGCCATCGGCTAAATTCAAAACCCACAAAATTGCCATTTCATTCAGTGCCCCCTCTTTCTGCCCGCCAATTCCTTTATATAGACCCCTTTTTCCCAGTCTCGGCTCGCATTTAGGATTTTGATTTAAGTAAGTCCCATTGCCTTCCAAAACGTGGAAAATTGACAAACATTTAGAGAAGGAGTCAGCCAGATATTGCGGTTGCACAAAATCTAGATTATCTGCCGATGTGTGGTATTCGGGAAACTCACCGTGCTGCGATCGCATAAAACAACCCACAGCCAGATTGAACCCCGGCGAACAATACTGCCGCTCATCGTAGCCATAGGGGAAGAAATCTATAATCTCATGCTCTTGCCCCGAATGCTTTAAAACGTGAAGGCTGGCTCTATCGATTTGGGCATCACCTTGGCGGCTTCTCTTATAAGTAACTTTGCCTGGATCTCCCACACATGTTAGTACCAATCCGTGTTTAATTTTTTGGGCTTGGGCTTCATTTAAACACAGCCAAGTAATGGAACCAATCGTTCCCGGAATAAATAGAAATCGGTAAGAGTATCTCAGAGAAATCGAGCTGAGATGTTTTGCTAAATAGGCACTTAGAGCGATGCCCGATAGATTATCGTCACACAGAGATGGATGACAAGCATGGCAGGAGATTAAAACTTCGTCTGGGCTTTCTCCCTTGATGTAATACTCGCCATAAGTCAGGCTTCCTGGTTCTAAAGATGAATCAATGCAGACTTCATACTCTTCATCTTTTAGTTCTAAAAATTGCTTGTGGCTCAAACAAAAACCCCAAGTTTCTTTATAATAAGAAGTCCGATAAGGAATCCACTCAGGAGTGTCTGGTAGGGTAAACAGGTGTTCTTTCAGTTCCTGGAAGGGCATTTTTTTCCGAACCGGCACGCTGTAATTGACAACGTGCAAGTTGGATTTTTGGAAGTCTACAACTCGCTCACCTTGGGAATTTTTGATGTAGGCATCTTTAATATTCCACTCCTTCGGAACCGTCCAGTCGAACACTTCCGTTCCCGTCGGAACCTCGTGAATTTCTAAAGGAATGAGTTCTTGAATAATCTTGAGAGTTTCTCGAAAGCCATTTCCTGTAATACTGCGGCAAATCGGATATAGCTTTGAGATCACCTGGTACATCTCGTTGCCAATATCATCAGGGTTAAGAACTCTCTTTAGATCGGTGAGGTTCACAGCTTTAAGCCTCTTTTGCAAAAAATCAAGGGCAACTCGAACGTCCTTAATACTAGCTTCAGCATCCGTAAAGTTAGCACTGATTTTAGCGACCTTTACAGGATTGTTAGTTGCTGCATCAGATGGCAATACATCTGAGTCGGTCATTTCAGCTCTCGGAGATCCCCCCAATTGCCTTTTAACAAGGGATTGGGGGAGATCCTAAACCGAAGAGGGCATCATCTGGATCTGGAAGTGTTCGCTGAATGCTCGTTAACTTCTAACGAACAGAGTTTAGGACTTCCGCCGGAGGTTGGAACACAAGCCCCTCCTCACTGGGTGGTGGCTCGTTCTCGTAGAGCGCAATGATGTCATCAGGAATGCGAGCGAGATCGCTACCCCGCATGAGTTCTCTGAGCGTAGTGCCCTGAGGCGCGGAGTCGAGATTCGGTGCGCCGTCCTTAGCGATAACATCGTCGAGGTGTACGGTTCTGAAGTCGATGCTAAAGCGCGTACGTCCGGAGGTGTTGGGCACTGTCCAATGCAGCTGTGCGCCAGAGAAGAGGATGATTCCGCCTGGTTTGGTAACGACTCGGATCTGCGGATCGAGATCGACGTGTTCTAATGGGCGGGGCTGCTTCCGGGTATCTTTCTTGATGTGCTGGGCGGCGTTTTTCCGCCCTTCCCGGTTCCACTCATAGTGGTTGTACTCGCTAGAGCCATTTTTTACTGGCTGGCTCCAGTAGCGGGGCTGAAATGCCATCGAACTCTCGGATTCATAGTCGTAGATGGGAAGCCACCAGTTCATCTGGCAGAGGGGAGCAGCGTACCAGGTGTCACGATGCGGGTGCAGCGGATAAGCAACCCCTGCGTTGAGGTAGGTGCCATCACACACAACCCTCATGCGCGGAACGTCGAAATAGGTTTTGTTCATTTCGCAGCCAAGATCCTCTAGCAGTTCCCGAATCAGCTGCTTTGACTTGGGGTGATGGATAAATCTGGGCTTGAGCGGAGCGACAATCTCCACAAACTTTTCGACGGGGAGGCTAAATTGTGCTTCTCGTGGATCTAGAGAACCAAACGCTTCTTGGGTAAGTTCGCGAGCTAATTCGCACAGCGCGATCGCACTTGGACGGGGTGAGAAGACGAAAATCTGTCCGTTGAAAAGATGTTTTCGCCTCACCTCATCGTTAACATCAGAATCGAAAAAGATTGTGTTCACTTTGCTATTTCCTTAAGGGTTGTAGCGCTCCATTCACTCTACATTATCCAAACATTGAGCGGGTAGTTCTGTATCGAACAACTCGCTCAATAGTTAGAAAAAAATTATGCCCCGACAAGAACATAAGAGCTGAACAAAGGCCAGGATAAATCTTTTTCGGAAATTTCACTGACGGGTAAGGGCCATTCAATCCCCAGGATGGGGTCGTCATAGTGCAGCCCGCGCTCATACCCTGGTGTATAAAACTCGCTCATCTGATATACCACTTCGGCGTCATCGGTTAGGGTTTGGAAACCGTGGGCAAACATTTCAGGAATATACAGGGCACGTCGGTTTTCAGCGGTTAGTTCGATGCCAACATGACACAAATACGTGGGCGATTCTGGACGCATATCGACGATTGCATCGTATATGGCACCACGGGTACAGCGAACTAATTTTGTTTCGCTGGCGGGGGCTGCTTGATAATGCATACCCCGCAACGTCCCTTTTTTGTAGTTCACGGATAGGTTGCATTGGGCAACGTTTGGCTTTAATCCACGATCTGCAAATTCATTGGCACAAAAAGTCCGAGCAAATAATCCTCGATTATCTTCTCGTTGCTCTATGTCAATAATAAAGGCACCCTTGAGTTTGGTTTCGGTGAATATCATAGGTAAACTTGCACTTCTGGAATTGGGACTACAAATTTGCCTCCCCACTCTCGAATAAATGCCATCTGCTGCATAATTTCCTCTTTGAGGTTCCAAGGCAAAATTAGCAGGTAGTCAGGCTGTTTTTCGCGGATTTCGTCGGGGTTGAGGACGGGGATATGAGTGCCGGGTAGAAAGGTTCCTTGCTTGTGAGGGCTGCGATCTACCGTAAAATCAACAAAGTCTGTGCGAACTCCACAATAATTTAGGAGGGTATTGCCTTTGGCTGGGGCACCATACCCTGCGATCGCTTTCCCCTGTTGTTTCGCTTCAATCAAAAAAGTCAGTAGCTTGCGCTTGGTTTCTTTGACTTTTTCTCCAAAGGTCAGATAGGTGTCTATCTTATCTAAGCCTGCCTGAGTTTCCTTGGATTTTAATTGATTGACGCGAGCGCTCATGGCTGGCTCAGCCGCATTGTCATGCTTGCCGTAAATTCGCAGCGAACCGCCGTGAGTCGGGATTTCTTCGACATCAAATAAGGTCAAACCGTGAGCGGCAAAGATTTTTTCGACGGTTAAGAAGGAGAAGTAGGAAAAATGCTCATGATAAATTGTGTCAAACTGATTTTGCTGCATCAGCTGTAACAAATGGGGAAATTCCATTGTCAAGATGCCATCTGGCTTCAAGGCTATCTTCATTCCCGCTACAAAATCATTCACATCCGGAACGTGGGCGAGGACGTTGTTGCCCAACAACAGATTGGCTTGCTTCCCCTCTGCTGCCAGTTCCTTAGCTGTTTCCACCCCAAAGAACTTGACTAAGCTGGGAATTCCTTTTTCCTCTGCGACTTTTGCTACATTTGCCGCTGGTTCGATTCCTAAAACCGGGATTCCCTTTTCATGGAAATACTGCAACAGGTAGCCGTCATTACTAGCAATTTCAATGACTTGATGATTTTTGTCAAACCCAAACCTTTCTACCATCAAGTCCGTGTAAGCTTTGGCATGACGCAACCAACTGTCTGAGTAAGAAGAAAAGTAAGCGTAGTCTCCATCCCCAAAGATATGATCGGGAGATTCAAACTCTTCTAGCTGCACCAAAAGGCAACTTTCGCAAACATAGGCATGAAGTGGGTAGCTTTTTTCTGCCCGACGCAGCTGTTCTGGTGTTAGGTAGTCATTGGCAATGGGTGACATCCCTAGATCGGCAAAGGTATGCTCAAGGGATTTGCTGCAAAAACGACACTTAGCGATCGCCATGATTTAATAACTCCTTACTCCAGAAAAAATCTCGATCAATTTGTTGAGTGCGAATCAGGTACTCTAGCTGCTTCAAGCGAGTGAACCCTCTGAACAAGAAGATGTCTTCAGTCAGATCAATCTGCTTGAACAAATCGAATAACTGCTGGGCACCCCGTCGGGCATCCCATTCACACTTAAATCCCGGTAGGGTTTTGTTAATCTTCTCGAAAGAAACTCGATAGCTGCGGTTGTCCGAGCCATTTTCTCCAAAGGTTAACTGGCATCCTTGGAAGACTGAGGCAATAATTTCCGCAATTTCTTTAACTCGATAGTTATGAGCGGTGTCCCCGACGTTAAAAATTTGGTTGTGAACAATGTCACGGGGCGCTTCTAGGGTGCAGATAATTGCCTTACAGATATCAAGGGCGTGAACCAACGGACGCCAGGGAGTTCCGTCGCTGGTCATTTTGATTTCTTTCGTTGTCCAAGCTAAGCCCGCCAAGTTGTTTAAAACAATATCAAAACGCATTCTGGGGGATGCCCCAAAAGCGGTGGCATTTCGCAGAAAGGTCGGAGAAAAATTGTCATCGGCGAGTGGTTTGACATCTCTTTCTACGAAGGTTTTACATTCTGCATAAGCAGTTTGGGGATTGACGGGAGATTCTTCAGTCACATCATCTTTTGTGGCGACGCCGTAGACGCTGCAAGAAGACATATAAACGAAGCGCCGCACCCCCGCTGCCTTCGCTAGATTGGCAAGGCGAACTGAACCTTTATGGTTAATGTCGTAGGTGATATTGGGTGAGAGTTGTCCGGCGGGGTCGTTGGAAAGTTCTGCCATGTGAACGATTGCCTCGACACCCTCTAAGTCTTCTGGTGTGATGTGCCGCAAATCTTTGTTGAGAGTTTTGGCAGTTAAATCGGTGGCGTTATACAGCCAACCTACTTTGTAGAAGCCGGTGTCTACCCCAATCACTTCGTGTCCGCGTTTCATCAAAAGGGGCGCGAGTAACGAGCCGAGATAGCCTTCTGTTCCTGTTACTAATACTTTCATTCGTTCAATTCCTAAACGCTAACAGTTGTTTGTAGGGGTTGGGGTTCCGGAATTTGCTCTACGATTGCTTTGCCAATTTCCAGGGAAGAGGTAGCCGCGGGGGAAGGCGCATTGCAAACGTGGACGGAGCGATCGCCTTTAACAATTAAAAAGTCGTCTACTAACTTGCCATCGTTCATCAAAGCTTGAGCGCGAACCCCAGCGTGGGTGGGAATTAGGTCATCCGACTGCACTTCCGGAATCAGCCTTTGCAAGCTACGCACAAAGGCGGCTTTACTGAAGGAACGAATAATTTCCTGAATGCCTTCGTCGGCGTGTTTTGCTGCCAATTTCCAGAAACCGGGATAAGTCATCACTTCCGCAAAATCCCGCAGATTAAAGTCTGTCTTTTTGTAGCCTTCACGCTTGAGGCTGAGAACAGCATTGGGTCCTGCGTGGACGCTTCCATCAATCATCCGGGTGAAATGAACGCCTAGGAAGGGAAAATCTGGGTTAGGAACCGGATAAATCAGGGTTTTGACGAGATAGCGTTTTTGTGGCGTGAGTTCGTAGTATTCTCCCCGGAAAGGGACGATTTTCGCTTGTGGATCGACGTTTCCTAATTTGGCAACGCGATCGCTATGCAGTCCGGCACAATTGATGACAAAGTGCGTTTCAAACGTGCCGTTATTTGTCTCAAGTACCTGATTCTCGCCCGTTCCAACAATTTTCTCAACTTTGGTATTGAGGCGAAGTTCTCCACCTTGGGCTTCAACTAGCTCAGCATATTTCCGAGCCACCTGCTTGTAATCGGCAATCCCGGTTGCGTACACCCGAATACCCGCGATACAGGCGACATGAGGTTCAATTTCTTTGACTTCCTCTGCACTAATCTTGCTAATTTTTAACCCATTTTCCAAGCCGCGTTGATAGAGGCTTTCTAACCGTGGCAGCTCTTTTTCCTCCGTTGCCACAATTACTTTGCCGCAGACTTCGTGTGCAATGCCATGCTCTCGGCAGAATTCTACCATTGAGCGGCTTCCTTCTCGGCAAAATTTAGCTTTGAAACTTCCTGGTTTGTAATAAATGCCAGCGTGAATCACGCCACTATTATTGCCGGTTTGATGATACGCCCACTGGCTCTCTTTTTCCAGCACCACTATACGGGCAGAGGGATAGCGTTTGCCCAAAGCCATTGCTGTAGAAAGTCCAACAATCCCGCCGCCAATAATTGCAAAATCATACATAAGAATTTTTGCCCCTGCAACTGAAATGGATGAGTGTTTATCCTAAAAATTTGTTACCAAACTTTCCAAGGAGCATTCCCACTCTTCCAAAGTTCTTCTAGGTAGTTCTTATCTCGTAAAGTATCCATTGGTTGCCAAAAACCAGGATGTCTGTAAGCAGCCAGATGTCCATCTTGAGATAATTTTTTCAGGGGTTCTTGCTCCCAAATTGTCGAGTCATCTTCAATATAATCAATGACTTCCGGCTCTAGAACAAAGTAACCCCCATTAATCCAAGCACCATCCCCTTCAGGCTTCTCCCGAAAAGTGGTAATTTTATGTTGATCGGGTTCTAAAGAAATCGCTCCAAAACGTCCCGGTGGCTGAGTTGCAGTCAAGGTTGCTAAACACTTTTGCTCTCGATGAAAGTCTATTAGCTCTTGAATATTGACATTCGCTACGCCATCTCCATAAGTAAAGCAAAAGGTTTGATTCCCAATATGCTCTCTAACTCGCTTTAAGCGTCCTCCGGTCATCGTTTGATCTCCGGTATCTACCAACGTGACTCGCCAGGGTTCGGCATAGCCACAATGCACATTCATTTGGTTAAACCGCATATCAAACGTGACATCGGACATATGTAAGAAGTAGTTGGCAAAATACTCCTTAATTACGTAGCCTTTATAACCACAGCAGATAATGAAATCGTTGATTCCATAAGCTGCGTAAATTTTCATAATATGCCACAGTACAGGTCGTCCACCAATTTCCACCATCGGCTTTGGTTTGATTGTGGTTTCTTCCGTGAGTCGAGTTCCAAGCCCTCCAGCTAGTATCACTGCTTTCATGCGATCGCCTCTTTATTTCATGAAAATGAATCTATACCTTTAGATAGATTCATGTATAATAGAAATGTATTCTTAGTCGAAAAAATCAATTTTCTCTAATTAAATATTCTAAGCGGAAAATACTGAGATATCTGTAAAGATACAGTAAACAAATAGAGGGTCTTTATTAAAACTTTAAAAAGTTGATCCTCTAGTAGTTTTAAATTTTTAACTCATAAAAACAGCAAAAAAATCGCAAAATCGACTAATTTTGCGATTCGAGCTTGTAGGCTAGAGCAGTAGCCTAGAAGGTTGCCGATAGAATACTAACTATGTTATTGAAGACAATCTGCCAAAAGCGATCGCGCAAATTCCACTGATCATCAATCCCACTCCCACCCAATCAACCGGAGAAACTTTCTCCCTGAGAATAACTGCTCCGGCAATCGTCGTTGCTACCACCGTTAAGCCAATCACCACTGGATAAGCAACTGATAAATTAAACTTCCCCAAAACTAAAATATAGAAAACTGTACTGAGACCATAAACTAAAATCCCACCCAGCAAGTAAAGATTTAAGGGATTTTGACCGGCTCCCAATTTTAACAATGTTTGTGCGAGAGTATTTAAGCCAACGGTCAGCAAGATTAAAAAAGGAAATAGAAGATTAGCTAACATAAACAACGACACTTTCTTGGATATTCAGCTTGCTTAAGCCATCGCTTAATAAAAAGAATCAAAATCCCAAAGCTCGCGGTCGTTAGGCCACGGTGTTTGGACTCGTTTTCCCAGGAGTTTTTCCCACCATCGAAAGGGATGAGGAAGCGTGGCAACTTGGATGCTCGCACAGCCGCTTAGCCATGCCCCTAACACATCTGTATGACGGCTATCACCAATAACGACAACTTGTTTTGGTTTAAGCCGCATATATTTGATGGCTTTACGGAAGGCAAAAGGAAAGGGTTTCTTGGCTGGGTTGATTGCTGGAATCTCTAAACGATGGGACCAAGCTTTTACCCGATACCGGCGCTTGCCATTCGAGAGAATGAAAAATTGAAATCCTTGTAATTTTGCCTGTTCGATCCAAGCTTCGGCACCAGGAGACACGTAGCGATCGTCTTCAGAAACAATGGTGTTGTCTAAATCGATAATAATCCCTTGAATTCCGCAAAGCTTTAGCCAGTCAAGCTCTATGGCTGCCAAGCTGTACGCCTCTCTCGGAAAACTGTAAGGCCCCTGGTTGACAGCCGGTTTTTTAGATTTTTGTTTAACAGAGCGGGAAAAGAACAGAGACACTCGGTTTAACATTTGGTCATTTCACTCACAGCCACAACAAGTTCAGCCACAACAAGTTCAGAGACTAACAACTCAAAAATTACTCGATTAGCCCTTGACGTTTCAGGAATAGAATGACAAAGCTGGTAACGATCCAAGAGAGTACCGTCAGGAGAATCGGCACGTCTTTTAATAAAATTTCCTCCGGACGCTCAGTTTGTCCTCCTTCGTCATCGATATCACTTCTCCGAGCGATTTCTTGCGGATCGCTCAGTAGCTGATAGCGAAAAACCCCGTATAAAACAAAGGGTAATGTAAGTAACATCCAAGGTGTTGATGCTCCACGAACTTGAGGTCCGGAACTCCAGATCGCGTAGGTCATGACTGCGCCGGTTGTCACCGTATTTTCCATGCGGCTGAGTAGAGGCAACGAGTAGCGCTTCAGTACAGACCGGGTCTTGCCACCTCTAATTGACAATAGCCGCAGTTCTGCTTTGCGCTTTTCCACACCCAGAAACAAAGCCAGCATAGCAGTACACAGGAGAAACCAGGGGGATAAAACAATGTTTGTTGCAGCAGCACCTGCATAGGCTCGCAAGACAAAACCCATTGCGATCGCAATAATATCCAAAATCACAGTCCGCTTCAGCCGCAGGTTGTAGGCAATTTGCAGCAGTGCGTATGCGGTGATGGTTGCTCCCAAGTAGGGCGATCGCAACCAGCCGACAATTAAACCAGTACCCAGCAAACAGACTGCCATTACCATCGCCACTGGTACGCTGACTAAGCCTGCGGCAATGGGTCGCTTACTCTTGACTGGATGTAGACGGTCAGCTTCTACATCTGCAATGTCATTGAGTAGATAGAAGCTACTCGAAGTCAAACAGAACAAAGCAAACGCCAGTAAAGAGCCTAGCAAAGATTCCAGATTAATACTGAAAGCAAACAAGGGCGCTGCAAAAACAATCAGATTTTTTGTCCACTGGCGTGGTCTTAAAGCTTTAATATAAGGAAATTTTATAGAATTATCAGCTAGCTTAGTTGAATTTTGTTTATCACTAGGAAATCCGGGAATTTTCATTTGCTTTTAAACCTTTTTTCTGATAGAAATAATTTTTTAGGAAGATTCACTGCAAAACGAAGTTTTGCAGTAACCCAGCTTGTAGTAAATACTACAGTCAACAACACCACGGTTTAAATGACTTTTATTCCCAAGCTGTGGATGCATCTGTATGTAGTCAATGATTTCCGCCTTTAGGACTTAATACCCACTTTACTCTCCTAAGTACCAAGTCCTCCAGTAAGCAGCGCTGCTTTCATGCAATAACCTCGTAATTCTCACAGAGAGTAGCTTTTTTATCTAGATGTACCAGTTTAAGCCGAGATTAAATAAGAAAAAATTTAATCGCTTATTCCGTAATGATTTTAGTCGAAAAATCGTTAATAAACTATCAAGACTCCATAAATATGCATTCTTTTATATAAAGATTTGGCAAAGAAGGCAATTTCTCACCTAACTTCCTAATTTGGTAAGAGCATCCGAGAAAAATACGCAGGTAAGTTGCACAATCGTTGATAACTAGTTATGTTAAGTAGGCTCTGATAATTTTAAAGGTTATTTGCAGCAGTTCACTACTAATTATTACTACTCCATAACTACGTTATTTTGAGGGTTATCGTTACTCTCATTTATCTCATATTTCGTACCCCTTAAAATGTATAGACATACTAAAACCATCAAACCGCCAGCCAGTAGATAAGACAGAAAAATGTTTAAGGGGAGAAAAGCTATTTTTTTGTACGCTAAATCCTTAGCGATCGCAAAATAATTACTGGTTAAGAAATAACTTATAGCCAGGAAATAAATCGTAAACTTTCCTAATACTTTTTTGGTTAATAAATAAGGAAGTAAAAAAGCATAAATTGGCAAAAGAATCCCATAATGATGTTCCCAAGCAATTGGAGAAGCAATTGTAGAGGTTAATGCAATAATAGAGAAATCCGTGATACTTCCTTTCTCACTCGTTAGCATTGGCAAGAATAGAGCCGCTGAAATTAAAGCGATTGAACTTAGTACTGTTCCCAAGTAAACCCAAGGGTTATAGGGCGGGAAAGAATTATGATTAAAGTTAAGAATGGGAGCGTTAAATAGCAATCTATTTAAAACACCATTAATTGATTGGTTTGTAAAAAAAGTTTCGCCGTGCTTGGAAATAAATGATAATACGCTTAAGTAGTTAACATGATCTGCAAAGCCGATTAAGGATATTGAAACTATCAATCCAAGCAAGCTTGTGGCGATAAATCCCAGAGTAAAGCTCCATTGCTTACGCAAAATTCCCCATATCAAAATCAGAGCATACTGGGGCTTAATCAGGCACATTATTCCTCCTAAAATGCCTGCGATTTTTTTCCTATCTGTCATCCAACACCAAAAAAGCACAGCAAACAAAGCATTAAGCCAACACTGAATTTGCCCTAATGTATAGGCTTTCACTACTGGGTAAAAACTCAAACTTAAACAAACTAGGAAAAAATTGATAGCAATTCGCTCGAATCTGGATATGGCTACGTTTTCTTTCCATTTGTATTTTTTTAAACTTAAATTAAATATTTGAATAACAAAAAAAATCGTTAAAATAATAAAATTCCATGAAATAAATTTTAAATTATTAAATATGGATAATCCAATATTTCCTAGAAATTCCTCAACTACATTTGTTTTTAGAAAATAGAAGACTAGCAGAGAGCTAGGGGGATACTGAAATTTTGTTTGTTCTTCAAAAAAAACCTTAGAGTATAATAATTGCTGATGCTCGGATTGAATATAGTTGAACGCTTCTAGCATGGGTTCCCATGAATCATTGATGGTTCGCCCGTACCGCAAGAAGATTTCAGTTCTAGATAATCCTAGGTCTTTCCACTCTGTAGAAAACAGGGTTATTAATATAAAATTAACGACGACAACATTAGCAAACGTAAAGAGCAAGAGGTTTCGAGTTAAAGGATTTAATCTTCGCCAATAGTTCAGTAAATTGACTAAAATAAGCGAAAAATACATATGCTTCTTCTATACTCCTTGATTAGATTTGAATTTGAGATTTTTGTTAGTTCGCTTTTTTAGCCCTATTAACTCCTTTAATCAGTTCAAGCTAGCTTACAGCAAATTCGCAATACTTAAATATGCCCTATCTTGACTACGAAACTCGTTATACTTTGTTCAAGCTTAAATTTGATTGTTGATACAAGGAAACTAACGTGTCAACGAATTGTGCATTGTTTAAAAGTTGGGTGATTACAAACAGTAATAACAAGGCATTTGATACTTTTGAGCTAATCCCTTCTGCATGACTATAGAATTTTAGAGAAAGAGCCATCCAACTCAATACTAAAAAAGTCCAATTCGGAGTAAACAAGAACAGCTCATAGTCTTTTCCATAAATATTATGTAGTAAAAAATTAAATGAAATACAAAAAATTAAACTCCTCATTATCGGCATTTTATCGGCGCGAAACTTAATAAAGGCATAAAGACTCCAAAGGAGTAAAACTGTCCACAGCAAAAAAGCGATAATGCCTGGTATATAAAGTGCTGTAATAGATGGAGGATCGAAGTTCACCCAAGGTGCAGGTGCAGAATTAAGTTTTACCCAAGAAGGTGGGTTATCTTCAATAGTTCTCCATATATGCGGCTTAATGGCAATAAAATTGAATATAAAAATATATCCTAGCAATTTTAGGATTCTCGAAAAAATACTGCTAGATTGATCGGGCAAATTTACATAATCTCCCTCTTTAGAGTAATAACTTCCTGGAATAAAAAATAGATCGACACTTGGATATATCAACTTCTGCAAGAGGTTCAAAGCAATAGCACCAGACAAAACTAACCCGATGAAAATAATCAGTTTTGTAAAAACTTTTTTATTAAACCTACCCTGATAGATGCTGAAAAAATAGGCAATAATCCCCTGCACTACGTTACTTATTACCATGCCGAGCGCAAAAATAGTTGCTGGAACCATGTAGATTAAGCTGCCTGGGTAAGCAACTGCCAGCAAATAAATAATAATCAGACTACAGGCAGCAAAAATAAACGTATCGGGAACCGAGCTGAAAAATATATGAGAGGTAGATAATCCTAAGATAGCTGAGTAGAGAATGGCGTGAAAAGGCTTAAACCCCAGTTTCTGGAAAAAAACTAAGGTTAAAACAACGCACACAGCTCCAAAAAAGGTACTAAATAGTATGCCAACAATTTCCCCAGAACCAATTATTTTTTTGAGTAAAAATCCTAGAGGATTAAAGACAAGAATAAATAAAGGATGAGTATGAGTGCGCCAAAAATTAATTTTATACGTGGTTAGTTGAGTAATAACTCGATGATAATCTGAATGAAATAGTAAGTCGGAACGCTTGACTCCAAGTACTCCGGTAAAAAAAAGAGACAAACTGGAGAAAAGGTAAAGTATCCAAAAGGTTAGAAATGTTCCAACTCTAATTCTTGAAAACATTTAAGATTCTGTCCTGTATCTCAGACAATAATTGCAATTCTTAGAAGGCTAAAATCCGGTACTTGACGCAACCTTGTAAACGTCCTATGCGCCAAGCCAAATCTTTTACCCATTTACTACGGGTTTCCTTAATGAATACTTCTTTTGGAAGGCGCTTTAACAAGTGCAACCAAGCTTTTCCACTGGTCTTCCATGAAAGCTGGGGCATACCCAAGGGTTGATACTTTTTATATAGAAAAACATCATACTCTCCCCACAGGCGTGCCTGCTTGTACATACCGTTCAGAGTGCTGCGGAGCCGGTAATGAACAACTGCGTCTTTTACAAAGTGAAGTTTTATCCCGGCAAGTTGGAGCCGCCAACAATAGTCTACATCTTGCAGTCGGATCATGTTTTCATCAAAACCGCCGATAGATTCATGCAGAGAGCGTTTAACACCAAGATTGCAGCTACCTGCAAAAGGCAGATAAGGAGGATATTTGTATTCCAGAAGCCCATTCCGCTGCTTAAGTGTATAAACTTTTTGTACCCAAGGTTCGTTAAGCTTTTGATATTCAAGGCGACCTGCTACAAATTCATACTTCGAGAGCGCTTCGCCCATAGCAGCAACCCATCCAGGAGCCACTTCGTCGTCAGCATCGCAGAACACCAGTGCGTCGCCAGTCGCCGCTTTTGCAGCCGTATTACGTGCAAAGGAACGCCCTTGCTGTTTAGATGAATCAACGATGCGGAGATTGGGTAACCGTTCTTTATATTGTTCCACAATTGCTAGTGAATCGTCAGTGGAGCCGTTATCGGAGATAATTAATTCCCATGAGTCAAAGTAGTCTTGGTTTGCCAATGCTTCAAGTTGAATTGCAAGGGTATCTGCTGCATTAAAACAGGGAATAATAATACTTAACTTCATAAATCAATCTTCCGCTTCGCACCCGTATCTATATTAAGTAATTTTATGTACTGGCTACTTAATATATTTGACACCTATTCTCTTTGCAAGTCATCTTCAACTTTATCTAAGACTTTAGTCACAACCTCCTGATATCGAGTTAGGCTAAAAGTATTCAACGCTTTCAGGCGAGTCTGTTCCCAGTCCACAGGAGGGGCTGTACCATTGACGATCGTAAGAATTGTTTGAGCGATTGATTCACCTGTCGGTTCGCAAGTCCAAAAGTCTACTTCTGGGTCGAAGAATTCTTTTAAACCAGGAAAGTTCATATTCAAGGTTGGTATTCCCATTGCAAGGGATTCGACTAATTTATTGGGGGTTGCACTATTACGCGCCCTTTCGTTATTACCAAATACACCTAAGGCTAGGTCGCAATTTTCTACTAAATATTTAGGTAGAGAGCCATCAGAAAACTTTAAATCTTTTCTAAGAAAAACGCGATCGCTTAGTTCCTCTTGCTTGATTTTCTTTTCGTAGGCATGAAACCGTTCTGCATATCCAGATCCATAAGCACCAAATAAATTGCAAGTAAACGGTATCTCTTTTTCCTTTAAAATTTTCATGGCTTGTAATATATTATCTACTCCGTGTAGAGGAAGAATTGTTCCCCACCAGCAGATATTTAGGATATCATCCCCCATAAATTGTCTTTTAAGGCTTAGTCTAGATTCGGTAAATAAAGGAGCAATAAAAACTTTATTTTGATCGAGTTCAACGTCTAAAACTTTTGCCCAGTAAGCAAGTTCATAAGCGGACAGGTGAATGATATAATCTGTTTTTGTAAACGCTAGGATATCTTTCTTCAATATTTCTTTGGCTGCTTTACTTCCTTCTTGAATGTCATCTTTATTTCTTACATAAGTGTCATACATCGATATGTATGGTTCTATGACCACTTTATTTTTAAAGATTTTTGACACCCACAAAGCACTTTGAATAAAATTAGCGCTCATTGGCAATACGTAGATTACGTCTGCCAAAGCAGCTTTTACAAAAAGCTCTATAAGATAAAATTTAGAGAAAACTTTGCGAATAAATTGAGTAAAAAAGGTTTGTCTTCCTCTTCCTCGGAGGTAAAAATCTGGATAGACGAAGGAAACATAGTATCCAGAATCCAACAAAAACTTGAGCAAATTTTCGCAACGATAAGCTCCATGTACATTTCCATAGAGCAAAACCTTGATTTTTTTCTTGAAAATTGACATGGTTGATGCAGCTACCCTTTGAAAAACCAGTTCAACCAGGCGAAACTTAGCACGTCTATGTCAAGTTTAGTTCAATAGACGTTCGTTTGATTAATTGAACCTTATTAAAAGTCAACGGTTATGAGCTTAATAAAATCAATTAACAAAATTCCTCGAACTACTTAGTTGTAATTCTTGTATTTCTACTAATTTTTCCCCGTTAGAAATTTTATTTGCATACTTTTTTTCAAAAAATAAAATGGACTCACTAAACTGCTCAAGAAAAATTCCATTTCGCAAGCAGCAACCAGGTCAGTTTTCAACTTACCTCTATATTTAATTAGTTGAAGAATGGCTCTACGCAGGTTTCCTAAAAGGATTCTGGTAATAATAATTGGCTTTTGCCAATTATTAGCATTAATCATGCGTAGCTGACAAATACTTAAGCCTACCCCTCGAATCAGGGTTATTAAGTAATCTTTCTCTAACCGCCACTTGGGAATTTGATGATAAATACACATTTCGGGGTTGTACCAAATTTCCCAACCAGCGCGTCCGATGTAGAGTAGCGCTTCAAAATCTTCTCCTTTGGCTGCCAAGGATGACCCAACTGGTCCCTGAAGAACAAGTTGAGCGGGAACGTTGTCTAGCCACACTTGCTTTTGGACAACTAATCCGGCTCCTGGAGGAAGGCTTAAATTCTCCGGGTCGTATAGATTAGGTTTTGAACCTCTTTCTTTCAGTGCCAAAAAAGATTGAATTCTTTCAAAGTTTTCTGGCGGATAAACTTCAAATTCGCCTTTTATCTGACCTCCAAAAGCACCTGCTTTTGGATGAGATTTCCCGAAGGAGTAGGCTGCTGCTACCCAATTTGGGTTCGGAAAATTATCATCATCCAAAAAACCAATAAAAGTACCTCTTGCTTCCTTAATGGCGCGTAGTCTTGCAAACACTGCGCCTTGCTGTGGCTCAAAGTAATACATGAGCGGATATGCTTGAGGCCAGTTAGATTGATATTCTTGAATGATTTTGGCGGTGTTGTCAGTGCTATTGTTATCGACGACAACCACTTCCCAAGAAATCTGCTCGGTGCCTACCTGCGATCGCAATCGCTCCAAAACGGCTGGTAGAAGCTTTTCCCCGTTGTAAGTGCGAATTGCTACAGTAAAGTCTACCTTAGACATATCTACAAGCCCAGCCCTGATTGGGGTTCAGAAGTTGCCTTCAGAGTAGCCGTGGATTGAGCTAGCGTCAACCCCCACGGCTAATTGTTGTCTCCAGTCCAATTTTAAATTTAACCAACCTTTCTTATGGGGCAGTAGATACTTTGCGATCTACCAGTCCCGGTAAAGAATTAATGTCTTCTCTCAAGCCAAATATTTTAGCTTGTCCAAGTTCTAAGTATTTATTTTTGAAAAGGAAAAAGGGACTAATCAAGCTAGATAACAGTAGTTCCCGCTCGCAAGCCGCAATCAAATCTCTTTGATCTCCTCGATATTTAATCAGATGGAGCATTAGTCTGCGGAGATCGTTGAGCAGGTAAGCTGGAAAAGCTACAGGTCTTTGCCAGTTCTTCAGACCGAGCATCCGTATGTGATACCGACTTAAACCCACGCAACGGATGAGAGAAATTAGGTAATCTTTTTCCAATCGCCAGCGGGGAATTTGATGGTAAACACGCATTTCGGGATTGTACCAGATTTCCCAACCCGCGCGCTGAATATGCAATGTGGCTTCCAAATCTTCGCTGGCTAACTTAGCTTCTCTCCCCTTGTGATTGAGGACGAGGCGCTTAGGCACGTTCGCAAGCCAAGCTTGCTTGCGAACCACTAATCCTGCCCCTGGAGGCAAGATCTTCTTGCGTGGTTCGTAAAGGCTGGCTTCCGCACCTCGATCCACTAATGCCAAGAAACAAGCGATTTTTTTAAAATTTTCAGGTGGCTCGATTTCAAAATTTCCTTGGATTTGGCTACCGTAGGCACCCGCTTCTGGATGCGCTTGACCGAAGGCATAAGCAGCAGCAACCCAGTTAGAGTCAGGCAGATTGTCATCATCTAAAAAGCCAATTAAAGTGCCTCTGGCTTCTTCAACAGCCCGTTGGCGAGCAAATGCAGCTCCTTGCTCAACTTCCAACGTGTAGTGTAGCGGAGCAACTTCTGACCAGTTGGCTTGATATTCTTGAACAATTTTTGCGGTTTTGTCGGTGCTGTTGTTATCAACAACAATAATTTCCCACGAAAAGTGTTCGGTGTTGATCTGCTCTCTGAGTCGATCGAGAACTTCGGGTAAACGCTTTTCACTATTAAAGGTGGGAATGGCTACTGTAACGTCAACCATAAGTTTTGACCGGTTTTTTGAGTAGATAGATGCCGATGTTGTGTTAGTAGAGCTTGGGTGAGAACACCAACTTCAAAACGATGCAGATTAGTAGTACCTACTGCTCTTGCACTGTCCCCTGAATGGCGTGGGGTACGTCAAGCTTTGTAGGAGGCCTACTAAATCTTCCCCGCGATAATACTTAAGTAGACTGACAGCGGAGCGGTTGCTGGGTTAAGCGATCGCTCTCTCGTTGCAGTCAACCTCAGTTATCTTGGTTAAATCTACACCATTGGATCGGGATTTTTACGGAAAAATTTATTAAAGCTTCATAAGATTTTACCCAATACTTACGAACTCATCTATACATGGGTTAAGTATCTTTACTCAAGCTTTAAATTTCCGGGTTTTGTAGGGGTTCTTGTGAAGTTTAGATAAAGTTAGATTAAAAGGATCGCCAAAAACGACTTTTATCGTCAGTCCATATCTTAAAGAGATGCGCACGTAATATCATCTGTAATAAGACATAAATGGGATTCGGCAATCGAGCCTTTGGGTATACCCGTATACTTCACAGTGGCGAGCGAGCAGATAAATTGCCTAAATTCTCGTGGTGTTGGGGGTAGCCCGCAGGCATCCTCTGGCAGTGAGTCTGGGTTCAGCAGTGATCGACTCCAAGGGTACAGCAGAAATTAGCGAATCCCTGGACGTGGGACACGGCAAGCCGTCTACTTCACCCTGGCGGGAGACACGACCTAATTAGGCTCGTTCCGTTAAAATATTTAGAAAAGTAAATCTTTAATGTCTTTGAGTTGGAGGGTGCGGCTTCTCCCCTCAAAATGTGCTGAGTATTGAGCATTCTCTTGCTTGGCTCAGTTCTCAATCCCGAACAAACTGGGGTGTAGGTCGCGCAAGTATTTGATGAATTCAGAAAACCGCAAATTTACACCGGAACAATCTCCGTCGCAGCCAGAACCAGTGCCGCAGCTCAAGCGCACCGTTCATCCAGACAGTCTGAAATTCATGAATATGGCAAAAGAGATTCTCGATAGCCCTGCTGTTCAACAAGCTGTTGAGGGTGAAAAGCAAAAAACAAAAGACGGGAACGAATGAGTGATTGAGGAAAAGTAGGGACACAGGCATTGCCTGTGTCCCTACGACAACTCACCATTCCCGATTACCAAGCCTTGGATAATCGGGATGTCTCTGAGATATCAGTGGCTCAGGACCCAGTTAACGAGAGTGCGGACACCGTAACCCGTAGCACCGGAATTGTTGACACCGTTCTCTTTATCCGCCCAGACGGGACCGGCAATGTCGAGGTGCGCCCAAGGTGTCTCTTGGACGAACTGCTTTAGGAATAAGGCAGCCGTAATCGAACCACCCGGACGAGGGCCAGTATTTTTCAGATCGGCAATCGGCGACTTGATGCCTTCAAAGTATTTCTCTTCCATCGGCATCCGCCACAGCTTTTCACCTGCCTTTTCTGATGCTTGCAGCAACTCTTGAGCAACAGTGTCATCGGGGGTAAACAACCCAGCAATATCATCGCCTAGTGCAATGACGCAAGCACCCGTCAGGGTGGCTAAATCGACAATGGCATCAACGCCGAGCTTTTCCGCAAATACCAGCGCATCGGCTAAAGTCAATCGACCTTCCGCATCCGTGTTGTTCACTTCAATCGTTTTGCCATTGGATGCCTTGAGGATGTCGCCTGGGTGCATGGCGTGACCGCTGATCATATTCTCAGTGACGGCTGAGATAAAGTGAACTTCAACATCTGGTTTGAGTTGACCAATCGCCTTCGCCGCGCCGAGGGTAGCCGCAGCACCTCCCATGTCCATTTTCATGGTTTCGATGCCGCTACCCGCGCCCTTAATGTTTAGACCACCCGAATCGAAGGTGAGACCCTTGCCGATGATAGCCACTTTCCGGCGGGGTGTTCCTTCTGGCTTGTAAGTGAGATGGATGAATTTAGGGGGCATATCGGAAGCTTTGGCAACACCGAGGAACGCCCCCATGCCCAATTTTTCGCACTCTTCTTGTTCCAGAATTTCCAACTGGAGGTTGTGATGAGAAGCGATCGCTTGTGCGGTTTGAGCCATCGTTATGGGAGTGCATTCATTCGGCGGTGCAGCAACCAGTTCCCGCGCCAGAATCACCCCCGAAGATAGGAATTGAGCGCGATTAATGGCTTCTTCCTGACCTGCCAATCCGAGTAAATCCACCCGCTCTAGCTGCGGCTCCTTATCCTCCGGTTCTGATTTAAAGCGATTATCCTTATGAAGAGCTAGCAGTATCCCTTCAGCGATCGCGCCAGCCGTTGCATCGGGTGCCTGATTCCACACCGGCAGGCTAATCCCCAGGATTTTACTCTTTTCCTTCTTCGCTAACCGCGCGATCGCCGCACCAATTCGCCGCAGAGTATCCGGTTGAAAAGCCTCTGCTTTCCCCAGTCCTACCAGAATAATTTTCCGAACCGGGCTACCCGCACCCACGCGGGTGACGGCACTACTCCCTTCTTTTCCCTTAAATTCTGTTTCTGCAATCAGTTCGTTCAGCGTACCGGCAAACTTCTCATCCAGCACCGCTAAATCGTCTGTCACCTCTACCGCATCCTCAAAAAAACCAAGGGCGAGAGCGTCCCCAGCCCAGTCCAAACGCGGCGTATCAATCGCTCGAATATCCATCCCCGGCTCTTACCTTAAAGCACTACCTGTAACAGTATTGCTCAAAAATCATCAACAAGACTCGTCTGCCCACCCGCGTAACTTGTCCCCTGTAGATACACTTTATAGGAATACACTTTTTCCGATTGGACTTAGGAGCGGATTGATGGTTTCAAAAGCTAGGGGAGAACCCCAACCTCTTTCGTCGCCATCCAATGCGCCAGTTCCTAGCAACCAGTCGGTAGCCCGCCCCGATCCGAGCGTGCTACAGCAAGATCTCCAGAGACAGTTTAATCATCATTCCTCTGCCCGCGGTGAACTGACGATGCCCTGCGTGCCATCAATGCTAGATTATGCACTCAATCGGCTAGTGCGGCTGTTTGAGGCGATTGGTCGCCAACTCTCTCCTGAAGAACTGCAAAAATTGCGCGATTTGATTGCATCTAATATTCAAGAAGGTTTTCTGGCTTCTCCTCATGCTCGATTAGTCATTCAGTACCAACCCGATCCTACTTCCTTAAATAGCCTCACCTGTAACGTCTCAACCAGGATTTTATCGGTTGCCCAGGAGTACCAGCAGTGGATTCAGAACCGAGAGCCGCCCCTATTTGGTAGTCACCCAGACGCGAAAGTCATGGCAACGGCTGCCCAATTTAGAGATCCGGGTCGGAACCCAATTCTTGATGTGGGAGCAGGAACAGGTCGCAATAGCCTTCCCTTGGCGCGAAAAGGCCATCCGGTTGATGCTTTAGAATTGACTCCTGGTTTGGCGGAACAAGTGTTAAATGCGGCAGTGGCGGAAAATTTACCGATTCGAGTCATCCAGGGTGATATCCTCGACCCCTTGGTGAGAATGCGACCCGCTTATTACAAATTCGCAATTGTGGCGGAAGTGGTGTCTCACTTCCGGGATAACGATCAAGTCCGCTTACTCTTGGCGAAAATGTGCGATGTTATCCAAGGTAGCGGTCTGTTGCTGTTCAACCTCTTCTTAGCTGTGGATGGATATGAGCCAAACGATCGGGTGCGGGAAATGTCACAGGTAGCGGCATCGTATATCATGACGCGATCGGAGCTGAAGCGAGCGATGGAGGACTTACCTCTGGAAATGCTGTCAGATGAGTCTGTGCTTGATTATGAGCGCGCTCACCTTCCGCAAGAGGCATGGCCCCCAACTAATTGGTTTGTATCCTGGACGAGCGGACGTGACGTGTTTCCCATCCAAGAAACCCCTCCGATGGAGCTGCGTTGGATTCTCTGTAGACGGTACTAACGGAATACAAGGTTGTTGCCCTTTTTGGGTTGGTAAGGATAAGGATCGATGCTAAAGCTTGCACAGAAAAATAAAATTTTGCTAAGTGTTGGAGCCGGACTACTAGCGCTAGTCGCTGGAGCAACGCTGTCAGTCCCGCAATTAACCAGTTGGCTGGAGAAATTAACCCCGAACGGTCAGTCCCCCGATAAAACCCTTTTGAATCCGGGGAGCCAATCCAAGAATTCTGTTTTGCCATTGGCGTCGCTACCGGCAGCACAGCGGGTCGCACAATTAGAAGCGATCGCCAATGGCACCCCATCCCCAGAACGCAATCGCGCCCGCTATCTGTTGGCGAACGATTCGCTCCAACAACAGCAGCCTAAAAAAGCGATCGCGTCTTTGGAAGGATTGGAGGCAGACTATCCGGTTCTTGCCCCTTACATCGCCCTGAAACGCGCCCAAGCTTACCAACTTGCCGGGGACAAAGCAAAAGCTACCGCAGCTTGGCAGAATTTACTCGAAAGTTATCCCGATAATCCCGTCGCCGCAGAAGCGTTGTTTGTGCTGGGGCAAACGAATCCGAAGTATCGAGAACAAGCGATCGCTCAGTTCAAAAGCCATCCGCGCACCCTGGAAATTGTGCGTTCTTCCCTGAGTAAGAATCCCAATCAACCCAGATTACTCTTACATTTAGCCAAAAATGCTCCAAGCGACCCTGGCATTCTCCCGATTCTGGATCGGCTGGTGACTTTGCAGGAAGTGGCGCTCAAACAGCAAGGTACAGGGCTACTCAAGCCAGAAGATTGGCAAGCGATCGCTTATAGCTATTGGGAAAACGGTCAGTACCGCAAAGCCGGACAAGCCTACGCCAAAGCCCCCCGCACCTCCCTCCACGCCTACCGCATTGGGCGCGGACTCCATCTCGGCGAGAAACGAACCGAAGCGAAAATTGCTTATCAACAGATGATTCAGCAATTTCCCGATGCCAAAGAAACCGGACTCGCTTTGAGGCGGCTGGCTTCTTTATCATCCCAGCCACCGGAAGCGATCGCCTATCTCGACATCGTTATCCGCAAATTTCCCGACGAAGCCGGTGAGGCACTCCTCGCCAAAGCCGAAATCCTCGATCGTCTCAACAGCGACAAATCAGCTGCGGAAGCTCGTCAATTGCTCCTGACTAAATATGGCAGTTCCGATGTCGCCGCAGAATACCGCTGGAAAGTCGCCCAAGCCAAGGCGACGCTAGGGGATTTCTTAGGGGCTTGGCAATGGGCGCAGCCAATCGCCAACCAAAACCCCGATCATATTTTGGCTCCCAGAGCTGGCTTTTGGGTGGGTAAATGGGCCGCCAAACTAGGGCGTCAGCAGGATGCAAAAGCCGCTTACGAACACGTCCTAGCGAAATACCCCCAGTCTTACTATGCATGGCGATCTGCCGTCTTGTTGGGCTGGGACGTTGGTGACTTTACCACCGTGCGTCAATTGTCCCCGCAAGTAGTGCGACCCACCGAGCATCCCATCCTCCCCGCCGGATCTGAAACGTTGAAGGAATTGTACCAGCTCGGTCAAAAATGGGATGCTTGGACGCTCTGGCAGGCAGAATTTCAGAACCGGATGCAGCCAACCGTTGCTGAACAATTTACTAACGGCATCATACAGGTGGGATTGGGCAACCACCTGAAAGGAATGAACCTGGTCTCGACTCTAGAAGACCGAGAAACACCCGAAGAGCAAGCTGAATACAAAGCAATCCGCAAACAACCAGTTTACTGGCACACCTTGTATCCGTTCCCGTTCTTGGAAATTATCGAAAACTGGTCGCAACAGCGCCAGCTCAATCCCCTGCTTGTCACCGCCCTGATTCGGCAAGAGTCCCGATTTGAGCCAAAAATTCGTTCGGTTGCGGGTGCAGTTGGCTTAATGCAGGTCATGCCCGGAACCGGCAAATGGGTGGCGGATAAAATTGGCGTCAAGCAATTTAACACCGAAAATCCCAACGATAACGTGAAGCTGGGTACCTGGTTTTTAGATTTTACCCACAAGGAATACAACAATAATTCCTTGTTAGCGGTTGCCAGTTACAATGCGGGTCCCGGTAATGTATCGAAATGGCTAAAAGAGAAAGGGCCATCTATCGATCCTGATGAATTTGTCGAAGAAATTCCCTTTGAGGAAACTAAAGGCTACGTTAGACAGGTGTTTGGGAACTACTGGAATTACCTTAGATTGTACAATCCACAGGTTGCCCAGTTGGTCGCCAAATATTCGGATGGTCAGCCAACTGCACTCAAAAATTAATCAAAGACTTCTTGCAAAAATCTTTTAAATCGTGTAAAAGCACAATTTTATTTAGCCTGCTCTCGTCTGGCTTTGTCATTTTTGCAAGAAGTTTCATATATCCTGAAAACTTGAAGAATTTTTAAGCATTTCTGGGCAGCTTCTAGCAGGTAATATCTGCGGCTATCCAGTGATTGCTGAAACATCTGCGTGTCTACTCTCTGTTGGGGGATTTTCTCCCAGATGTGAGGGGATAATATAAATTTTTCATGAATTTGTGTTAATCAATTTTGAACACTGTTGTTCTCATAGAAGCGATCGCTTGCTGCCTAAAATTTCCTCACGCCCACTGACGGGGATCACTAATCTTCGGCTGTTCGCTTAAATCGATTATCCTGGTTTAGATAGAGTTCCATGTCAATGGCTGCTGAGTGAAGCAGTCAGCGAGGGAGCTTGTATCACCCAATAACCAGCGAATTCAAAGAGTTTTGCGCTTGTGCTTCATTCATTAATCGGGCACCAGCAGCGACTGCTTTGTAAGAGCTGTCTAACTTCAACGTTTATTGTTTAGTTCCATAAGCATGATGACCGCGAATCAGGCTACCGGAACCCACGCGCATGATGGCACGGCTACCAACTTTAAAATTAGGCTCTCAAATCAGGGGCTGCAAAATACTCGCGAGCTTCTCATCGCTCAAATTTAGAATGCTGGTCAATTCCATCGCTTCCTTAAATCATCCAAATGTCAGGGGATCTCCCTCAAGTGCAAACGCGGCGTGTCAGTCACGCTTTCCTTCCATTCTTTTTTCTCTAAAGGATTTTTACCTATTAGCGATAAAGAGTCAACGAGCCGCCAGTTACTAGAAGGATGGCTTGTCAATAATACGACCAGTTTGGTCTTCCATCTGGAAAAAGCAAATAACGAAATCGACGTTACTGAAATGCCAGATGGAGGGAGCAATGTCCGCCGCCAGGAGGTTACATGAGGAAGTCACGCTCGATTTTTGCTCGGAGAAAGTCACAGTTTAGTTTTTCTCGCCCCTATCAATCTAGACGGAGAAACAAAGTCGCGATCGCTGCGGGTGTGGGACTAAGCGCAATCCTTTTGGGAGCAACCTTTTTGCCAACTAAGTATGGCGTCTGGCTGGAAAAAGTAGTTGGCTGGGTGCCGATGCATGGGTACGGCAGTTTCTTGATGTCGGGAAATCAGATCGACAACTCTGCGATTGTGTCTTTAATCTCGCTACCCCCACAAAAGCGGGCATCACAACTAGAAGCGATCGCGACAGGGCCAAGATCCCTCGACCGCAGCCGCGCCCGTTATCTCCTAGCAAGCGATCTGATTGCCTCCAAACAGGGAGAAAAAGCACTGGAATGGTTAAAAGGATTAGAGTTTGAATATCGCGTCCTAGACGGACACATTGCTCTTCGGAGAGCGCAAGCTTACGAACTCACCGGCAACACCCGAAAAGCCAAGGCAGCTTGGGAAGGTTTGTTAAAACACCATTCTCAAGATCCCGTGTCAGTCGAAGCTTTATATGTGTTGGGGAAGACGGAACCGAAATATTGGGAAGAAGCCGTTGAGAAATTTCCCAGTCATCCCCGTAGTCTGGAAATCGCCCACGCCTTACTCAAAGACAATCCCAACCAAGCAAAATTGATGGTGTCGCTGGCAAAGTATGCCTTTGACACTCCAGGAATTACTTCAGTGCTAGATAAGTTGATAGGTTTGCCAGCAGAGCAACTCAAGCCAGAAGTATGGGAAGCGATCGCTTTAGGCTACTGGGGAAACCGGAAATACGGTCAAGCCAGTACTGCTTATGCCAAAGCCCCCCGCACCCCCCACAACGCCTACCGGGTCGCTAGGGGACTCGATCTCGCTGAAAAGAAAGTAAAAGCCCTCCGCGCTTATAAAGAGGTGGTGCAAGACTTCCCAAATGCTGACGAAAGTGCAACCGCGCTTATCCAGATCGCCAAAATCGGTCCCGCTATCGAGGCGGTTCCTTATCTCGACCAAGTTATCAGTCAATTCCCCGACCGAGCTGGCGAAGCCATCCTATTAGAAGCGAAAATTCTCGATAGTCTCAAAAGTTCCGAATCCGCAGCTGCTGCGCGTCAATCATTACTCACCAAATATGGCAATACCGATGCCGCGGCAGAATATCGGTGGAAATTGGCTCAATCGAAAGCGCGTGGTGGAAATTACCAAGAGGCGCTGCAAATCGCCAAGCCGATCGCCACTCAGAATCCTGATAGCGAATTAGCTCGTCGGGCGGCTTTTTGGGTGGGTAAATGGTCAAACAAGCTGGGACGCAAGCAGGAGGCGAAAGCAGCTTTTGAGAACGTCGTGGCGAAGTATCCCCAGTCTTACTATGCTTGGCGGTCTGCCGTCATGCTGGGCTGGGATGTGGGAGACTTTAACAGCCTGCGTCAGCGAGATCCGAAAGTAGAATGGCCTGCCAAGCGACCGTCATTGCCCGTGGGTTCTGCTGCTTTACAAGAACTTTACCAAATGGGTCAAGGCAAAGATGCCTGGAGGCTCTGGCAAGCGGAGTTTGAAAACCGGGTCAACCCAACGGTGGCAGAACAATTTACCGATGGTTTGCTTCGGCTCAATATGGGAGACCACTTGCAAGGAATTGCTAAAATCTCCAGCTTAGAAGACCGTGAGAACCCGGAGGAGCAAGCACAGTACAAAGCTCTAACACAACAAATTGCTTACTGGCAGGCTTTGTATCCGACGCTTTATGTCGAAGCGATTGAAAACTGGTCTCAACAACGTCAACTCAATCCCTTGCTCGTGATCTCTGTCATCCGACAGGAATCCCGCTTTGAGCCAAAAATCCGTTCCACTGCCGGTGCGGTTGGCTTAATGCAGGTGATGCCGGAAACCAGTAAATGGGTTGCCGAAAACATTGGCCTCAAGAAATATAGCCTGGAAAATCCTAACGACAACGTTAAATTAGGCACCTGGTATCTGGATGAAATTCACGATCGCTACAAAAATAACTCCATGTTAGCGATCGCAAGTTACAATGCCGGTTCTGGTAATCTGTCAAAGTGGCTCCAAGGCAAAAAAGTCAGCGATCCAGATGAATTCGTCGAAGCCATTCCCTTTGATGAAACGCAGGGTTATGTCAAAAATGTGTTTGGCAACTACTGGAATTACTTACGCCTGTACAATCCGAAAATCTCCCAGCAGGTAGCAAAATACTCCGAAGGTCAGCCAACCGCATTCAAAAATTAAAAATTGGAATTTGCACTTAGGCGCGATTAAAGATCGCTCTTTAGGGAATCGGGAATTGGAAATTGGTAAAAACCCATTTTCGATGACCGATTCCCCATTACCAGCTTTTAAGAGTGGCGTTGATTTCCATTTCTGTGCTTTGTTCAATTTTTAAGGGTCGGTGAGCCATGCGCGATCGCACGGTACGGATGACCCGGATACAATAGTCAAGAAATCTTCAAATCAAACTTGACCGATGACGCTTCCTTCAGAAGTCGATACCGCATCCCAGCTAAATCCAGGCCTGGAGCCGGAATCAGCGAACCGCAATCTAGAAGATGAATACCTTGATGAGCTGCCCGCTGAGATCGAGATGTCTCTATTCGACCATCTGGAGGAGTTGCGGCGGCGGATTTTCTATGCGCTGATTGCAGTTGCCTTAGGTGTTATTGGCTGCTTCCTGTTTGTCAAGCCAATTGTCCAACTGCTGGAAGTACCGGCGCAGGGCGTCAAGTTCCTCCAGCTGGCACCAGGAGAATACTTCTTTGTCTCCATTAAAGTTGCCGGTTACAGTGGCTTGCTCGTAGCCAGCCCCTTTATCCTGTACCAGCTCATCCTGTTTGTTCTCCCAGGACTCACTCGCCGCGAACGCCGCTTAGTGGGACCCGTTGTTTTAGGGTCGGGTGTCTTGTTTGTGGGGGGACTGGCATTTGCCTATGTAGCATTAATTCCAGCCGCTCTGAATTTCTTCATCAGTTACGGGGCAGATGTCGTCGAGCAGCTGTGGTCAATTGACCGATATTTTGAATTCGTGTTGCTGCTGATGTTTAGCACCGGATTGGCATTTCAAATTCCGATCGTTCAGCTGCTACTCGGCTTTTTGGGAATTGTCTCTTCTGGGCAAATGCTATCTGGCTGGCGGTTTGTGATCCTGGGAGCAGCAATTTTGGGTGCCATCCTGACGCCTTCCACCGACCCCCTCACCCAAAGCCTCCTCGCGGGTGCCGTCTTGGGACTCTACTACAGCGGGATTGGCTTAGTTAAGCTGGTAGGGCGCTGAGATCGGCAAAATACGATGCAACCTGGACGAGTTAATTTTTGAACTGCCTCATCTTCGGCTCTCTGGAGTGCTGCTGTATTGGGAATCGCCCTGAATAGCTGCACTCGACGAACCTCAAGGGTGAAATGGCTGAGCTGAACATTTTCAATCTTGTCTTCAGAAACCTTTTCAGATGAAAATACCTTACAAAGCCGAGGGCGAATTGAAACCCTTGGCTTTGCCTTGTCTTGGCTGAAGCGAGCTTGCAAGAGGGTTCGTCTTACACCTTGCCCTTGGATAATTGTGGTGCTGCGGTAAATTTCCATTCAGAAATTTACCCATTCTGCAATGAGTTCGTCAACGTTGATTTGAGAAGTAGGAGCTTCCCAACCCAAAAACCCTCATACATCAAAATCTTTTAAAAAATAATTGACAAAGCACTTGACAACAGGTGTCGTTATTGCGAATCAAAAGATAGTTTAGGTATGCAGTGAATGCGACAATAGTGCCAACAGGAAGCTGTCGTTCTATTGAGTGAGAATCGCACGCACGGCTCCTAAAACTGTTCGAGCATCCACTCCGAGGCTCGCTCGCCTAGGTCTAGGGGGATGCTGACTGCTTTACCGAGTCGAGGGCGATCGCGCGTTTGTTCAATATAATGTTGTACTTGGTCAGCTCCACCCCAAGCATGAAGATACTCGGCGACAGTCTCCAAGTGCGCTATGTAGTCTGCCTCCGACAGCGGGAAAGACGCCTGTTCTAAGTATTTCCACATTACCTGGAGGAAAATTTTGCCCTGAGTCCGCCTGATCTGGATATCGTATGAGCGTCCCCACTTGTCGATCAGGAGTTGGCGAAGGTCTTGTCCTGTCATAGTTTTATCGCAATTACTTTTCTTTACATTTCGTCATAAATGGAGCGCTTCTTAAATTAATGATACGGTGCAAAAGAATGTAATAATACCCTTAGCAAGGCTGTAAACCTTTCTACAAAAGGGTTTGTGGCGAACAGGCTTGCGACTTGCTTGGTATATATTTATTGGGCAAGTTTTAACAAAATCTGGGACTTAGCCCAGGGTTGTTCACATAGCTATACACTCAGACGTTACTCATGGCTCAACTTTCTAGCTCGTCAGACGTTCCCGATATGGGGCGTCGTCAATTTATGAATTTGCTCACTTTTGGGACCATTACAGGAACAGCTCTGGGGGCACTGTATCCCGTTATTAAGTATTTTGTCCCCCCTTCGAGTGGTGGAACGGGTGGTGGTCTAACTGCCAAAGATGCCATCGGCAACGATGTCATTGTGAGTGATTTTTTAGCTAATCATAATCCAGGCGATCGCACCTTGGTTCAAGGCTTCAGAGGCGACCCCACCTACATTGTCGTGACCGAGGAGAAAACCATTGACAATTACGGCTTAAACGCCGTCTGCACCCACTTGGGTTGCGTTGTTCCTTGGAATTCTGGTGAGAACAAGTTTATGTGTCCCTGCCACGGTTCCCAGTATGACAGCACCGGCAAGGTGGTACGGGGACCAGCACCGCTGTCTCTGGCACTGGTTCACGCTACCGTGGCGGAGGACAAGGTTACATTAACGCCTTGGACGGAAACCGACTTCCGTACCGGCGAAAATCCTTGGTGGACATAAGGTCATTAGTCATCGGTGCTTAGTTATCAGTCATCAGTTAGTCGTCATGGGTCATCGGTTATTTGTAACCGACCAAAAACGAAGGATGAAAAGGACAAAAAACTAAGAACGAAACCTAAGGACAAAGAACTGATAGATATTGTTTGAAATTCGACCCAGAATCCCTTCTTGAGAGATGAGAAAAGTTTCTTTATCGGCGATATCCAAAATAGGCAAACAGGCGATTTGCAAAACCGTCCTGGTTGCGATCGCCACCGTGTCAATATTCCTCGCCAGCGATCTAGTCCTTCCCCAATCAGCCAGTGCCTATCCCTTCTGGGCACAGCAAACCTATCCTGAAACCCCTCGCGAAGCAACGGGGCGGATTGTGTGTGCTAACTGTCACCTCGGTGCCAAACCCACACAAATCGAAGTTCCTCAATCGGTTCTCCCAGACACCGTCTTTGAAGCCGTCGTAAAAGTTCCTTACGACACCAACACGCAGCAAGTGCAAGCGGATGGTAGCAAAGGTCCCTTGAACGTGGGTGCTGTGTTAATGTTGCCAGAAGGCTTCAAAATTGCCCCCGAAGATAGAATTCCTGAAGAAATGAAGGAAAAAATTGGGGAACTCTACTACCAACCCTACAGCGAAGACAAAGAAAATATTGTCATTGTTGGTCCCATTCCAGGCGATCAATATCAGGAAATTATCTTCCCCGTTCTGTCTCCCAATCCACAGACCGATAAGAAAGTTTTCTTCGGTAAATACGCGATTCACGTGGGTGGCAACCGGGGTCGCGGTCAGGTTTACCCCACAGGTGAAAAGAGCAACAATTCCGTCTATAGCGCTTCCGTAGCGGGTCGCATCACTTCCATTACCCAAGCTGAAGAAGGTGGCTCTGAAGTCACCATTCAACCAGCAGAAGGCAATGCAGTTGTTGATACAATTCCCGCCGGTCCAGAGCTAGTTGTCTCCGAAGGGCAGGAAGTCAAAGCTGGCGAAGCGCTGACCTCCAATCCGAACGTCGGTGGATTTGGTCAAATGGACGCCGAAATCGTTTTGCAAAGCCCCACCCGGATCAAGTGGTTGATGGCATTTATTGCTGCAATCATGTTGTGTCAAGTCTTGCTAGTCTTGAAGAAGAAGCAAGTTGAAAGAGTGCAAGCTGCTGAGATGAATTTCTAAGTTTGGCGTTGTACTGAATCATTATGAGACAGGCATTTTGCCTGTCTTTTTTTGCGCTCAAAAATAACGTACTTGCAAGCCTCCTCTACCTTTGCAACTTTATGGAGTAGGGAGGTTTCAGTCATCCCAGGCTATAGCATTGCATACCCTGTGCTTGGCTAACGCGATCAACCTAATAAAGTTTTAAGCCCAAAGCAAATTAGGATTATTTAAATACACCTTCTTGTTCATCCTCAAAGATATATTCATAGTCAAAAACTAAAGAGTTGAGATGTCGAATAATTGTAAAACCAAAATGAGTAACTAAATCCGTATTAAAAGTAGCGATAACTAGCTGTATTAACTTCCTCTCCGTAATTACAGGTTTTTGTACAAAATAATTACGTTTGTCAAAAAACCGATTATTAGGACTAGGAACGACGATTGCATTAATTCGATGAGCATGTTGAATTGGTTTTATATAAGTATTTAAAAACTCTTCTTGATTAATTTGTAGCTGGTAGAGTCTTTCATGCTGCAACCAGCTCATTTTAAACATCATTTTAATTAGTTCAAACCCCAAGATGTAGTTAAATACGTTGTTGCGTTCTTCTGAACTTAGAACCAGCCGCAGAGCTGATTCTAAGTACAATTCGGGCTGCCTACTTACATCTTGAGCTGAATGAATATAAAACTGTCTAATATAAATTCTTAAAACTGATTCATTTAAGTCTAACTTAAGGTGAAATTGTGTTAAATAGTCTTGGACTCGTTGCTGAGTATTTTTGTCTTGAAGTCTTTTGGCAACTAAGCCAGTAGCCGTATAATCATCCAGAAATTCGGCTTGCATTTCTGGAGTAGCCGCACACATTAGATGACACAATGACAGCACATAACGGCGCTGGCTCCAAGGCAAGCTTTCCGCCCATTTTTTTGCTTCTGGAGGGAGTTTATCAAGAATACTTTCTGATTCTCCAAGTTCAAACATCGCCGCTATTTGAGAGATTTGTTCAGTCATAACCAAAAAAAATATCAGTAAGTATACAAACCTAATCATCAAGAAATTCAAACAACCGAACACTTCTTAAGTTGAGTTGAGAATTAATTTTTTAAATTTATTTTTACCTGCCTATTTAGTTACTTGGAGTTCCTAAATCTCATCTCTTGTACCAGGAAGCGTTTCCTGCAATGTTTATCCTGCCAGGAAAGAGAAGTAATTCTCTGCTTTGATTACAAGGGAAAGAAGCTGAGGGGTGAGTTTTTCAGATGCAAGAGATGAGGCAATCAAACTTAAACTTATTGATGCTGACGTAGCGCTACAGAATCCAGTCCGAGCAGAGAAGTCGTACCCCTGGTTGCACGCCTTGTTGTTCATCAAAGCTGCAACGCTAGTGCGTGCTTCTTCCCCGGCGCTGGTTTGTTCTCGAAAATTCCACTGTTTCGTCATGGCTAGCAGCGATCGCAGGAGAGAAATTTAGTATCGTCTCCTTCCTAGGATTCCCAGATCAAAAGCCTGACTAACACTCAACAGACAAAAACGCACGAGATTCGTTCCCCAATCTTCGCTTTTTGAAGCAGACTGGGGCGATGAGAGCGATCGCGCACAAGCGTTAGTAGAGTCTGTCAGCCTTGTATCGAACTGGCAATTTTTTTAATTGCTTCTACGTCAACATCAAATTTTTGGGTAATTTTTTCAATGACTTGGGATTCTGCTGGTGTCACTGCGCTATCTAGTTGGGAGATTGTATGGCACTGAGCTAACAGCGGCAACGCATAGTCCCGATTGAGTTGATCTAGAAGCGTATCTAAAGGCTGTTGTTGATTGATGTTATTGGCGATCGCTTCTAGAGAAGCAGGGCTAAGTTTGGCAGCTTGTAACGACGGTAAGATATCTTCCCAAGATTTGCCTGGATGACTCGCCACGATGATATGAACCAGAATCCGATCCATAATCGCTTGTTGCGCGATCGCAGTTTCTAAATACTTCTCGCTTGCTGCCTGAGACTCTACCAGCTTTTCCGTCGATGCCTCAGAATGCAACTGTACCTCATAAAAGCGACAAGCCGCATACCCCAGCGCATAGATCATCGTCGCATTCGCGCTAGCACCGATTGCCGCACCTGCTACTGGCGTCGCTTTTAACAAACCCAAACCCGCCTTAATTGCACGAGAACCGCCCAAAGACAAACCAAAGATTCCCAGCACTTCACCCTTACGCGCGGGATCTTTCAAATCTAATCCATAAGCCGCCGCAATCTGATAAACCATCTCCGACTGCAATAGCGTCGTTGCTGCCAAATCAACCGTCAGCAACGCCAATGCTGCTCCCGGCAACAAGCTAGTCGCCAGTCCCATCCCGCCTCCATAAACCGCTTTCTCCATCATCAGACGATGGGCAATCTGATTCGGTTTTTCGTCGGGATACTTTTGCTGTAGCTTTTGAACATCCGCTTCAGCTTTTACGACATCAACTTGATTGATAATTCCCAGCAACCAATTCGTGGGTAACGCCTTCGTGACGTGCCGCAAAAATGAGTTGTCGCCCACAAAAGTCACTGCACGCCCTGCGCCTTGTGTGGTTTGTTCGAGCAATTTTTGCGCTTGTTTTCCCGCCGCTTGGGCTACCCCAGTCGTCGTTGTCGCCACAGCTTTCCCTGTCTGGAAGGCAGTGTTACCAACTGCCATGCCGACTCCGGCTACTGTTTTCGCCACTGCTTGCCCAGCAGTCGCAACTGAATCGAAGAACGATGGCTTCTTGACATCCGTGGATTGCGTTAAAGATTCCGCATGGTCTGTTTTTGAGACAGAAGTTGAGGAGTTTGCTTCTGTCTCTTCAGACACGATTCCCGGCTTGTCATCCATCGTTTAATTCCTATTGCCCGGTGGGTTTATCTGCGAGCATATCTCTCTCATATTCGATTCCGCCTGTATCGGGGGAAAGAAAAACCGCGAACTTTCAACCAGATTTAAGTCCCCGAAAGGGATTTAAATCTGGTTGGGCAACGCGATCGCCTTCAATCCCCCTCTATGGCAGAAGAGAGAAAGCTCAGCGCGATCACCTTCTATCGATCTTTAGCGGGCGCGAGGCAGATTGGCAGCAGGAGACACCTGCAAAATCCGGCTATCTAGCTTGCGAACCACATCTCCTACCTGCACCGCAGGCTTTTTCCCATTGACGTACATCACCGCTGTTAACGCTCCTGTCGAATTTCGGCGAAAAGCAGCGATATCCATCCGCACAGGTTGCTGTTGTATCTTCAGAGCCAGCGTCATCCCACTAGAAGCATTCCCCAAGTTATTCAGTTCCGGCAGGGGTTTGTATTCTACAACTTCTAGTCCCTGGTATGCTTTGAGTCTCTCCCGCAGTAGGCTCAACATCTGTTGTTGCTTCTGAGGGTTCTGCATTTCTTGCAGACCCGCATCAAAATTAGCTTGTTCGGGCTGATTTGGCATATTTCCAGTGAAGCCCAAAACGATTTGGTAGTTCTCCGGATTAACGAAAGCAAAGAAGTTCTCCGGCTTCATGTTCGCTTGCGTTAGTTGTTGTCTGAGAACATCCAATTTGGAGGCAATCTCAACGGCTACATCCGGTGGGAGTTCCTGAAACCCAGCAGGCAAATCTTCTAAAGTCAGCTTTACCTCAGACGACGCTGGTTGAGTGGTCGGTGCTGGGGAGGCTGCCGGGGAGGCTTCTGAAGCTGGTGCGGATGGAGCGACTTTTGGTTCTGGGGCGGGTGTTTGGACAGGTGCTTCTTGGGCAACAATAAGGGGAGTGGCGAACGTAGATTGAAAAGAGCCACCAACGCAAAGAGCGCCGGTTAACAGGCTAAGTGTCAAAGTTACTTTTTTTAGCACAGGTTGAACTTTACGCTGATTTCAAAACAGAGCAGGCAAATCGATCGTCAATTACCAGGATAGGCGAACCACCACCGGAACTTATTGGGGATACCCGCCGAATGCTGACTCGCTTTCGCCGTAAAATCTTAAAATAAATTCAATTTTGCCCAGCCTGCTTCAATTTCATGTCCATCTAAGACCCCAGAATTACTATGCCCATCGGCTATCTTGCTCTTGTTCTCCATGCCCACCTGCCCTTCGTGCGGCATCCTGAAAGTGACTACGTTCTGGAAGAAGAGTGGCTGTTTGAAGCCATCACCGAAACCTACATTCCTCTGCTGCACGTATTTGAAGGCTTAAAGCGGGACGGCATTGACTTCAAGATCACCATGAGCATGACACCGCCTTTGGTGTCGATGCTGCGCGATCCGCTACTGCAAGAGCGCTACGATGACCACTTAGCGAAACTGGAAGAACTCGTTGAACTAGAAGTTGAGCATAATGCGAATAACGGTCATATTCGCTATCTTGCCGAACATTACGTTCATGAATTTAGCGAGATTCGTCAAACCTGGGAACGCTATGACGGCGACTTGGTAACGGCGTTTAAGCAATTTTTAGATAGTAATAACCTGGAGATCATCACCTGCGGCGCAACGCACGGCTACCTGCCTCTGATGAAGATGTATCCTCAGGCAGTCTGGGCACAAATTCAGGTCGCAGTAGAACACTACGAGCAAAACTTTGGGCGTCCTCCTAAAGGGATTTGGTTGCCGGAATGCGCCTATTATGAAGGGTTAGAGCGGATGCTCGCTGATGCGGGATTGCGCTACTTCCTGACGGATGGACATGGTATTCTCTACGCCCGTCCCCGTCCCCGCTTTGGCTCTTATGCGCCTATCTTTACAGAAACCGGAGTTGCTGCCTTTGGTCGAGATCACGAGTCTTCGCAACAGGTGTGGTCTTCGGAAGTCGGCTATCCCGGTGCGGCGGAATATCGGGAATTTTACAAAGATTTGGGCTGGGAAGCGGAATACGAATACATTAAGCCCTACATCATGCCCAACGGTCAGCGGAAGAATACGGGCATCAAATATCACAAGATTACTGGGCGCGGTTTAGGGTTGGGCGATAAGCAACTTTATGACCCTTATTGGGCGCGGGAAAAGGCTGCTGAACACGCTGCTAACTTTACCTATAACCGAGAGCGGCAAGTTGAGCATTTGCACCACATTATGCAGCGTCCGCCAATCATTGTTTCGCCTTACGATGCGGAATTGTTTGGTCACTGGTGGTACGAAGGTCCTTGGTTTATCGATTATCTGTTCCGCAAGTCTTGGTATGACCAAGGCACGTATCGGATGACGCATTTGGCTGATTATTTACAAGAGAATCCTACGCAGCAAGTCTGCCGTCCTTCTCAGTCGAGTTGGGGTTATAAAGGCTTCCACGAGTATTGGCTGAATGAAACGAACGCATGGATTTACCCGCACTTGCATAAGGCAGCAGAGCGGATGATCGAGCTGGCGCGGCGGGAACCAGCGGATGAGCTGGAGTGGAAAGCGCTTAATCAAGCGGCGCGGGAAGTGCTGCTAGCACAATCTTCTGACTGGGCGTTTATTATGCGAACCGGAACGATGGTGCCTTATGCGGTGAGAAGAACGCGATCGCACTTGATGCGCTTCCACAAGCTCTACGACGAAATCAAAGATGGCAAAATCGACAGCGGTTGGCTAGAAAAAGTCGAGGAAATAGACAACATCTTCCCCGAAATCAACTATCGCGTCTATCGACCTCTCTAATTCATCAAAAATTACCAGGGGCTGCCGACTAAGGTAAAGGCAGCCCAATAGTAGGGGTGCGATAGATTCACGTTCTGAATTCCTGCCAGTTCTGGCGGCAGGGATATCTCCCCTCTAGAACTGTGCAACTGACCATCTTGCCAGCGTACTTTCCCTTGCAACATCCCTATCTGAGCTTGCCTGAGCGCCTCTGCTTTAATCGGCGCAGCTTTCAGTTGCCGATAAAACTCTGTCATCAGCGCTAAGGTTCCTTCATCGCTAACAGACCACAAACTGGCGACAGCAGACTTCGCTCCAGAGTTAACGGCTAACCCCGCAAAGCCTAATTCTGCTTGTTTATCGCCGAGAGCAGTTCTACAAGCACTCAGGACTAACAGTTCCACGGGTGGAGAGTTCCACCGTAATTGCCGCATCTTATCCAGTGTTAGTTTCGCGTCCCATAACTGAACGTAGGAGTTGCTCGGGTCTCCCGGCTCGAAGAAAGCATGAGTCGCCAAGTGAATAATTTTATAAGGTTCTGAGGCGCGTTGCGATTGCAGATTCGCCAGGGTGAATTGTTGGTTTAAGAAGAATTTACCCTGCCATAGCTTTTGCGCGATCGCAGATAACTCCACTGGCACCGCAGGCAAGGGAGTTTGCTCCTTGAATTTTGACGCACCCATCGCCAGAACTTGCGAATTCTTTAGAGAGACATAGAGGGTATCTGTCAATTTGAAGGCAGGAATGCGCCCAATATTATACTTTTCCACCAGAAACTTTTGCCCATCATGGAAAGCTGCCAGCGGTATCGTCCGCAGACCAGCACCCACACAAAAGATTAGCGTGTCTATCTTATTTGTTTTTAAATCTGCCTCCAGTGGCGCAATAATCCACTGATATAACTGCTGCGCTGCTGGCAGATAGCGGGTACTATTCCGATGTCTGGGATCTACGATATTTTCTCTAAACTTTGCCGCTTCTTTGAGCAGGATTTCACTCTTCGCTTGTGGGATGCGCTTGTGAATCGGTTGATTCCCCGGAGTAATCAACACCAGTTCTAGTTGTTTTGCTCTAGGCACTACATAAATTAGAGCAGGCTTTTGACCCGTTTGAACCGCGATTTTGCCTAGAGTATCGGCGACATCCTTTGCTGTAATTGACTCGTCGGAGAAATTGAGCCGAAAGTAATCTTCATATTGTTTTTCCCAAGTTTGCTCAATTTGCGGCACTATATCCGTTAAATTTTCTTGGTCGAAAGCATTGTCTAATTTGGTGGGGGTAGCAGCTTGTGCCAGAAGAATCTTCCCTTCCGCACCAGATACGGTGGCAGTAGTATTGGGTGCTGGAATGATTGCTTGTGCCTGTACCCGTTCTGTGCTGATTCCCACCAGGTGTAGTACTGCTAGCAACAAGCTAACACTACTCACGATTGATTTCATAGCGGCCTCGCTAATTTTGAGATGACTGGAAGATTAAGCTTAAGCGATGCACTTCACGAGTGGATATAGATAGTGTTAGCGCATATTTTTTCGAGTAACAGCAAAGACAGCCAAAGTTCTACTATTTGGGAGCATTTCAATTGTAAAAATTTACATAGAAGGGGTTCTATCCTCTCTTTAAGCATCGCAAATAGGATTTCTCCCTTCCCTTATCTCTCTATTCCCTCGTTTTCCGGAGAGAAGATAAGAAATATAGCAACATCTGAGTTGCGTAGATGCCACTCTCCGGGACACGGCAATACCGTATCCCTAGCTCATTCCAGGCTAAGTTTGAAAAAAACTGGTAAATTCTTAATCTATCGCCGAACAATTTGGTGCAATTGTTCCACTTCATCTAAGATTTTATCCATTCCGGCTTCGGCAATGCCTTTAACGTAGTTAATTTTGATTTCTTCTAACATATCTACCAGTAAAGATTCGATTTCCTTAAAGTTGTCTTTTTTCTGTAATTCCACCTCTAAAGCTTTTCCAAAGTTATCAATTAACCGAGTCGTTAATTCTGTCCCGACTGGATCTTCAACTGCTTTCAGGGCGTTGCTGTAAGCAGTTTGAGATAAATTTTTAGCGAGATTTTCACTAATCTGGCTAGGTAAACGGCTCAAACCCGGAATATTTTGGAATTGCTGAAAAACCGGAAATTGATTGAGACTACTTTCTAGACTGTGATGTACTAAAGCTTCTAAATCAGGCTGAATTTTGGGGAGAACATTATGGACACTGAGGTTAATCAGGCGGGTTGCGATCGCTTGCACCTCATTAGTGTTATTGATATTAATATAGGGGCGGCTATTCCCCGGATGAAACAGCCTGCGTGCGAGATCGCCGCGTTGAATCGCTCCTTGCATTTGGTTAATTACCTGTATCCCCATAATTTCAGTCAATTCTTCAGCGAAGTTAGCTACAAAATCATGGTTAATTTGCTGCCGGACAGGTTCAAAATTTAGTAATTCAGATTGATAGAGGCGAACCGTTACCGGAATAACTCGCAGCCACCGCCACAAGGGTAGCAGCAAAAACAGGTCATACCATCGCCGCAGCATTCCCTGTAGCCAGCTAAAGTTAGGATATTGGCGTCTGATATAGAAAGTGCGAACCAAAAATTCTAGAGCGAATAAAATTGTAAACGGTAAGTCAAGCAACCAAAATTCATCAAAAAATTTTCCATTGATTCCCAAACTGCGATAGTAGTTAGTCTGAATCAGAGGGCGAGTTTCTGTATTAAAGAAGTTGAGTTCTTGCTGCCAACCGGCTTGGGAAAGATAAGCTTGACTCCAAAATTGATTAAAGGCTTGATGGGCAGATTCTTTCCCCACGCGATCGCGCACTTGATTCTTAATTTTTTCTAAAGCACCGCTTTTCTTCGCCAGCGCAAATGGATTATCCTCAATCATTTCATTACTGCGGCTACGCAAGTCCTGTAGCAAGCTTTCTACCTCTGCTGACTCTAGCCCAGTCTGCATCACTTGCTGTTCCAGTTCGTTCACCCGATTGAGATAAGCCTGTGTTTCTCGATGCGGTTCAATTCCTTTAATTGGATCGTACACCTGAATCAGACTGGGAATTTCCCGAAGGTAGAAATCACGCCAGGGGATGTAACTTAGGTCAAACAACACTAAAACAAAGTTGATCGTGGCAATGATTGCCATCAATCTCTCAAACCAGCGGTGGCGGCGGACTGGAGGCTTTCTAATCGCGAGTGTTGATTGCATAAGTCTGTACAGTGAGTCTATTCCTTAAAAAAGTATGGAATTCTCTCGGAAAACTCGCAATCTATACTAAGAAAGTTGACGAATTGGTAATACTTTGGCTGCCATCAGGCAAGATGAATCCGGTTCATCGGGCTTTATTATACTTAAAATTCCTCATAAATCCGGGATGATTGGGGGGTTAGGGGAAACCTCCAGCATCGTGTTAAAAAAGAGTATTGTTATGATTCAGCGATAGTGTACGGAAGGGCTGTTCGCATGAAACGGTATGCCACAATGATTATGTTTTTGGTTATTCCAGTTTTCGACACAGCCAAATTCAGCGTCTAAGACGAGGCGGAAGTGACACTTATCACAAACCTGGACAAAAGTTGTCACATTTGGGCAACCCTTTCATCACAAATCTCCATTAATCAATCGCTAATATTGAAGACATCCGCGATTTTTCAGCCAGTTATAAGTGAGGGGAAGGCTATGAAAATTATCTTAACAATTCGGTGGTTAGTTCAAATAATTGTTTTGCAATTTATTACTTTGTGCGTGGCATCCATACTGCTGCTTTGGTTTGCCAGATCCGGCTGGTAATCAGTATCCTGCTATAACTCTGTCAGCGAGTCTAGAATGGGCTTAGTAACGATTTCCTTTTGCCAAATATGGGCACCACTCTAGGCACACTTTTAGTTTTCTTTTTCGTTCTAGCAGCTTCTGGACTTAAACTAGATCGAGAATACGAACGCGGCGTCATCTTTCGACTGGGTAGAACAAAGGGCGTTATGGGGCCAGGGATGTATTGGATTATTCCCTGGATCGATCAAAAAATGCAGATCGATGTCCGTACCAAAACGGTAAATATTGAACCCCAAGAAACTGTTACGGCGGACAGCGTGACGATTAAAGTAAATGCTGTTCTTTATTACCGAATTCTTGACCCGTCAAAGGCTATCAATCGGGTTGAAGATTACAATATGGCGGTTTACCAAATCGCCTTGACGACTTTACGGAATGTGGTTGGTCAAAATATCCTGGATGATGTCTTACAAAGCCGCGATAAGATTAACACCAAAGTCCAAGAAATAGTCGATGAAATCACAGAACCTTGGGGGATTGTGATTGAACGGGTGGAAATGAAAGACGTGGAAATTCCCCTAGCGATGCAACGGGCAATGGCAAAAGAAGCGGAAGCTATTCGAGAAAAACGAGCCAGGCTCATTAAAGCAGCGGCAGAACAGGAAGCTTCAATTAAGTTAGCCGAAGCTTCTCAAATGATTATGAAAAACCCCGCTGTATTAGAGCTGCGACGCCTACAAATGCTAACAGAAATTGGGGCGGAAAATAACACGACGACAGTGATTATGATGCCGTCCGATATCATGCAAGCCGCAAAGAATTTGACTGCCGGGATCTCGAATGGCAATCAATCCGAGGTACGTCCTTTTCAACCGGAGGTAATTTTTACCGAGAAGCCAGTTCAGGATGACGCCCTCTAAGCCCTGTCATTAGCTGCAAAGCAAAGGTCTTAACGGGACGAATTCGCCGCAGCATCCATAAACCCAAGCGGCGAATTGCCACGACTGGCAACCAATTATTAGAAAACATCCGATCGAGGAAATCGGTAAAGCCTAAAATTGTTAGGTTTTCTTGTTTACGCCAGCGTTCGTAACGTTTAAGTACCTGTATATCCCCGATATCTTCCCCTAAATTATGGGCAGATTTTAAAACTTGGGCGATCGCTGCTGCATCCCGAATCCCCAAATTCATGCCTTGTCCCGCTACCGGATGGCAACAATGGGCAGCATCGCCAATCAGGGCGAGTCGGGGAAGCGTGTAGCGATCGCTTTGCATCAATTGCACCGGGAAAACATAGCGATCGCCTTCTAGTTCTAGACGCCCCAACAGTCCAGCAGTGCGTCGTTCCAGTTCCGCCAAAAACTCTTTTTCGTCAATTTCCTTCAAAGCTTTCGCTTCTGTATGCGGGGCAGTCCAAACAACCTGACAGCGGTTCCCCGGTAGCGGTAGAACCCCCATCGGGCCACTCGGCCAAAAGCGTTCGTAGGCGATATTCTGGTGGGGTTTTTCTGGTTTAATCGTTGCCACCACACAGGATTGCCAGTAATGCCATCCTTGGGTGCGGATACCAGCGGCTTCGCGGATGGGCGATCGCGCCCCATCCGCCGCTACCAGCAAGCGCGTTCTGATTTTGGATGTTTGCTTCTCCTGATCGCCCCCGCTGTTTGAGGGGGGATTGGGGGGGATCTCCGAGGCTTGAGAAGATTGAATTTTAGAGTGGGGGATCTCCCCTCTGACAGCAATTTCGATCTCTACCGCGTCAGCTTGATAGTCTGCACTTACCACTTCCGCCGGACACAACCAAGACACATTCGGGCAATCTCTCAAGCTATCCTGCAAAGCCGTCAGCAGCACCCGATGTTCCGCCCCATACCCTAGCCTTTCTGTCCCTAAATCTTGGGGAGAAAATTGCACGATGCCGGGGTAATCGGCGTCAGATAAGCGAATTTGTTGAAATGCATTGATTTGAGGCAGTATTTTATCCCAAACCCCCAAACCCTCGAAAATGCGCCCCGACATGAGGGATATGGCATAAGCGCGTCCGATGGCAACAGCAGCAGACTGGGGCGATCGCTCAATTAACGCTACCCGCAGCCCAGAATCTTTTAAGGCACAAGCGAGAGTTGCCCCAATAATTCCACCGCCCACAATCGCTAAGTCATAGTCAAAGCCTTGTGGAGCTGCCGATGTCTGCGGCGACCAAATTGTTTGAACGGTCTGTTCCAGCGCCATTGTTAACAAAATTAGTCAAAACAATAAGAATATTTACTATTGTGACGCGAACAGATGGAGCAATCAAGTTGAGAAGCGCGATGTCTAGTAAACAACCGAATCCCCAGGCTCTTTCCTTGCCCTTGGTGGCTGGGGATTCGGTTTTTGGACGCCAACAAGTATTGGGTTAGGGAGAGGACAACACACCGATGCTCTGGATGCAGTTTGGTAGAATAAAAAATTACCCCACTAATTGCAAAACAATTAGTGGGGGATGCATAACGAGGAAGCTTGCTAAAGGTTAGGCATCTGAAGAAGCTTCCTCTTTCTTATTAGCGGTCTCTAGAAGAGGTGTTTTGAAAATCGGTGCAATGTTTAAGACTGATTTCATACTCTCAAAGGGCACAACTTCAGACTACTTAGCACCCATTTCGATTACAGCACTGCGGGTGAAATTAATCCGCTCTTCAAAGTCCAGTTGCTTGATTTGAGCAACAAAATCGTTGGTTTCTTCGGGCAGTTGATAGTCAGAAGGCACCGTAATGATTTCACCTTTGTCCATGCCTTGTGCTAACCGGAGCCACACATCCAGCTTAGAGCTAGAACTTACAGCTTTATAGGCACGGCTAATATCAGTATCGGCTCGTGAAGCGATGTCGCGTTGCGCCTGTAGCTGTTCTTCCTTGGGCATTGCCAGGATTGCATGGTATAAGGCGGCAGCTTCTTCTTGGGCAGAAGTGGCATTTGCTGGTGTCAGTTGGTCTTTGATGTCGAGGTAGCCGAACCACAGGATGGCAAGCTGAGTATCTACATCAAAGCCCTGAAACTTTTGTAAGGCTTGTTTGCTGGTGTCGTTGGTAGTAAATGTCATTTATGAATCTCCGATTGTTTTGCTTTAATGACAGCTCAGGGAACTGAGCCGCTGAAACAAGTTCGTTTTGCCTCAATATTAAGATTTAATAAGCTGGCGACCGGAGATTAACCTCGCTTAAGACAGAGATAGCGATCGCGCCTGAAGACGGATGTAGAGACACGCGATCGCTCTTAAGGCAGGGAAAACAGAATTCCCATCAATTAGCCATTCACTAAACTCAGAGACATCAGCTCATCCGCCATCTCGAAGTTAGCGGTAACGTTTTGCACATCATCGAGTCCTTCTAGGGTGTCAATCAATTTGAGGAGCGATCGCGCCTGCTGTGAATCGCCAACTTCCACCGTATTGTTAGGAATCCAGCGTAGTTCCACCTCGGTGACTTTAAAGCCTTTCTCCTTTAAGGTTCGCTCTAGGTTCTCCAAATTTGCCACAGAGGTAAACACGTCGGCTCCCTCCGTATCCTCCTCCTGTGTCAGTTCGTAGGACTCAGCACCCCCTTCCAGGGACGACTCCAATAGCTCCTCTTCGTCAACCACTCCTTGCAGGATACAGACACCTTTCTGCTCAAACATCCACGAGACGCAGCCGGTTTCACCGAGATTACCGCCATTTTTGCTAAAAGCCGCTCTCAAATCAGCGGCAGTACGATTGCGATTATCGGTGAGCGCTTCCACCAAAATCGCCACGCCGCCGGAACCATAACCTTCGTAGCGAATTTCTTCTAGCTGAGCGCCATCCGCTCCCCAAGTCCCCGCACCTTTTGCGATCGCTCGTTCAATATTCTCATTCGGAATCCCAGCCGCCTTCGCCTTATCAATCGCCGTGCGGAGTTGAAAATTACCTGCTGGGTCTGGTATACCACTGCGAGCTGCCACAATAATCGCGCGAGCTAGCTGGGTGAAGGTTTTGCCCTTCACTGCATCCACTCTCGCCTTCTGACGCTTAATATTTGCCCACTTACTATGTCCAGCCATAGACTGAAATTATTTATACGATCGTCCAAACATAGGATAAACAAAAATCAACCGTACTTCATACCAAGCCTATCCGCTTAGGAGGATGTCTGAAAAGTCATAATCGAGACGCTTAAACGGTAGAGATCCCCCTAAATCTCCCGATAAATTGGGGGCCTTTGAGAAACTTATCCCTTCTTTTTAAGGGGGACTGGGAGGATAAAATAAAGTTTTGACACTTCTCAGACATCCTCTTAATCTTGTTTCTATACCCTGCGTAGCCAATAGCTAAAGCTTTACTTTAAATCAATCAAGCAGATGTTTTAGTTTAAGCAAGAAAATTATAAGTGTAAAAAATATTTGCAAAAACCAATTGTTTTTAAGCAAAAAGATGGCTTTTAGTCGCTGATGATGAGTATTTTAAAGCTGTTTCGGTTCAAAATTGGGCATTCAATTATGTCAGTTGGATTTAACGGGTCTAGTAATTTTTTCCAAAACCTGTGGAGTTTTTTGAGCCGGGGGTTGCTATTAAGCATTGTTCTGTTAGGATTGGCAGGATGTCAGCTACAGTCGGGGCGTTCGGAAGCCGCGGATGTCATCCGACTGACGTTGTGGCAAGGGGTGAATCCGCCGCCGAATCGGGATGTGTTGCAGTCGCTGGTGGACAAGTTCAATCAGGCGCATCCGAATATTCAGGTGGAATCCCTTTATGTGGGACAAGCGGATCAGCAGTTACCGAAGATTTTGGCAGCGGTAGTGGGAAATGCGCCGCCGGATCTGTTGTGGTTTAACGCAACGCTGACGGGTCAGTTAGTAGAATTGGATGCGATCGCGCCTATGGAAAATTGGCTGGCGCAATCCCCCGTCCGCGACGAAATTGACCCCGCGTTGTTTGAATCAATGCAGTACGCAGGCCATACTTGGTCAGTGCCGTTTGGGACAAATAATGTCGGAGTTTTTTATCGTCCCAGTTTGTTTAAGGCAGCGGGAATAACCGATTTGCCCAAAACTTGGGACGAATTGCGGCAAGTTGCTCGTACTTTAACCCGCGATACAAATGGCGACAAGCGCATCGACCAACACGGGATATTTTTGCCCTTAGGAAAGGGAGAATTTGCAGTATTCCTTTGGTTGCCATTTATGTGGAGTGGCGGCGGTGAGTTGGGAAATGCCCAAGGGCAAGAAGCTTCTGCGATCGCTTTAGCCAACAATCAAGGCGCGATCGCTGCCCTTCAATTTTGGCGCAATTTAATTGAAGACGGCTCAACCATTCTGTCTCTACCAGAACGAGGCTATGAAACCGATAACTTCCTTGCCGGAAAGGTCGCAATGCAACTGACTGGCCCTTGGACGCTGGGGCAACTGAAAGCCACTGGCGTTGATTTTGGCGTTTTCCCCATCCCAGCACAAAAAGAACAAGCTACGGCGACGGGGGGCGAGAATCTGTTTATTTTAAAAACAACCCCAGACCGAGAAAAAGCGGCATGGACGTTTGCTGAATATGTTGCGGGAGAGGAATTTCAGACCGAATGGGCACTCGGTACCGGCTACCTACCCGTAAATATGAAGGCGCGGCAAAGTGCCAAATATCAAGCCTTTGTCGCGGAACAACCGGCAGTGAAAGTGTTTTTAGAGCAAGCAAAGTTTGGGCGATCGCGTCCTATCTTCACGGGTTATAATCGGGTTTCCGAAAATGTCGGCAGAGCACTGGAATCTGTCTTACTCGGCAAAAGTTCGCCCCAGGAAGCACTCAAAAACGCCCAGCAGCGGCTAGATTTGATTTTTAAATAATAATTAAACGCTTTCGGGACAGCAAATTTGTAAAGACGCCAAAGTATCCTCTCTTGCCAATCCGAAAGCGATTCCCTTCGCGATCCGAAAGCGTTTCCAATCATTGACACTGGCTACAATCTAGCAGCACAGACGGCGGCTCCAATCAGTCCCACTCGAGGATTTAGCACAATATGCACCGGCATTCTTTCGAGTAACGGACTCACGCGACCTTTGTTCAGAAAGGCATGGAGGAAACTGCCTTCTTGAATCAACGGCAGAATTTTGGCGGCGATGCCACCAGCAACGTAAAAACCGCCATAAGGTAATAGTTTGATAGCGAGATTCCCGGCTTCGGCACCGTAAGCTTCCACAAAGATTTGCATCGTTTGTTCGCACAAGCGATCGCTCTTTTCCAAAGCAGCTTTACCAATAATCGCCGCGGGATCGATCGTCTTGTCTTTCTGCCCGATCTCTTGTTCCCAGTTTCTAATCATCTGCCCAATTTCTGACGATTCCTCAGCAATTTTCCGATCTCTTAGGAACTGGTAAATTGAGACGATGCCTAGACCGGAAACCACTCGCTCGACTGAAATTCGCTGAATATTGTGCTTATCGAGCAGATATTTCAACAGCTGAAATTCTAACTCCGAGCGAGGTGCAAAGTCAGCGTGTCCGCCTTCCGAGGGGAACACTTTATGGGCGTTGGATGCTAAGCGGATTAAAAACCCTTGTCCTAAGCCGGTACCCGCACCAATCACGCCAATCGGGGCGTCTTCCTGATGCTTGCCAGCTTGCAAAGTGTACAAGTCTGATTCAGTTAAACCCAAGACACCATAGCCAACGGCAGCGAAATCGTTGATTAAACCAACCGCAGCGATTCCCAATTGTTGCTCCAGCCGTTTGCTATCAAGCGACCAAGATAGATTGGTCAGGATAGAGGTGTTGTTGACAACAGGACCCGCGATCGCAAAACAAGCTTTTTCCGGTTTCGGTGTCTCGCCGAGTTGTCCAGCCGCTGCCGTCAAAAACTGCCGCACCATTGGCACCAAATCGGGAAAATTGCCACTGGGAAAAATCTCCTCATACAGAGTCTGCAATAATTCCCCAGAATCAGACGCTTCTACCAAGCGCAGAATCGTCTTAGTACCCCCGATATCCCCTGCTAATAACAATCCCATGACCTTAATTAAACCGGATGACTTTTTCAGTTTGACTCAAGTGAGAAACATCTCCATTGAGTTCCATCACCCATTCTTCACCATCGCGCACCAGCTTAACCAAACAACACAGCGCGGCGTTTACTTCAGTTTCGGCTGTACCCCCCCGGATACCGAGAGTTGCACCCAGCACTGATGCACCGTGACCCACCAATAAGATATCTTCGGAAAACTCAGATGCAAGGCGTCTTGCGACTTCCCCAGAGCGTTCCATTACTTCTTCCCCAGTTTCGGGATAATTCGCGATTACGCGAGAAGTGTAACTGAGGTCAATTTGGGGAAATTGCTCGTGCAATGCTTCCATTGACAATCTTTCAGGCATCGCTGGCATCCAGTGAGGATTTAACCATTCGCTTAAGCCAGACTCAAGTTTGATGGGTAAATTCAGCACTTGTGCAACTTGGTGCGCCGTTTGTACCGTTCGCAGGAAGGGCGAGGCAAAAATATGGGCAATCTTTTCTCCCTTCAGGCGCTGCGCGAGTTGTTTGGCTTGTTCCACGCCATCCTCAGACAGGGGTGGATCGTAGGGACGTTCGGCGGTTAAGAACCAGTCGGGGTTCACGAAGTCGAGGCGGTTGGCGTGTCTTGCAATCCAGACGGTTTGGGTCATGGGTTTAGGGGATAATGAGCAAAGAGCAAGCCGGATACGATTTCACCTAAAGGTCGCCGCCAATCAATTGTTGGAAGTGGCAGCTGGCTCCAGACGCGAACTGACAAGTCAGCGCTTCGCTATCGCTAGCTCGTCTTCTATAATCTAAAATCCAAAATGGTAGAAAGCGATGGCGATCGCAGCCTCTTGAGCAAGCTGCCAATTTAATATACTCTGCAAAATCAATCTCAGTCGTTTCTCCCAAGTTTTCCAAGCGGAATAGACAGATCGGATTCTCCTCAAACTGCGATTACCAGGTTTTCTGGCACTTTGCGCCCAGAAAGTCATCCTTTTGCTTAAGAAAATCCCTATTTTTCGGCTTTTCGCTCTCGGACCTGGTGCAATAATGTAATACCGCGATCGCGTCCCTCACTGATGAGAGCAATTGCTCAATTGGAGTTGCTAACGCTTCGTAATACTTTTTCCTGGAGACCAAGGTGCCGCGAGCATCGTCCTACCCCCACCTATCAATGTCGCTGAGTGTCAGTAAGCATCTGCAAGATTTTTCTCATTTTGTTTCTCAAGATGCAATTATCCGATGGATTCGTGGGTACCCTTTTACTAGCTGATGTTGAAGGAAACGGCACGGGAACCCCCCTCTTGGGATAGACACAGCTCCTTTCAGAAAGGTTACAATAGTTTACAATTGCGATCGCTTTAAATTATCGCTCTGATTCAAGACTCAGCGCTATGAAAACTGCTCAGACCTCTACAGATACCGTCCGTGCTTACTTGCGAGAAATTGGGCGCGTTCCCCTGCTTACTCACGAGCAGGAAATCCTTTATGGAAAACAAGTACAGCGCTTAGCCACCTTGCAGGAAGTAAAAAATTCACTCTTGTTGCAGTTAGGACACGAGCCAACCGACGAGGCGTGGGCTTCTTCAACTGGGTTGTCAGAGAAAGAGTTACAGCAGGCGATCGCAGTGGGTGAAATCGCCAAGCGCAAGATGGTCGAAGCCAACTTGCGGCTCGTCGTCTCGGTTGCCAAAAAGTACATCAAACGTAACGTAGACCTCTTGGACTTGATCCAGGAAGGCACAATGGGAATGCAACGGGGCGTCGAAAAATTTGATCCCACCAAAGGCTACCGATTTTCCACTTATGCTTATTGGTGGATTCGGCAGGCGATTACTCGCGCGATCGCAGAAAAAGGACGCACCATTCGCCTCCCCATTCACATCACCGAAAAACTCAACAAAATTAAGAAAGCTCAGCGCCAACTTGCTCAAAACCTGGGACGAGCTGCTACAGTCGGCGAACTCGCCGCCGAACTAGAATTGACCCCCAAGCAAGTTCGGGAGTACCTAGAGCGGGCGCGTCAGCCCCTTTCTTTGGATCTGCGTGTCGGAGATAATCAGGATACAGAACTGGTAGAACTACTGGAAGACACCGGCCCTTCCCCAGAAGACTTCGCAACTCAATCTTCCCTCCAAGTTGATTTAGAAAAACTAATGTCAGACTTAACGCCTCAACAACGCGAGGTATTAGCGCTGCGGTTTGGTTTAGCCGATGGACAAGCCATGACGTTGGCAAAAATTGGCGAACTTCTCAACATCAGTCGGGAACGAGTACGGCAAATCGAACGGGAAGCCCTCTCCAAGCTTCGCAAGCGCAAAGCCGATATGCGGGAATACATTGCGGCTAGCTAATTGAGGAGTTAGGACTGAGGAGTTAGGACTGAGGAGTTAGGACTGAGGACTGAGGGCTGAGGACTGAGGAGTCAGGGATTAGGAGTCAGGGCTGAGGAGTTAGGGCTGAGGACTGAGGACTGAGTAGCCAGTTTTAAGTTTTGAGTATGAACTTTCTCAGCACTTAATAAAGGTAAAAGAATCCGCCGTTTAAAGTTCGGTTCTGCCCACTGTGACCCCGGAAGGAGCCTGCTAAATTAAGGGTATTAGAAGGATTTACAACTCTCGGAGCTAGTTTCCGAGTCGATCGATAGAACAAGTATTGAGCAGCGATCTACCCTGGTACAAGGATTTGAGAGTAGCTGCCTCTAGAAAGTACGGAGAAACAAAGTGAACAACCCGTCAAATCGAGTCTCAGAGTTCTTTGAAGGTGAGTCGGAAGGCGGCAACTTGCTTTGGCAATACGTCCAATCCATGAGTCCAGAGACGATTACTCAGCTTTCCAAACCCGCGTCTCAGGAAGTATTTCAGGTGATGGAACGCAATATTGTTGGGCTGTTGGGGCACCTACCACCAGAACATTTTGGTGTAACGATCACCACCAATCGTGAAAACTTAGGGCGTATGCTGGCTTCGGCGATGATTAGCGGCTATTTCTTGCGGAACGCCGAACAAAGAATGACCTTTGAAAATGCCTTGACAGGTGCTACTGAAGTCAATGTATCTGATGCTGAATAGGCAAATTGAGCGGCATCAGCGCCAGTTCCGATGATTGTACTGCAATTGCAGCAACAAAGCGGCTCGGCAGACTGGGAAGTCAGTCTGCCGAGTTCTGCTATTTTGGAGTTTAGGCGATCGCTTCTAGCCTGGTACTCCCAAAACGGTCGAGACCTCCCCTGGCGTCACCACGCCGACCCCTACGCCATCTGGGTATCGGAAATCATGCTCCAGCAGACCCAGGTAAAAACAGTTATTCCTTACTACCAGCGATGGTTAGCCCAATTTCCCACAATTGAAACCCTCGCCGCTGCTGACTTGCAGCAAGTCCTCAAAGTTTGGCAGGGACTCGGTTACTACGCCCGTGCCCGTAATCTGCACAAAGCCTCTCAGGAAATTATCCAACGTCACAACGGAATTTTTCCTACCCACCTATCAGACGTTTTAGCTTTATCCGGGATTGGACGCACCACCGCCGGGGGCATCCTCAGCGCCGCCTTCAATCAACCCGTGGCGATTCTAGATGGCAACGTCAAGCGGGTTTTAGCGCGGCTGGTAGCATTGCCAGTGCCACCAACAAAAGCAACAAAACCGCTCTGGCAGCTCTCAGAGAGCCGCCTCGACCCCGAACAGCCCAGAGATTTTAATCAGGCGCTGATGGATTTGGGAGCCACTATCTGCACTCCCCACAACCCAGCCTGCAACAGATGTCCCTGGATGTCCCACTGTCGCGCATACAATTTGAATATTCAGTCAACTTTACCCATGCGCGAAACCTCTTCCCCCATCCCCCACAAAAACATCGGCGTTGCCGTTATCTGGAACGAGCAGAAAGAAATTCTCATCGATCGCAGACCCCGGAACGGTCTTCTGGGCGGTCTTTGGGAATTCCCTGGCGGCAAATTAGAGCCTGGTGAAACCGTCGAGGAATGCATTAAAAGAGAAATTCAGGAGGAATTGGGCATTGAAATTGAAGTGGGCAAACATCTCATCACCATTGACCACACCTATACCCACTTCCGCGTCACCCTCAACGTCCATCACTGTTGCCACCTCACAGGCATTCCCCAACCGATCGAATCCGATGAAATCCGCTGGGTGACACTGGACGAAATCGATCAGTTTCCCTTTCCCAAAGCGAACATCCAAATTATCGATGCCCTGCGGCAGGCTTAGAATTTTCTAATTCGATTTACGAACCGCAAAGACGCAAAGGACGCAAAGGACGCAAAGAAAAGAGGGAATAGGGAAGAGTGCGACCGCACTCAATCTTTTTTATAAAATTTTTAGTATCATTCTGACTTCCAGACGACTTTACGCTGGCGGTAAGATTAAAGCCAAGGCACGATTTAGAATCTCTTTTTTATTAATGAGTTGTTCTAATTCTTCTGGCTCATAACGTCCTTCTTCTACCTCTAGGGAAGCCTCATCAATAGCATTCAAGTAGGCTTCTTCTACAATCGCTAACGATCCTTGGATGTCACCCTTTAGCAGTAATTCTTTCAGGTCTAATAGTTCTTCCATAACGGCTGATTTAATCCTCAGTTGTTTCTATGGGATTTTGAAGCGATCGCTCATCTGCTTGGGCGTGGCAACGTTCCAGCTTTTCACTCACCTTAATAGTTCTTGGATGCTCTGTCCCTAAGCATCCCTCAAAAATCTCTAAGGATTGGTTGTAAAAGGTGTCAGCCTCATCATATCGCTCTTGAAATTCGCAGAGCTAAGCTAGGTGGTTGAGGGTTTTAGCTACATCAGGATGCTTCTCTCCATCCAGGCGTTTCCGCATTTCCAATGCTTGCTTGTATAACGGTTCGGCTTTCTCATCACCTTCAGAGGTAAATCAACCGAACTAAAGTCAAAGCGATCGCCCTCTTAACCCGCGACGGCGGGTTTCGTTTGTATAGCCGCGATTTATAATCGCCGGTGCTTCTGAGACCACCCAACCAACTTCGTACAATAAAGAAGCAACTCGCACTAGCCATTCTTGATTGTGAAGCAAGCCTCAAGCGGTTCCGCCCCTAACTTTCAGCCTTGTCAGATTGTTTGTTTAGACCATGAAAATACTCGTCTGTACGCTGACGTGATACAAGTTGTCGATTCACGGCAGATATGCTGGGTGCGTCCTTTGATGCTTACTATCGTTTCAGACGATAATGCCAACGTGTTACCAACGCTGTACGATTTGCGTCAGGGTGCCGATTTAGTATGGCCTGTAACGTTGTTTCGACCAGCACTGGATACCGAGGTGATTCCCCTGTTAATGCAACTGGACGCCCCAGATGCGACAGCGGACGCCTCTGAGGCCCATCGGCAACTCAGTTGGTTTGTCCGCCAAGTTTGGCAAGCCAATCAGAGTGATTTTCAGGCTTCGTAGCGAATTTCAGCATCTCTGATGCGTTGAATCGCTTCGTGCATCCGTTCATCTGCCACGGTGAGAGCAATCCGAAAAAAGCTTTCCCCAGCAGCACCAGACCCGTTTCCAGGGGGCACGATCGGACCGCATTTCTCCAGTAACAGGGTGACAAATTCCGTTGAAGTATAACCTTTGGGGACGGGTACCCAAATATAGAGGATTGCTTTGGGAGGCTCAATAGGCCATCCTAAAGATTGCAATCCTTCGACGATGATATTACGACGGTTTTGGTAAACTGACATCACCGCTTGGCGTTCTTCTTCTGAGGTTTCATAGGCAGCGATCGCTGCTCGTTAATTGCCTTAAAGATGCCAGAATCTACATTGGTGTTAACTTGTCCCAGCCCCTTAATTTCGGTAGGATTCCCCACAACAAAACCAACCCGCCCGACGGTCATCTTGTAAGACTTAGATAAACTTTGAAATTCTATATTTAAGCCAGCGACACCAAAGCGGCGTTCCATCCAATCCGCAGCAGCTTTGCGGTATTCTTTAGTTCTCCAATCGGGGGGATAATTATGAGTCGAAAGCTCGTTAATCGCCTCATGCATCGCCTGGACAATATGCGCTGGCGTCGGACGGTCTGGATCGCCAACTCCAATGTTGATGATGTTCACCCCTTTGGTGACCGTTTCATGCTGGTTGCGATTAATCTTGGCAAATAGGTAGGACGGGGTCTTTTCTAAACGTTTGGCAAACTGCACGACGATTTAACAACTGAAAAAAAGAGCAAGTGGAAACAATTAGACAGTTGACCGCCAGGTGAGTCAAACGGATGAGAAGATTGATTTAGAAAGATTCCGACGGCACAAATATTGTCTCGTGCCATCGACTAAATCTACCTTGAATTTTTAATGTCTTTTATGCACTTGGTACCAGTTGAATTCGACCGGCATCCATCTCTGACATGAGTAATTCCAGTGCCTCATAATCAACGTCAGAAATGTGACCCATTCTGGTCAATTCATAATTTATTTCGTTCTCTATATCTGGAGTTAATTTCTTAATATAGAGAGCTTTTTCTACCAGTTGACGAATCGCGTATGTAGTTCTCATAAAAACCGATAGAACTCCGCATTTAAAAATTATCGTTTGAATATATAGATGAACCAGTGATCTAAAACTAGACTGTAAAGTGATCTAAATCACTGTGAGTTTCGCCCCAATTGCAGCTGATTTTTTAAATAATTTCCGACAACTCCATGAAGCTTCGGAGTTGATGCTTTATAGCAATAATATTATCGTTGATGAGTTTTAATCTTGTGAAGAATAGCCGCAGATGTCTGTTTGAAGACCTAAGCCCCTGCCTTGCAGAAATGCGCTTCGCATAGGATTATACAAAGAATACATCTGTCTTTGGTTAGATGCAGCGATTGTAAAAGATGAATAGAAGGATTTTCTTAATATAGAACTTCTAGAAAGTCCGTATTAGAGAACACGTTCTCAGGCAATCTTATTGAAAACTTTATATAAAAGGAGGTAACTAATGAAGATTTAGCAAATTACCTAAAAGGGGGTAGGCAATATCATATTTACCGTTTATTGTCGAAGCTATTACACAAATTTTTGTTTAGAGTTGAAACAGGATATTGTCATGCAAAATACGCTAGTTCGCCCCAACGTTGCAGTTATTCGCCCCCAAGGTCATATCAATGCATCGAATGCGGTTGAGTTCCAAGGTCAACTGACAGCAGCTGTTTCTTCACCCGAGCAATCCATTGTGCTAGTTGATATGGCGCAAGTAGAGTTCCTCGATAGTGCTGGCTTGATGGCGTTTGTTTCGGCTCACCGTTTAGCACACAGTCTAGGACGGCGGTTTAGCCTCTCTTCAGTGTCGCCCTCCATTCGGATGATTTTTGAACTGGCTCAACTTGACGGAGTCTTTGAAATTTTAGAAAGTCCTGCCGCCTTGGAAGCAAACATTGGAGTATAGGAACAAGGAAATACTTCTAAAGGAAAAACTGAGAGGTTGAGCGCTGTTGCTGAGTGCTAATCCTGAATTGGTGCTAGGGTTGAATCTGAGGCACTGGAAGCAGGGAGCGTTTTGCAGTGGCAATCGCAGTCGAGAAACTACTTACAGCAGAGATACAGAAACCAGCTCGTTATTTGGGAAACGAGCTAGGAGCCGTCCACAAACCTTGGGAAGCGGCGGCAGTACGCTGGGTTCTGACATACCCAGAAATCTATGAAGTGGGTGCATCGAATCTTGGGCATATTATTCTCTACAACATATTGAATGCTCAATTGGGGCAGCTGTGCGATCGCGCATATTTACCAGCCCCAGATTTAGCGGCGAAACTCCGAGAAACACAGACGCCCCTATTTGCCGTGGAATCGCGGCGAAGTCTTACAGATTTTGACATTTTGGGCTTTAGTCTCAGCTACGAGCTAGGAGCCACCAATATCCTGGAAATGCTGGATTTGGCAGGGATTCCCCTGACGTGGCGAGAGAGGCTCACCAGCACAGACGCAAGGGAAAGTGAAGGATTTCCCTGGAATTATCCCCTGATTTTTGCTGGGGGACAGACCGCAACCTCGAATCCCGAACCTTACGCAGACTTTTTCGATTTCTTGGCTCTGGGAGATGGCGAGGAAGTGCTACCAGAAATTGGCTGGGTAGTGGAAAAAGCCAAAAAAGCTCAACTCAGTCGAGAACAACTATTGCTGAATTTGGCACAAGTACCCGGCGTATATGTGCCGCAGTTCTACGACATGGCAGAAGATGGCTCAGTCCATCCCAATCGCCCGGATGTACCCCAGCGGATTTTACGACGAGTTGCTGCCCCCCTGCCAGCTTATTCCATCGGGCTAGTGCCTTATGTAGAGACAGTCCACGACCGACTGACCATTGAAGTGCGGCGCGGCTGTACTCGCGGTTGTCGCTTCTGCCAGCCAGGAATGCTGACTCGTCCGGCGCGGGATGTGGAACCGCAGGAAGTCGTAGAGGCAATTGAAAAGGGAATGCGGGCGACGGGATATAACGAGTTTTCCCTACTCTCCTTGAGTTGTTCGGATTATCTATCTCTACCGGCGGTAGGGATGGAAATCAAAAATCGCCTCAAAGATGAAAATATTTCCCTCTCTTTACCCAGTCAACGGGTAGACCGCTTTGATGAAGATATCGCGAATATTCTGGGCGGGACGCGGCAAAGTGGACTGACTTTCGCGCCGGAAGCTGGAACCCAGCGGATGAGGGACATTATCAACAAGGGTTTGACGAACGCAGAATTGCTGCGGGGGGTGAAAACCGCCTACGAGCAGGGTTGGGAAAAAATTAAGCTGTATTTTATGATTGGTCTGCCTGGAGAGACGGATGTAGATGTGGTCGGCATTGCCGAAACTATCCGTTGGCTACACCAAGAATGTCGGACTGAAGGCAGAAAGCGTCTGCATTTCAACCTGACGATTTCTAACTTTACGCCGAAGCCTCACACGCCTTTCCAGTGGCACTCTGTGTCTACAACTGAGTTTCAACAGAAGCAGAAACTTCTCCGCGACGAGTTTCGCGGGATGAGGGGGGTGAAGGTAAACTTCACCGATGTGCGACTTTCGGCGATGGAAGATTTTATTGGACGGGGCGATAGGCGTCTGGCATCAGTGCTGCGTCGTGCTTGGGAACTGGGTGCGGGGATGGATGCCTGGTTTGATAGTGTGGAGCGGGCTTTTGCGGCTTGGGGAGACGCGATCGCAGAATCTGGCTTAACCTGGAAATACCGCCTTGTTGAAAATGGCGAATGGAACTGGGTGGAGAATCGGAATCAACCGCTACCCATTGACGATTCCCAATCCCCAATTCCCAATCCCCAATTCGATGCGCCGTTGCCTTGGGATCATATCGATACGGGAATTGATAAGAACTGGCTAATCGCTGACCTGAAACGGGCTTTAGAAGCTGCGATAGTGCCGGATTGCTCGTTTGAAGGCTGTTCTCACTGTGGCATTTGCGGATCTGACTTTGGGCACAATATTGTTATCAAGCCGCTGCCGATACCAGAATTTGCCGGACACTTCACGCCGAATACAGATAGGGTGCAGCGGTTGCGGGTTTGGTTGGGTAAGCTGGGCGATATGGCGCTGGTGAGCCATTTAGATTTGGTTCGCCTGTTTGACCGTGCTGTGCGTCGGGCGGCATTGCCAGTTGCTTTTACGGGCGGGTTTCATCCCAGTCCCCGCATTTCTCCAGCGAGTGCGCTGTCATTGGGATCAACCAGTGAAGGTGAAATTGTGGACTTTGAGCTAACCCAGGCGATGGATGTGGCGACATTCCAGGAGAAGTTAGCTGCCCAGTTGCCGTCTGATATCCCGGTTTATCGGGTGGCAGATGTTGATTTGAAGGCTCCTTCCGCGACTCAGTTGTTGGAAAAAGCCGAGTATTTGATTGCGGTGGCAGCGGTTGAGTCTGCGTCACCAGAGGAGTGGCAAAGCTGGGTAGAGGCGATTAAAGCCACTGAGAGCATTTTAATTGAGCAAACGACGAAGTCTGGGAAGAAGAAACAGATAAATCTGCGCGATCGCTTGTTTGAATTGGAGGTATATGAACCCCGAAGACGCACCAGCGAAGCGAAGGGCAATATCCCATTAGCCTGCCAAGAAAAAGCGGCAGAAGGCGTTGTTCTGCGCTATTTGGGCAGTTGTCAAAATGATGGAACTGTACTAAGACCGGAGCATATCGTCTTGATGTTGGAGCAAGTGACGGGGCGGGAGTTTCAGCTGTTGCACGCTCACCGACGTCAGCTGCTTCTGAAGGATTGATTGTCGAATCGGGATTCCTACCTTTGGCAACATTCGCCTACCGCTATCGGAACAACCTGAGTTTATGTTGTTCTGGGAACGGTTTAACAACCCAGCGCCCCACTTTTCCAGCAAAACACGATGGTTGCTAGCGGACACATCAGCTAAAGAAGTGGCGTGCCAGTCAATCTCGGTTACGCCATCTGTCTGTATCGATACCTGAGTTTACGATGAAGGTTGGCTGATTTGCCTGGATGGAACCAGCGAGAAAGTCTGGCAGGCAAATCAAGCCGGTCAGCTTCGGATGGCTGGAATTGTTGAATTTTAGCGATAGTTGCGATCCAGAGTATCCAAATTCTGGTTCTCTGGCTAAGTTTGGGAACGAAGAACAAACCTTCAACTTTTGATTAAGTCCAATGATGATTAAGCCCAGTGAGTGTGCGATCGCTCTTGCACTACTCTTTGATAAACTGCTTCAGTTTGTTTCGCTATCTTCGACCAGCTGAACCGACGCTCTAAATCTTCATAAGCGTTGTCAACTAGCCACTGGGCGTAACCTGGATTTTTTAGCACTTCTAAAATGCCCCAGGCGAGAGAATCCCAGTTGTTCGTCTGGGTAACAACCCCAGTCTTCGTGTGTTGCACGACTTCCGGTAAACCCCCCGTGTCCGATACCACAACGGGCACGCGGGCGGCAAAGCTTTCTAGGGCAACAATGCCAAAAGGTTCGTAGAGGCTGGGAAATACGGCGCAGTCGGCAACCGTTTGGAATTTATCTAGGTCGGCATCTGACATAAAGCCGGTGAAATAGCAGTCATCCCAAATGCCTAAATTCCAAGCTTGCTGCTTCAGAGGGTCAGTATTGCCGCCGCCAATAATCACAAATTTGACATTGCCCCCCATTTCCCAAAGGACTTTCGGGGCAGCATTCAACAACACGGAAACGCCTTTTTCGTGGGACATTCGACCCACATAGTAGACAATTTTCTCCCGATCGTCGGCAAACTGACGACGGAAGTTCAACGCATCAAACTCGTGCCAACGCGGTTTCTTTTCCGGTCGGATGCCGTTGTAAATCACATCCATTTTGTCCCAAGGAGTTTCTAGCGCTCGTTCTCCTTCTTGGCGCATATAGTTGGTACAAACAATAATCCGCCAAGAGTTATAGGCGAGAAGTTTTTCTTTGCCGCTAATGTAGCGGTGGTCGTCGTTGTAGATGCCGTTGTAACGACCAAATTCTGTGGCGTGAATCGTAGTAATCAGCGGCACTTTAAAATTGTGCTTGAGAGCGATCGCGGCATCTCCCACTAACCAATCGTGGGCATGGATCAAATCGAACGGGCCATCTTCCATCATCAGCTTCCCGCCGTGAATCCCCATGCTCTGGTTCAAATTCACGACCCAGTGAAAGAAGTCATAACCGTAGCCCACTGGCACCCGATGCACGTGGACGCCATCTACCACCTCGTACAGCGGCGCGTGACCAAACTCCACTGTTAGCAAGTGGACTTCATGCCCTAGTTTTATCAGTTCTGGATATAACTCCCCTACATGGCGGGCAATTCCTCCGACAATGCGCGGCGGAAATTCCCAAGTCAGGACTAGAATCTTCATTTCCCCCAATCCCCTCAATTCAGTTACAAATCGCTACAGATCGACATAGTTCTAAAAATTATAGTCTCCTAGTTGGGACAATGAGGGTGTGATAGATTTAAATAATCTTTTAACCCTGAGCAAACATAAACACTCAATCTATTTCTATTGTTGCTTTTATTTGAGGGATAAACAGTTAATACAATAAGAAGTAAGAAAAGAATAAATTATGAAATGTGAAGCCAAGAATTTATCCCTTTTCTGGCTCTATACCTCAATCGCTTTCAACCTACCGCTAGCTCTTGAGGTACTGCGAATAGACATTTCAAGAACAAAGTTTTCCCCTAAATAAACTCTAAAAGACACTTCAATTGCCTATCCGGTTTTTCCACAATAATCCTCAGATTAATTAAGCACCCCAGAACGATGCTCTTCCCCATTGGTTTAATAGTGAAAAAGAAGGCATTATTTGCCATCTATATTGCCATTTGGGAACATCTCTGACTTCCGTGGGAATGCGGATGTTGCCGGGTTGATATGGAATTGCTCGGTACGTGCGATCGCATAGTCTGCCGCTAGATGGGACAAAAAACGAATTTAAGTTAGAGAAATCTGTTGGCGAAATGCCTGCCAAGCCGCGATCGCTTGCGCGTTCGAGACAACTCCTTTTTGCATTAAGATAACGCCATCTTTGAAGTCAATGATGCCATACTCCCCACTACCAGATAGCCGATCGATCGCGGGAACACTCTGTTGCAATAATCCGCGTTCTTCATTGAACGCAGCTTGATACTGCTGCGCTTGCCACAAATCAGCAATAATGTAATCCACATTCACCACTTCACCAGCATCATTGCGGAGTTGCAAAGACGGAAAGCGGATGATTTCGCGGCGACCCGAAAGATGGGGAACGAGATGGGTGGTAGTCGCTACACTAGCGTCACGCGGAATCTGAGCCAATAAAGGGCGAACTTGGCTAACATGTTCCCACTGCCGCGTTACGGGGACGTAAACCAAAGGTTGAATAGAATCTGGAATCAAAAAGTAAAAAGTTCGATTGGGGTTAGAGGTGAATGTAAAAAATACTGAAAGGCAGAGGCAGATAACCCAAAAGCGCCGAAACGACCGCGATACTGATTTGGGATGATGAGGTTGCACCTCAGCCTCACCAATGTCTGATGTCTGAGCTTTTCGCCCCCCTTTAAAATCTCTTATCCAAATTCTAAAGTCGCTTTGCCCTGCCCACCAGAGAATCGCCCCGTAAAATAGCCCCGGCACGATTGTCATCGCATAGCGAATATTAATGGCGAGAACCGACTGTCCCTTCCCTAATAAAAGTTTCAAGAGGGGAAATCCCGCTACCATCCAAGAAGCAGGAGAAATTGCTGGCACAAAAGCCAAGGGCAACCATTGACCTAATAAATACTTAATCGTGCCAAAGAAGGGTGAAAACAGCTCGACGATAAGCCGCCAAGGGTTGCTTACCATTCCCCAGATAATTTCCAGCGTAGAAGCTTCTTCGCCATCCGCATATTGCCCAAACCGCTCCATCATAAACCGCTGAGAAATATCCTCGGAGAACAGCGGCATGATCAGATTGGTGAGGACAATCATGTAAGCAAAACTGAGAGTACAGACGGCAAGACCCGCCTTGGGATAGCGTTTGCTCAGGATCATGTAAAACCCGATACTAAACAGGCTCACGCCCGAATCTTCCCGAACCGCCAAAATCAAAACCGCCAGCACCCAAAATAGCCACCACCAGCGCTTTTCCATTGCCAGGAGCAATCCAAAGGTAAAGAGGGGAATTTGGCAAATATCGTGGAAATTAGCTAAGGTAGGGCCAAGAACGGCGTTAGCGCCATAAAAGCTGATAGTAATTAGGGCAGAAATCCCCGGTTCCAGATGCTGTCGAGCAAGGACGTATAGAACCAAACCGGCAGCGGTTACGAGCGTAACTTGTAAAACAGTGAGCGTTGCGGGTGACGGAAATAGGGCATACAAGGGTAGCCACAGCAAAAGGGCTGGGGTGAAGTGTTGCCCTAAGCGGTGATAAAAAACTTCTGGGACTTCGCCATTGTGAACGACGTTGGTAGAAAGCTGCGAGGAAAGAGAACTCTGAAAGAAGCGACCGTGAATGCCGTTCCAGAAGACTTGGTTAAAGATGCCTTGATCGTAGGAGGAATAAAAGGTGAAGTGCCGATGCAGGGTCAAAAAGAGAGCAAACAAAAAAAATGCGATCGCTGCACCCATCACCATCCGTAACGCTGGCTGCTTGTGTAATTTCAACAACATCACTCACAATCGTTTATAAATGTTAAATAGATATTAAATTGAAAGCGGATCTTCGCTTCTCGTCCACTCTCAGTCAATACCCCTAAGAATTAAAGTGTCATCGGTTGGTTCCCAGTGCTGAAACCAGATTACATAAAGGCAGCTCTTGAAAAACCTACCCATTCTGAAGCATCGCTACAGCTACTGCTGTTTGTCGATGAGCGTCCGAGTTCGCGTAAACAGATCCAGCAAATCCAAACGTATCTGGAGAGCTTAAAGACCGAGGTTCCTTTTGAACTTCAGATGGTCGAGGTCGGAGAGCAGCCGTATTTAGCCGAACACTTTAAACTGGTGGCAACCCCAGCTTTGATCAAGATTCATCCGGAACCCCGACAGACGCTAGCTGGGAGTAATTTGATCGCTCAATTGAAGAATTGTTGGCCTCGCTGGCAGCTGTGTGCCGAAGAATATCAGGAGACTTTAGCACAGGACAGGGAGACAGATTCACCGACCACCGCAGAAACCTCAGCGATTCGGTCTGTTGCTCATTCCGCAGAACTGATTCAACTGTCTGACGAAATTTTTCGCCTCAAGAAAGAAAAAGAAGAACTGCTAGAGCAGCTACAGTTCAAAGACCGGGTACTCGCTATGTTAGCTCACGACCTGCGGAGTCCCCTCACAGCCGCCTCTCTAGCAATGGAAACCTTGGAATTAAGCTTAAATTCAAACAATAGCAACAGACACGCCAAGCTAACACCAGCACTGACCGAGCAGTTAAGCAAGCAGGCTCGTACCCAAATCCGCGTGATGGATCGGATGATCGCAGATATTCTGCAAGCCGCCAGGGGTACGAGTGCCCAATTGCATATTCAACCGCATAAGTTGGACTTGGGGGCGCTTTGTCATGAGGTCATTAATTCACTGAAAGCTCGGTGTCAGGGGAAATCTCAATCTTTGGAAACCGATATTCCCCAGGATTTGCCCTATGTCTATGCGGATGAAGAACGGGTGCGCCAAGTGATAGTCAACCTTCTGGATAACGCGATTAAGTACACGCCGGAAGGTGGCAAGATTCAAGTTGCAATGCTGCACCGCACGACTCAGAAAATTCAGGTGAGCGTTGGCGACACGGGTTTTGGTATCCCTGCGGAGAATCAAGAACGCATCTTTGAAGATCGCTATCGCCTAGAGCGAGACCAAGAAAGAGATGGGTATGGGATTGGTCTTGGCTTATGCCAGCGGATTATTCGGGCGCATTATGGGCAGATTTGGGTAGACTCAAATCTCGATAAGGGCAGTATTTTTCACTTCACGCTACCAGTTTACAGATAATTAAAAATTAACTCTTTAGCTTAATTTGACGTTCAACTGCAAAACTAATCGCAATGAACAAAACGGTTAAACCCTGGATGGCGTAAACGACGGTGACGGGAACGTTGGCGCTGCGTTGCATGACGTTTGCGCCGCTGCGGAGGATACCGAAGAATAGGGAAGTAAGGACGATACCGGCGAGATTACCACGACTGAGGAGAGCGATCGCGATCGCATCAAATCCATACCCCGGTGAAAAACGGTCGAATAGTCGATATTTCAAGCCCATGACTTCGCCTGCACCCGCTAATCCCGCTAATCCTCCAGCGAATGCCATCACAGCGATGATGGTGCGTTCTACCGACATCCCCGCGTAACGAGCGGCTGTGGGATTTTGTCCGACGGCTTCGATTTGGTATCCTAAAGGCGATCGCGTCAGCAATACCCACAACAATCCTGTAGCGAGTAATCCGATAAAAATCCCCGCATGAGCTTGAGTTTGCGGCAAAATAATCGGTAATCGAGCAGATTCTGCAATTAAAGGAGAAAAGGCACTCGGCGCACCTGGTGCCTTCAAGGGATTATTTACCAGATATCCAACAAAGTTCAGCGCCACATAATTGAGTAGCAGCGTGGTAATCACCTCATTTACACCGCGCACCGCTTTCAGATAACCGGGAATTAATCCCCAAACTCCCCCTAGTAAAAATCCCCCCAGCAGCGCCAGTGGTACGTGAATCAAGGGAGGTAATCCTTGCAGATACAACCCTACCAAGGCGGTACCGAGTCCCCCCATGTAAATCTGCCCTTCTGCGCCAATATTAAATAAACCCGCCTTCAAAGGCACCAGCACCCCCAAACTCGCTAATAATAAGGGTGCGGTTTTGGCGATCGTATTGGCAAAGCCGTAGTAATCTGCGAGAGATTCTTTAAATAGAATGCCGTAGGCGGTGATGGGGTTCGCCTTTGCCAGCAAGATGAGGATAGCACCAACGATGAGGGCGGATGCGATCGCTACTACTGGCGATAAAATTGGCAGCAGTACAGGTTGAATCCGATTTGTTGTCATAACTGTGGGACTTCGCCAAGACTCCCACAGACTGAAGTCTGGGGCTATACAAACTAAGCCTGCCTACGCAGGCTGAGAATAATTTTTGTATTTTAGATCGCGCAGGCGGTCTTTATTTGTGTAGCTACGATTTCAGCCGTCAGGCAACAGTTGAACTTAGCAGCGATCGCTACCCTTCAACACCCGCCGAAATACCACCAGTCATTAAATAACCAACTTGTTCCACTGTGGCAGTGGCAGCATCTAAGATATCCACGAATTGTCCTTCATACATGACGGCAATGCGATCGCTCATTGCCATAATCTCTTCTAATTCTGTCGAAACATATAAAATTGCCGCACCTCGTTCTCGTTCAGCTAATAAGCGCTGCTGTACATATTCTGTCGCACCGACATCTAAACCGCGTGTCGGTTGCATTGCCACAATTAAAGCTGGGTTGCCAGAAAGTTCTCGTGCTAACACCACTTTTTGTTGATTGCCGCCGGACAATTGGCTAACTTTAATCGATGGATTTTCAGCGCGAATATCAAAGTTTTCCATCGCCTCAGTCGCATGATGATTAATTACCTCATACTGGAGGAACCAACGGCGGCAAAATGGCAGAAACATAAAAGCTTTGAGAATGAGATTTCTGGCAATACTAAACCCCATCACCAAACCCATTTTCTGCCTATCCTCTGGAATATAAGCTGTAATTCTTCCTGTCCTCTCCCTTAAAAAGGGGGAGTTAGAGGGGGATCTCCGGATGGTTCCCGAATTAATAGCACGAAAACCCGCAATCGCATCTGCTAACTCTCGCTGTCCATTACCATCAACACCCGCAACTCCTAGTATTTCGCCTGCGTGGAGTTCAAAAGATATATCTTTTACAACCAGCAAATTCCGCTCATCCTCAACCTGCAACTTTTGTACTTCTAGCACTACTTCACTAGAAGAACGAGCAGATTTATTTAGATGAAGTAAGATTTCTCTCCCTACCATCAAACGTGCTAATTCTTGAGTGTTCGTATCTGCGTTTTTAGTTGTCGTCACCACCGCACCCCGCCGCAACACGGTGACAGTATCGCAGAGATTCATCACTTCTTCTAGTTTGTGACTGATAAAAATAATCGTATGTCCCTCTTTAGCAAGTTGGCGCAAAATAGCAGCTAATATTTTTACTTCTGGCGGCGTCAGCACCGCTGTCGGTTCATCCAATATCAGCACCTTGGCGTTGCGATAAAGTGCCTTGAGAATCTCTACCCGTTGCTGAACTCCTACAGGTAAATCTCCGACTTTTGCAAATGGATTTACATCTAAACCATAAGACTGAGCGAGTTGCGCGATCGCCTGCGATTTCTCTTTTATATTTAGCCGCAAATCGAAGCTGGTTCCAAGAATAATATTCTCGGTTACTGACAGTTGCGGTACCAACATAAAATGCTGGTGAATCATGCCAATCCCCTGCGCGATCGCGTCACTTGCTGAAGAAATTTGCACAGGATTGCCTTGCAAGTAGATTTGACCGGAATCTGGCTGATAAAGTCCGCAAAGGATATTCATCAAAGTAGTTTTACCAGCTCCGTTCTCGCCTAGCAGAGCATGAATCGAGCCGCAACTAACGCTCAAATTTATGTTGTTATTAGCGAGAAAGGTGCCAAAGCGTTTGGTAATACCTTCAAGACGTAAATAAGTCATTTTTAATATTTTTTGCTAATTGGCTAAGCCAATATACCGCCGGGGAATTGATTCCCCGACGGGTAATAAGCGAAGAGATATCAACTGAATTAAGCTTGCTTCACACACCGAGTATCCTTTCCCCCCTCTTTACACGCCTCAAATGTAACTTTCTTAGCTAATATTGCCTGCTTCGTATTAAGTGCTTTTTCCTCGACATTTTTTGGCACCATTGCCCCAAATTTACCAAGATATAGAATCTCAGGATTTTCCAAACCAATTGTATAAATCTCACCTTTCAGATTGCCTTTCACAGCAAGATCGGCTAAGTATGCGATCGCTAAGTCAATTCGCTTCACCGCACTGGTTAATACCGCCTTTGGCGCAACATCCAGCTGATCTGTTGTATTGCCGAAAGCAAAAGCTCCCTTCTCAGCGGCAGTTTGCAGCACCGCAGGAGAAGCATTATCCAGCCACTGATAAACCACATCAACGCCAGAAGAAATCAGCGCTTGCGTCGCTTCCTTTGCCTTAGCTGCATCATTCCAATCGCCTGTGTAACTGGCAGCTATTTTAATATCTGGCTTAACAGATTTTGCACCTAACTCTAATCCCCGCAATTCTTCATCAGTTCCTTGAAAAGATTGAGCCGCTAGATAAGCCATTTTATTTGATTTTGTCATCAAGGCACCTATGATGCCGCACAGATAACTGGTTTGCAAGTGATCGATTCGCAAAGACGCCATGTTATCGCCTTTCACCGTACCATTGACACCGACAAAGAACGTCTTCGGAAATTGCGCTGCTACCTGCTCAATTGCTGCATCAAATTGTCCCCCGTGGGCATACACTAAGTTGTAGCCACGACGCGCAAAGTCTGACAAAGCTTCTGCCTGATCCGCTTGTTCCACCTTCTCAACGTGAGCAATTTCAACTCCCAGCTTTTCTTTAGCAGTTGTCACGCCTTCATAGCCAGCCTGGTTCCAAGCTTTATCTGTGATAATCCCTGGCAAAACGATAGCAACTTTGAAATCCTTACCCGTTTTAGCAGAAGTATCCCCACTAGCTGCTGTTTCTGTCGGGGTAGGACTGCTATTGCAAGCCTTCAGCAATAGACTGGTACCCAAGGTAGCTGAACCATACAGGAGAAATTTGCGCCGACTATATTCCATCATGCGATCGCCCTCAGATAGATAGTCTTAATTTTGCGCGATTCCGGGATGCGATCGCTATGCTAACGCCAGTCTATTTTTCCAACTGTTGGCTGAAAACAAAGTAACATCAAACTGAATAAACTGAAGAAGCGACAAAATTTGTCAGCAAATTCTAATCGTTAGTCTGTATAGGGTGAGATGGAATACATCAAAAAGAACAAAGAACTGTTGCGAGTGATTCTGTGTGTGTGTATCATCGGCGTCGGCATAGCGCACTTTGCCATCCCAGCACCATTTGTTAAACTCGTGCCGTCGCAACTTCCTTACCCTCTGGAACTGGTTTATATCAGCGGCTTTTTTGAAATCCTGGGTGGGATTGGATTATTAGTCCCTCCCGTAAGTCATGCGGCTGCTTGGGGATTGCTTACTCTTTTTATCTTTGTTTTCCCTGCAAATATCAATATGGCAGTGAATAGTATCGACCTCAATCCTATTCCAAACTCACCTTGGTTCCAAGCAATAAGACTTCCCTTCCAAGCAGTCTTAATTGCTTGGGCTTGGTGGTATACAAGACCAAGTGATGGGGAGAAGCAAGCTTCAATTATTCCATACAAACCCAAAACTGAGTAAGCAAAATACCTGGCAATTGAAATCGCGGCTACACAAACAAAGCTACACAAACAAAGCCTGCCTCCGCAGGCTAAATTAAGTCTGCGTAGGCGGAATTGGTTTGTATAGCCCCAAACTTCCAGTTTGTGGGTAATTTGCTTTCCTAGGTTTTTTCGGATGAAAATGACCATTAAAATGATGAAAATACAAACAAGTTTGATATGAATACATCAAAAACGGTGCAACAATTACACGCCGAATTGATAACACCAGAAACTTTTCGGCGTTATGGTCAAGTAATCTCTGCAAGTGTTGACGGCAAACTTTATGATTCCGAAGAAGCGCAGTTAAACCTGCAAAATGGAATTCCCCGATTTTACATTATGCGGCTGCACCACAAAGGTCGCAAGTTTCACAAAATCACGCGCCATATCCAATGCACTCAATGTCTAGGTTCGCTGGAAGGGAAAGACTGGCTAATTGCGGTTGCGCCTCCAAATCATAATACTGACCAACCGACATTAGAAGATATTAAAGCTTTCCACATTCCAGGGAATTGCTTTATCAAGTTAGAAGTCGGAACCTGGCACGCTGGGCCATATTTTGAGCATGAATTTGTAGATTTCTACAATCTTGAACTCAGCGATACCAATGTAGTCGATCATTTCACCCATAACTTTCAGGAAAGTCATCAGCTAGAGTTTGAGATTGTCACTAATTAGGGAATTTGTCCCTTTTATCCTTCATCTAATGAACTAATACAACGCGCTATTTATTCCCCACGTTTCGCAATCCAACCACCGACGAGTAAGGCACTATAAAAGCGTTCCACCATCCCAAAACCAGCCTCTTCAAGCAGCGCAACGATCCGCTCTTCCGGCACCAAGTGGATATTTTTAGGAATATTTTCCAGCCTCTGTTGTACCTGTTCTGGAGGAATACCTTTTTTAAGAACGTAATTCTTCAGGATTTCAAACTTTCGTTCAACTTGACCCGAATTCGACTCCCCGTATGAATCCACGAGCACAAAAGTAGCACCTGGCTTGAGCCGTTGAGCGATACTGCGAAGCATTGCTAGCTTGGTTCCGTCATCGGGGAAAAAATGCATGACTAGAATCAACGTGGCGGCGTTATACAAAATATCTTCAGGTAAGTCAGACACAATGCCTTGATGCAGGCTGACGCGCTCTTGGAGTCCGGCTTTCTGGATGCGATCGCTAGCAATGCTCATCATCTCCGGAGACGGATCTACTCCCAGCAGCCGCCATGAAGAATTTGCCTTACCCAGAATCTCAAGTTCTTTACCCGAACCCGAACCAGAAATTAACAGTGAGGACTCTTCCGGGAGGCGCACTTGAAGCACCGCCTGCAACAAATCGTGTATCAGCTCATATCCAGGCACCCAGAAAAGAATTTCTTTATCATAATTTCCGGCGCGTTCTCCCTCGAAAATAAATACTTGCTGATTTGTCATGTCTGCAAATTTATAAAAAACTGATAATTGCCAATTTCGGGTGATTGATAGCTGTTAGTAGGAAGTAAATGGTAGATGCATTTTCCCTATTCCCAATTTTACTCCCATTACCTATTAGCATTTAGCCCCCAACTTCTCCAATCAATTTTTTTAGATAAGCGGTTGCTTCTTTGGGTGGTAGCATGACTACCTCATTTTTGCGAAGGATTTCGTACTGGTTACTTCGATAACCGTGACCCAAAATCAGCCCTAAACTAACTGCTCTATTGCCAAGTTCGTTTAACTCGTTGAAGCTCATCGCTTCAACTTCCATATTCAGTTGTTTAATGATTTCCTCATCCATGTCCTTAGGTCTCCGGTTAAGATCTTAGATTTTTTACGTACAGTCAATTCCAATTCAAGGTGCTGATACTACACATCTGTTCTCCGTTTATTCTCTTGGGTGGTTAGGAGGAGCTTCATGTAGTACATCAAAATGGAAATGGTATAACTAAATCGCCAACGCAAGCGCTCGCATCTGGGTGAAGCTAGTATTTTGTAGCCTCCTTACTCCCCCACACATCTCAGCTTTCATCCATTCTAGCTTTTGTCTAGTTCTACTTTTTCTTTTTCACATCTTTCTAAAGGAATAGTTTTTACGAGACATTTTAAGCTTCTTTTTAGAAAAATCTAACTTTTTTTAATAAAATCATTATCAATTCTCAGCTAAAAATCATTTGTCAGCCAAATTTGATTGTAAAAATTAGCTTAATCTTTAAGTGTTAGCTTCCATATCTGTGTTAATGAGGTAGGTTATGGAGAATGAACCAATACAAAGCCCCTCCAGTTCAAAGATAAAACGGATTTTTGCTTTTTTTCTAGTTGCTGCTCTTATCGCTGCTCTCATCTTTGCCGCTAGATATTTTAATGTCCAGGAACTGTTGAAGAGCGCTTTGGCGTGGATTGATAGTCTGGGATTTTGGGCACCCGTGACTTTTATTTTAATCTACATCCTAGCCACCGTACTCTTCATCCCTGGCTCCATCCTCACCTTGGGAGCAGGTGTGGTTTTTGGCGTGATTTTAGGGTCAACTTACGTCTTCATCGGAGCCACTTTAGGAGCTACCGCTGCATTCCTCGTGGGGCGTTATTTGGCTCGTGGGTGGGTTTCCAAGCAAATAGAAAACAATCCCAAATTTGAAGTCATCGACCAAGCTGTTGCCGAGGAAGGATTCAAAATTGTTCTTTTAACTCGGCTTTCACCTATCTTTCCCTTCAACCTTTTAAACTACTCTTTTGGAATCACCCAAGTTTCCCTGAAAGATTATTTTTTAGCCTCTATCGGCATGATTCCAGGAACGATTATGTATGTTTACATCGGTTCTTTAGCGGGTAGTATTGCCACCATTGGAGCAGTACAGCCCAAAAATTCCGAAACTGAAATAGCCCAATGGGTAGTTCGTATAGTTGGATTTATTGCCACTGTTGCTGTGACAATTTATGTTACGCGCATCGCTCGAAAAGCATTAGAAAAAAGCGTTAATCAGGAGGAATTATAATGCCACAGCTAGGAGTTGATCGGGTGACTGTGTCGCCAATGGATGTTTATAACCAAACTTTGGTGGCTCACGTACATCCGCCCAATTGGGTGAATCCCGAACCTGCACCTCGTTACAATTTGGTTGTAATTGGAGCGGGTACTGCGGGACTGGTGACAGCGGCAGGTGCAGCCGGGTTAGGAGCTAAAGTCGCATTAATTGAAAAGCATTTGATGGGTGGAGATTGCCTCAATGTGGGTTGCGTTCCCTCGAAATGCATGATTCGCTCTTCTCGTGTTGTTGCAGATATTCGGGATGCAGAGCGATTTGGTGTTCGCATTCCTGAAGGTACAGAAGTTGATTTTTCTGCCGTAATGGAGCGGCTACGGCGAATTCGTGCCGGGATTAGTCATCACGATTCTGCTGAAAGATTTCAAAAGTTGGGTATCGATGTATTTTTGGGAGATGCTCGGTTTTCTAGTTCTGACACTATCGATGTGGCGGGAAAGAAATTACGTTTTAAAAAAGCAGTTATTGCTACAGGTGCGCGTGCAGCTAATCTCCCGATTGAAGGGTTACAAGAGGCAGGTTATCTCACTTACGAAACCGTATTTTCCCTCACAGAACGACCAAAACGACTAGCAGTAATTGGCGGTGGTCCTATCGGCTGCGAACTGGCTCAGGCGTTCCAGCGGCTTGGTTCAGAAGTGGTGCTGTTACATAAAAATGCCCATATTCTTGACAAAGAGGATACTGATGCAGCCGAAATTGTGCAACAGGCGTTTATTCAGGAGGGGATTAAGTTAATATTGCAGTCCAAAATTAAGCGAGTTGAAACAAGCAGCGCTGGAAAAGTTATTTATTACGAAGCGAATGGAAAAGAAGCTTCAGTAACAGTTGATGAAATCCTAGCCGGAGTTGGGAGAGCGCCTAATGTTGAAGGCTTAAATCTTGAGACGGTAGGCGTACAATATGACACCAAAAAAGGGGTAATTGTCAATGACAAGCTTCAGACAACAAACCCTCGCATTTATGCGGCTGGTGATATCTGTATGGAATGGAGATTCACCCATGCTGCTGATGCCGCTGCCCGGATTGTTATTCAGAATAGTTTATTTTTTGGGCGCAAAAAACTGAGTACGCTGACAATGCCTTGGTGTACCTATACTGCTCCAGAAATTGCCCATGTGGGGATGTACGAGAAAGAGGCGTTGCAAAAAGGAATTGAGGTGGATACTTACTTCATTCCATTGAGTGAAGTGGATCGAGCAGTTGCTGACGGCGAAGAAGAAGGATTTGCCAAAATTCACGTCAAGAAAGGCACCGATAAAATTTTAGGTGCAACGATTGTGGCGAGACACGCAGGTGACATGATTAGCGAAGTCACTTTGGCGATGGTAGGAAATGTTGGCTTGAAAACTCTTGCCACGGTTATTCACCCCTATCCCACGCAAGCCGAAGCGATTCGCAAAGCAGCAGATGCTTATAACCGCACTCGTTTAACGCCGTTTGTGAAGAAGTTATTCTCTAATTGGTTGGCTTGGACGAGATAGCTGTTAATTTCACGTTCAAGTGCAAATTTCCAATATAGGAGTCGATTTAGGTTTCGACGGCAAATGCTTCGGGGTCAACGTCCCAATTTACCCAGCGAATCGCCTCTCTAGCAGAGGTGAGGGTGGGTGGAACGCGCAGAACGTGAAGGTGGTTCGTGCTGGGACAGGTCATTTTCAGCAGATGGATGGGTTCGACATCAACGTATGCATCAATTTTGAGCAAGGTATATTCGCGCCAGGTATCGATTGTTTGGGTTGCCAACTCCTGACAAATGCGATCGCAACCAATCTGCTGAATCAACACTCGCCGGACTTCCGCATTGGGTTCTGTCAGCAGCCATTCGGCTTGCCACTGGTTCAGGTGCGTCCAATAGCGGCGAGGAAGCTCAACACCAAAACAATCAACCCTCAGTTCTGGATTGGGATGGTTGGCCAACAGCGATAAATCTTGAATGGAATCGTCACTCAGATTGAGATATGTCAAGGAATGTAGTTGCCCGATCTCTGGTGGCAGGGATGCGAACTGGTTGTCACCCAAATCTAGCTCTCTCAAGGAATGCAGTTGCCCAATTTTTTCTGGTAGGGATGCAAGCTGGTTGCCTTCCAGATAGAGATATGTCAAGGAATGCAATTGCCCAATTTCTGCTGGCAAGGATGCCAGTTGGTTGTACTTCAAATCGAGATATGTCAAAGAATGCAGTTGCCCAATTTTTGCTGGTAGGGATGCAAGCTGGTTTAAGCTCAGATTGAGATATGTCAAAGAATGCAGTTGCCCAATTTCTGCTGGCAAGGATGCAAGCTGGTTTAAGCTCAGATTGAGATATGTCAAAGAATGTAGTTGCCCAATCTCTGCTGGCAAGGATGCAAGCTGGTTTAAGCTCAGATTGAGATATGTCAAAGAATGTAGTTGCCCAATCTCTGCTGGCAAGGATGCCAGTTGGTTGCCACTCAGATTGAGTTTTGTCAAAGAATGCAATTGCCCAATTTCTGCTGGTAGAGATGCGAGCTGTTTGCCTCCCAGAGAGAGTTCTGTTTCATCTAAAGAATTTAGAATTAGCTGTCGAACTTCTTCCATCTGCGACATCATTTCATCCTTTACCTAAGCGGCGTTGGATAGGCTCAATTGGGTCGCCTATAACTGAAGCGGCGCGAATACTTCAGCATTTCGTGTTTCTATACACCTATCCACGGCTCAATTCCAGCTAAGTCTTTATGGCAAACGCTTCCTAGAAAAATCTAATTGCTACTTGCCGGTGTCTCACCCGCAATTCGCTTCGCTTCTTCCAAGAGATAATCAAAAAACGTGCGAGCGACAACGGAGAGTTGTTTGCCAGCCGGATAAGCGATATACCAATGACGGCTAATGGGAAAACCCTCCACATCAAGGATAGTGAGTTCGCTGCTGACACCATCCAGCCCTAGCGTGTGGCGAGATAAGACAGAGATCCCTAAGCCACCTGCGATCGCTTGCTTGATCGCTTCATTACTCCCCAACTCCAACCGGACTTTCACCGCAACCTCATGCCGCTCGAATAAATTTTGCACTGATGAGCGCGTCCCCGATCCCGCCTCGCGCATAATAAACGGCTCACCCGTCAGACTAGAGAGAGGGATATTTTTTTGCTGAGCAAGTGGATGATTGATGGGTGCCAACACCACCAACGGGTTTTCTAGAAACGGGTGGCAGCGGATATCCAGATGATCTGGTATTTGGCTCAGAATATACAAATCGTCTAGATTCTCGCTCATACGGCTCAGAATCCGCTCGTGATTCGTCACTTGGAGGGCGATATCAATTCCCGGATAACGCTGGCAAAATGGCCCTAATAAACGCGGGATAAAATACTTCGTGGTTGTAATCACACTCAACCGCAAATTTCCCTGTTTCAGCCCTTTCATTTCAGCCAGAGTCATCTCAAATTGAGCTAATCGCTCGAAGACTTCCCGGCACGTTACCATCAGTTCGCGTCCGGCGTCTGTAAGATAAAGGCGCTTGCCCACCTGCTCAAACAGCGGTGTCCCAACAGCCTTGGTGAGTTGCTTCACCTGCATAGAGACAGTAGGCTGGGTGAGAAATAGTTCTTCTGCCGCACGGGTAAAGCTCCCGTGGCGAGCAACCACCTCAAAAACCTTCAACTGGTGTAGCGTTGCCTGCTTCAAACGCCCTTCTCCTGCCAGTTATAGATAAAACTCTATTGTACCTATCGCAAATAATACCTTTTATCCATGAAGATTCAAGGTTATGATTGAATCACTGAACAAAGTAACAGTCTTCCTTCCTAAAGGCGTTGTACATTTACTTGATGCTTGGTTTGGGAAGTTATCATTCATTTTCATCCTGTGTTTTGCAGGCTGATTTCCCCCAAACATCAGAGTCATAAATGTGCAACGCTTTCCCTATGGCTGAAATTTTCAGCCTCTCTACTGAGTGCTACATTCACAATCTAAGATTTAAATTATTCTTGAACCTGAATTGGTAGCTTAGCTAAATCTGGCAATTCCACCAGCTGTTTTTCCTGTTCCTTGATAGCGACTGGCAATTTCAGGGGTTGGGGTTTCTCCTCTATCCAACAAGCCGCCGCAGGCAGGCATTGCTCCAGGTCGTCCAACGGTCGAGGAATCACCATTAAAGAATTAAATTCCCCAATCCTCTCGGCTTCTTGCATCCCCGCTTCGACAGCCACGGCGACATCTGCCACAGAACCCCGAATAATCGCGGTACATAAACCACCGCCAATCGTTTCGTAGGAAGACAGATACACTTCTGCTGCTTTGAGCATGGCGTCACAAGCTCCAACCATCGCCGGAAAGCCCCGCGTTTCTAATAAACCAACTGCTTGATTGCTGAGACGGCTGTAACCGTTGTTATCGGTAAGTTGGGATAAGTGTTTCCCAAGCGGAAAAATGACTTCCAAATTTGGCAGGGGGCGAGGAATCACCGAAGAGGAAATATACTGACCAAACTGTTCGGCAGTCTGGGCACCCGCTTCGACGGCTAAACGGACATCGGCAATGCCACCTCGGACAATAGCAGTACAGTAACCACTACCAATTTTCTCAAACCCGATGAGCGTTACCCCAGCGGACTTCAGCATCATATCGGCACAGCCGATGATCGCAGGGAAACTCTGAGTCGAAACCATGCCCAAAGCAGTGTCTTTAAAGCTTTTGGATTGACTTTGCCGCTCAAATCGAGCCAGTCCTGGCTGTTGTACCTCCACCGATGACCTCCCAGAGAAACTATTCTTGCGCCTAACTTTAGTATGCCCACAGTCACAGATTAGTTGATAATTGCTAGTGCTGATAACTGCCAAAAGTCAAAACTATGAACTTTGAGTGTCTTTGGGGGGGTGGTTGGCGGATTTATAGTGAGGAAACAAAGTCGTCAGCAGCCGATTGAGGTTCGCTTGTCCATAAACTGGAGTCCCAGCGGTTGGAGATGACGGCGTTAGCTCGTTCGGGGTGTCTTCGCTGCTGGATGTGGAGAGAGTAGAAGCGATCGCTTGCCCATTTTGAGTTTCCTCGCCAGTGGATGCTGCGGGGACGTCCTCTTGGTTGACTTGCGGATCTAAAACAGCCTCGCTGGAAGCGGCAGTTGGGGCGTCGGCAGTTAGAGTGTCAGCAGTTGGAGTATCGGCAATTTGACGAGTGTTATCTCCGAACAGAGAACCCGGTGGCACGACTTGCCAAGACTCCACGTTACTGTTAAAAACCGTCGTCGTGGAACCGATGCAGGCATTCGCACCAATCTTGCTTTTGCCGACGACAAGGACGCCAGCTCCCAATACTGCCCCTGTTTCCACTTCTATGGTGCCTTCGTAGGCATGAAGAATAGTTCCCATGCCGATGCAGACACCCGCAGCAATGATAATTTTACTGTCTGGAGCTGCTTGCAGGATCGCTCCGGGAGCGATCGCAGCACCGTCATCAATGCTTACATCCCCTTTCACATAAACTTGAGAGTTGCCAAGTGGCGGCAGTAGCGGCAAGTGCATGGGGCTAGAAAGTAAGGAGTGGCGAAATAACTTTTGGCTGAAGGAACAAGAATTGAATTTTTCTTTTTTACCCTTCATCCCTGCTAAAGGATGAAGAATGAAATTTTTCATTCTTCATCCTTACATTCTTCATCCTTGTTCTAGCGGCTACCGCTCTTCGCTGGCTGTTGAATCAGCAACGGTTTGTTGACGCGACGCTTGGCTTTGGGGTCAATTCCAAAGAAGCGCACGTACTCTCCGGCGTGGCTAGCCATGCAAGCTTCCAAAGCAGCGATCGCTTCTACTTCCCGATTTGTTTCAATCGGAGAGCAAGTGTGCCAAGAACTGGTGCGGAAGCGGCGCTCATCGGCGTGTTCCGTGCCAATCTTGTAGCCTTGAGCCAATATATTTCGCACCTGCTCAATCGCTTCTGAATTTAACAGAGAACTGTTTTCAATCTGCGGAGCGCTGGCTGTTGAACTCTTAGCTGTTGAACTATTGCCTGGGGCAGTGTTGGCACCCTTCGCCGTAGGTGCGCCGTCGGGACGTTGGATAATTTGCTCTAGCACCCGTCGCTTGGCTTTGGAGTCAATGCCAATTAAGCGCACGTATTCCCCTGGGTGTTCGGCTACGATTGCTTCTAAAGCTGCGATCGCTTCCGAGGCTGACCGGGCTTCGATTGCTTTCCCACTCGTCCAGGAACTGGTACGGAAGCGGCGTTCGTTCGCATATTCGGTACTAATCTTGTAGCCTTGATTCAGCAGGCTTTGCACTTGTTGTGCCAAGTCGCCGCCGAGCTGTGCGCTAGCGGTGTTAGCCGGTGATTGAGCGCTACCGTTGTTAGATTTAGTGTTAGCAGTTTTAGTTGCTTTGGCTTGTGTGGGTGCCTGCCCGCCGGGACGTTGGATAATTTGCTCTAGCACCCGTCGCTTGGCTTTGGAGTCGATGCCAATCAAGCGCACGTATTCCCCTGGGTGTTCGGCTACGATTGCTTCTAACGCTGCGATCGCTTCCGAGGCTGACCGAGCTTCGATTGCTTTCCCACTCGTCCAGGAACTGGTACGGAAGCGGCGTTCGTTCGCATATTCGGTACTAATCTTGTAGCCTTGATTCAGCAGGCTTTGCACTTGTTGTGCCAAGTCGCCGCCCTGGAAGCTAGCGGTGTTAGCGGGTGATTGGGTGCTACCGTTATTAGATTTAGTGTTAGCAGTTTTAGTTGCTTTGGCTTGTGTGGGTGCCTGCCCGTCGGGACGTTGGATAATTTGCTCTAGCACCCGTCGCTTGGCTTTGGAGTCAATGCCAATTAAGCGCACGTATTCCCCTGGGTGTTCGGCTACGATTGCTTCTAAAGCTGCGATCGCTTCCGAGGCTGACCGAGCTTCGATTGCTTTCCCACTCGTCCAGGAACTGGTGCGGAAGCGGCGTTCGTTCGCATATTCGGTACTAATCTTGTAGCCTTGATTCAGCAGGCTTTGCACTTGTTGTGCCAAGTCACCGCTAAAAGAGGCACTCGTCGAAGCTGGTGTAGCTGCACGGCGATCGCGCCCACCTTGGTTGGGTTGACTCATCTCATCCCGAATAGGTGTAATACACGCAGTATCTCCAGCACACAGATAGCCAGCTCTTAGTGCCTCATTAATCCCAACGACATGACGGCTAAAGTCGGTATCTTGTGCTTGCACATCCGATAGGCGGTCAGCTTGCTGCTGATTGGTAATCACCGCTCCCGAAGGTACATACTTTCCTGGAGGAATCTCTACATCCTGAATCAAGGCGTGCATCATCACAATGCAGCCTTTGCCCACCCTAGCGTTAAATACCGTAGAGCGGAAGCCAATAAAGCAATTATCCCCGACATAAGCGGGGCCGTGAATCAAAGACATATGGGTTAAGGAAGCATTCTTCCCGACCCACACCGAGTATTCCTGATTGTCATCCCCAACGACTCGACCTTGTTCCAAACCGTGAACCACGACACCATCTTGGATATTCGTGCCTTCGCCGATGTAGAATGGCGCTCCTTCATCAGCTCGGATCGAAGTTCCCGGTGCAATTAACACCTGAGGGCCAATCCGCACATCTCCAATAATGTTGGAAAAAGAATGCACGTAAGCGCTTGCGTCAATCTTCGGTTCCGCCAAACTTTTTGACCAAGGGGTCGGGGGAGCCGCAAAGCTGCGGGCTGCCATATCTCTAAACCTCACTAACTGAACAAAGTAACTAACGATATTGTTCTTTCTTGCTGTACAGGAGGCGATTGTCTACACTGACCGTGTCAATAATCGCCACCACCATCGCATCGAGAGGACGCTTTTCGCTGCCATCTACAATCCGGGCAGCACTCCCACGGCTAACCAGAACCCACTCATCTATACCAGCGCCTACCTGATCGCCAGCTACCTCGTATTGGGGTAGGATCTGCCCCTCTTCATCAATAAATTGCAACAGCAATAGCTTGACGCCTCGAAGGCCAGGCTCTTTATGGGTGCTAACAACCGTGCCACGAACTTTGGCAATTTGCATGATCGGTAATTGGGGAAAAAAGGAAACAAGGTAATTGGTAATTGGGAAAAAGGTCTTTTCCCATTACCGATGACCCATTACCCCTTACCCATGACCTAATCTTACGGCCTATTGAAAGGACGAATGCCACTAACACTTTCCCGGAATTGTTCAACAGCTTCCGTGTAACGAATGGGCAGAACGTACTCCAGGTTCTCGTGGGGACGCGCAATAATGTGAGTGGACAGTACTTGACCGCCATTCACTCGCTTCACGGAATCAACGCCCGCCGATACAGAAGCCTGTACTTCCGAGACATCTCCCCGAACGATCACGGTGACGCGACCGCTGCCAATTTTTTCATAACCCACTAGCGTGACGCGGGCAGCTTTTACCATCGCATCCGCAGCTTCCACAACGGCAGGAAAGCCTAGTGTTTCAATCATTCCAACTGCAATTGCCATCAGTTCTTCCTTCGCTTAATTTAAGTGTTTTGACTTGAAAATTTGGACTTTTCGGGGTTTCGAGTTGAGACGCGACCTAAAAATATATAAGGGAACACCGCCACCGGAGCGCTGCTGGCGTCTTCACCCTCCTTACGTCCGGAACTGTTCGACAACTTCCGTGTATCGAATCGGTAGCACATACTCCAGGTTCTCATGAGGACGCGCAATGATGTGAGTGGACAGAACTTCTCCGCCATTCACGCGCTTGGCTGCATCCACTCCGGCGGATACTGACGCCTGCACCTCAGACACATCCCCCCGAACAATTACCGTTACCCGGGCACTGCCAATTTTTTCATAGCCTACCAGTGTAACTCGAGCCGCTTTAACCATCGCATCCGCAGCTTCTACAATCGCTGGAAAGCCCTTGGTCTCAATCATTCCAACCGCAATTGGCATTTATTATCTCCTACCTAGTGGGACCTACACTCGCCTTAATTTGTACTTCTTGTAAAATTTGGACGAGGACACCCATTCTTTCATCTCAAGAACTATCGCTTAGCCTCGCATCATTAAGCATAGAGAAGCGAGGCTTACTTGACAATATAAACTATTATGATATTTTTATATTAAAGAGTTTAAGAAAACTTAACGGTCGTCAAAATGGCGTTTCTGTTCAATAAAAGCTTATCCGTTTCTGGAATGCTTCCTTATGTTTTATAATTTCTTTATTACTTTTGAATAGTCTACAGGATTATCTCCTGTAAACCGCACTGGGGGGGATTTTCAAAAAAAAATGAAGACTTTCCTAGGGCTTAGTCCGTGTCAAAATTAGACACTAATAAGCTAAAGCTTTTCAAGGTATAAATTTTTCAAATTTGCTTTATAAACATAGGTATAGTAGGTAAACATACCGATGTTTTTAATAGCTATGAGGAGAGTTCAAGATGAGTATAAATAATTTTTGGAGTTCTCAAGTGTTAATTTACAGCAAAAAAACGTCATACTGAAAAAAAAATAAACCTATTAATCTGACGTTTACAAGATCGCCATAGTTTGCCTGGGAACTACTTCCGAGTGCCTCTTGGTGAGCAAGTCGATTGATGAAGAAAATAGCAAGGGCTTTCCTAATATGACAGAGTTTCTCACCCAGACAAGTTGGTGGGTGCCTTTCTATGGATTACTGGGGGCAGTTCTTACCCTGCCGTGGTCAACTGGATTTATTCGTCGGACAGGCCCACGCCCAGCAGCTTACTTTAACCTGTTGATGACTATCTTGGCGTTTGTACACGGCACGATTGTCTTCAGAAGTACCTGGAACCAAGAGCCGATAAAGCTTGTATTCCATTGGCTACAGGTGGCAGATTTAGATCTGACCGTTGCTTTGGATATCTCAGCCGTAAGTGTTGGGGCAATGGAGCTAGTGACGGGCTTAAGCCTCCTGGCGCAACTGTTTGCCTTGGGGTATATGGAGAAAGACTGGGCATTAGCTCGCTTCTTTGCCTTGATGGGATTTTTTGAAGGGGCGATGAGTGGCTTAGCCATTAGCGACTCTTTGTTTCTCACCTATGCCTTGTTGGAAGTGCTGACCCTTTCCACCTATTTACTGGTAGGGTTCTGGTATGCTCAGCCGCTAGTGGTGACAGCCGCGCGAGATGCCTTCCTAACCAAGCGGGTGGGAGACATCTTGCTATTGATGGGGGTGGTAGCGCTATCGACTGTAGCAGGAACCTTGGATTTTCCCGATTTATATGAGTGGGCGGAAACGGCTACCTTATCGCCATTAACATCCACGTTATTAGGATTGGCATTGATTGCTGGGCCGGTGGGAAAATGTGCCCAATTCCCGCTGCATCTTTGGCTAGATGAGGCGATGGAAGGGCCTAACCCGGCTTCAATCTTGCGAAACTCGGTCGTGGTGGCTTGTGGTGCTTATGTGCTGATTAAACTCCAGCCAATCTTAATCCTTTCCCCGGTGGCTTCGGCGACCTTGGTGGCGATTGGCACAATGACGGCGATTGGTGCTTCGTTGGTGGCGATCGCGCAAATTGATATTAAACGAGCTTTATCCCATTCCACCAGCGCTTACTTGGGTTTGGTGTTTATCGCCGTCGGGTTGCAATGGACGGGTTTTGCCCTGATGTTGCTGTTTGCCCACGCGATCGCCAAAGCGTTATTGTTCATGAGTATCGGTTCCATCATCATCACCACCAACAACCAAAACCTTACCGAAATGGGCGGTCTCTGGTCGCGGATGCCAGCAACCACCACTGCCTTTTTGGTCGGTAGCGCTGGATTAGTCGGACTCCTGCCCTTGGGAGGCTTTTGGGCACTGCGCCTGGGGATTGATGACTTTTTCACAAACCAACCCTGGCTGGTAGCAGTCTTGCTCTTAGTTAACTGCCTGACCGCCGTAAATTTAACTCGCGTGTTTCGTCTGGTTTTCTTGGGCGAACCCCAGGCAAAAACTCGCAGGGCACCAGAGGTTCCTTGGCCGATGGCTGTGCCGATGGTGTCTTTGATCGTAGTCACACTGCTCGTCCCTGTGATGATGCAGCGCTTGTCACTGCTGCCTGATTGGGAATATCTCAACCAACAAGCGTTGCTGCTACTGGTGATGTCCGGCTTAATTGGCACAGTTCTAGGAAGCGTGATTTATCTACCCAGAACTTGGTCTAGATCCGTTCGGATTCCCTTTAGATTTCTGCAAGACTTGTTCGCCTACGACTTTTATATTGACCGACTTTACCGCGTGAGTGTGGTTTTTGCAGTTGACCGACTTTCGCGGTTAAATGCTTGGATCGATCGCTATGTAGTAGATGGATTCGTTAACTTGGTTGGCGTTGCCACAATTTTCAGCGGGCAAAGCTTAAAGTACAACGCTACAGGTCAGTCCCAGTTTTATTTACTCACCATCCTCGTAGGATTAAGCGTTTTAAGCATTCTCATACTCTGGCCCATTTTAAGTGTTTTGAGTTCCGAGTTGTCCTTAGGTAATTGGTAAGAGGGAATGGGTAATGGAATCCCCAATCCATTCCCTCTTACCCTTACGACCAACTACCAACTACCCATTAAAAATTACCCGTTCCCTAGTATGCTCAGTGCTTTGATTTGGTTGCCGGTAATAGGCGCTGCGATAATCGGGTTTCTGCCCGGAACCATGAACCCGCAAGTCCCCCGGAAAGTGGCTCTGGCTGTTATTAGTGGTGTCTTTATCTGGTCTATTTTCCTAGTGAGCCAGTTTCAATATACAGAGGGGCTGTTACAGTTTTCTGAGTTTATCCCTTGGATTGACACCTTAGGATTGACCTACCATCTCGGTGTGGATGGCTTGTCTTTGCCTTTGCTCGTTTTAAATAGTCTTTTAACAGGAATAGCGCTTTACAGCACGAATGACTCTATTCAGAGACCTCGGTTCTATTACGCTCTAATTTTATTGTTGAATGGGGCTGTCTCTGGTGCCTTTTTAGCGCAGGATTTGCTGTTGTTTTTCCTCTTTTATGAGGTAGAACTGATTCCGCTGTATCTGTTGATTGCTATCTGGGGAGGACAACGGCGAGGCTACGCAGCCACAAAGTTTCTTATTTATACGGCAGTCTCTGGAATTCTAATTTTGGCATCTTTCTTTGGGTTAGTGCTACTCAGTGGTGCCTCGACGTTTGAATTTGAAAAATTGTATGCCCTGTCCCTACCATTAGGGACACAATTTCTGTTGTTGGCAGGAATTTTGGTAGGCTTTGGCATCAAAATTCCTTTAGTTCCCTTCCACACCTGGTTGCCGGATGCTCACGTAGAAGCCTCAACGCCCGTTTCCGTCCTGTTGGCTGGTGTGTTGTTGAAGTTAGGAACCTATGGGTTACTGCGGTTTGGATTGGGTTTGTTTCCCGAAGCGTGGGCGGTTGTGGCACCTTGGTTGGCGACTTGGGCGGTCGTGAGCGCGTTGTATGGTGCATTCAATGCGATCGCTCAAAAAGATATGAAAAAAATGGTGGCTTATAGCTCCATTGCTCACATGAGTTACATCCTGTTAGCCGCCGCCGCCGCCACCCCCCTAAGCCTGATGGGAGCCGTCTTCCAAATGATTGCCCACGGCTTAATTTCATCGCTCCTGTTTCTGGTGGTAGGCGTCGTTTACAACAAGACAGGCACCCGCGATATAGAAACTCTCAAGGGTTTGCTCAATCCAGAGCGCGGCTTGCCCCTAATTGGTAGCTTGATGATAGTCGGGGTCATGGCAAGTTCCGGGATTCCCGGCATGGTAGGTTTTATTTCAGAATTTTTGGTATTCCGGGGCAGTTTCCCCGTGTTTCCGGTTCAAACCCTCCTGTGTCTGGTGGGAACAGGTTTAACCGCCGTGTACTTTTTGCTTTTGGTTAACCGCGCCTTTTTCGGACGCCTGTCTGAAAAAGCTATGAATTTGCCACCCGTCCAGTGGAGCGATCGCTACCCGGCGATGCTTTTAGCAGTTCTGATTGTCATCCTGGGAATACAGCCTAACTGGATGGTGCGTTGGAGTGAATCCACGATGACAGCCATGCTCAACCGATCGAGTATGGTCGCGGAAGTTTCTCCGATTGCTAAATCGGTGGATATCAAAACCGAATAGACCGAATACCCCAACCTTCTTCCCGACCAGGGAAGCGGGAAAATGACTCCTCTCCCCTCTTAGGGAAGGAGTCGGGGGAGTCAATCAGCAGGCAGTTCTGAAAATATTTCCTCTTTTAATTTTTTCATACACATTTTACGGTTACGAATAAGTCTCATGCCAAGCACCGCTTTAAAATTCTCAAATCACCCTCTAGCCGCGTATATTAACCGGCTGCAATCTGGAAAAGCTTTACTTGAGGATACGCCAGAGAATGTATTAGAAGTTGTCGGCATTCTCAAAAGCTATGGAATCGTCCTGGATGCTTATTATAAAAATCTCCTCTACATTGCCGATCATCAATTCTTAGTGCTGTTTCCCTTCTTTAAATACTTCAATGGCGAGATTACTTTTAAGAAGTTGCTGCGCCATTGGTGGCACGACCGGATTAATTATGAGTACGCCGAGTACGTGATGAAGGTGATGCTATGGCACGGTGGCGGTAGTATGGATGCTTACTTAGATTCACCGGAGTTCTACCAGCACGCGAGAACCGCAATCGAAGCCAAAATTAAAACAAACTTGCCCATTAGAGGTCTGGACAAACTGTTTCCAGAGTTTTTGCTCGAACAAGTCCGTCAGCAAGTTTATTACAGCGCTCTCGGTCAATTCTGGGAGGTGATGAGCGAAATGTTTCTCACCTTATCTGACCGCTATGACCGAGGAGAAATCAAATCAATCCCTGATGTGGTAGAACATATCCTGGCGGGTTTGGTCGCAGCGGCGGCTTCGCCAATTACTTACTCAGTAAAAATTCAAGACAAGGTTTATGACATCATTCCCAAATCAGCCGGGTTAACCTTTTTACCTGATGTCGCTGTGCCCTATGTGGAAACGATTTTCTTTAGAGGGACGCCTTTCTTAGGAACGGTTTCCTATAATGCCCAGGCTCAGCAAATTTCTCCCGATCAAAGTAGATTTGAATACGGCGCTCTCTATGCCGATCCACTGCCGGTTGGCGGTGCTGGAATTCCACCGACGCAACTGATGCAAGATATGCGTCATTTTATACCCGAATATTTATACGATTTATACCGTCGCAGCCTTCGGGGAGAAGATGATTTGCGGGTGCAAATTTGCATCAGTTTCCAAAAGTCGATGTTTTGCGTGACCACTGCTGCAATTTTGGGACTGGCACCCCACCCCATTGACACCACCGATCCCTCTGAGCAAGCAGCGAATCAAGCTTATTTAGCGAAATGGATGGATCGGTTTATCACCTCGCGCTTAAATGACGTGAATGGTTAAAGAGTCGATTACTGGTTAATGTTGATTTGAGAAGTAGGGGCATGGTAGTTTCATGCCCTTACAGATATTTAAAACACGATCGACACAGCACTCAATTCACTCTTCGTTTTTGAAAACTTGTGTCGCGAGCAAAGCTAAGGCAACCGTACTAGCGATCGCACCCAACTGGAGAGCCGGATTCTTAGCCAGCCAGTCAGTAAAGCTCGGTATCACCAGATTGCTAAAATCTCCATCCACTCTAGTATCGTCGGGGACAGGCTCATAAAGGTTGTTGCGATCGCTTGGGGACTTCGGCTCATTGGTTCGTTGGGCTTGGAAGCCGATGAGTAGCAACAAGGTATCTGCCAGTTCCGGCGAGAGCCGCTGTAGTGCATCTAGCGCTCTCGCTGCATCCCCAACCAAGTAATCACGAGTGGGATGTTCGGCAACATAGAGGATTGCGTCTACGACCAGCCTGGGGTCGTAGTAGGGCGGTATCCCTGACGGCTTCACGCCTAGCTTGGTGAGACCATTGTTCCAAAAAGGTGTATTGATGACCGCTGGTTTTACACTCGTCACGCTGATGGGGATGCCCTCATGTTGTAGCTCGACGCGCATTGCTTCGAGGAATCCCTCAATCCCATGCTTGGCTGCGGAGTATGCACTTTGATAAGGGAGACTTCGCACGCCCTCCATTGAAGAAATGTGGATTAGCGCCCCCCGTCCCTCTCGCTTGAGATGGGGTAGCGCCGCCATTGCACCGTATACCTGCCCCATCAAGCTAACATCAATAACGCGCTTAAACTCTTCTGGTGTGGTGTTGTCGAATGTGGCAAAGATGCCCACGGCAGGGAGGTGTACCCAGGTATCGAGCCGCCCGTATACCTCTACGGTACGATCTGCGATCGCCTTCACCTGCTCGAATTCTGACACATCAGCTACCACAGCCGTTGCTTCACCACCAAGGCTACGAATCTCGTCCATCAAGGATGCTAGCTTCGACTCACTACGAGCTGAGACAACTAACTTTGCCCCTTTCTTGGCGAACTGAAGGGCTGTCTCGCGCCCGATGCCGCTGCTCGCCCCAACGACGGCAACAACCTGCTGATTGATTGGTTTTAGTTGCATTAATGCTACTCCTGAAAGTTTTTATGCCAAAGAATTCACCTTAAAGGTAAAGTTTTTCTAGAACGTTTGGTCTAATTGGAATCTACAAAATCAACTTTTCAATAATTACATCATACTAAGCAATAGAGAAACAAACATTGTACTTAAGCAGAGTTAAAAGCGCTCTGGATATTGTAAAAATCAAAAATTAGGATCTTGCCTGATTCCTCATCAGTTAAAAGGGGCATATTGGAAGCCGCGAGCGCTTGCTCAATCTACTGATAACTACTCAGACAAATTTATGTGCTTCTAAGCAGAATAATTACTATGCCTTCACTCAACTTCTACCCAAAGCATGGTTTAGCATTAAGCTACGAAGTGCCCGTAGATACATAGAGCTTTAAATTCACGATGAATAAAGTTTTTTATTTGCAGGAATAATAAATTTTCATCCTATTTGTGGATTTTGCTAGTCTCATCTTTAGATATGTTGCATTTATAGGTATTCGCAGGATTCACATAAAGCATTATGGCTGATAAAACTAGGAAAGCAGACAACGAAGGCAATACACGCAAACAAGGAAATCTTTCAGATATACCCATTGAAGATACTGACCTAGTTTCAGATATCCCCGTAGAAGATACTGGCGAACCAATTATTTCAGATTTACCCCAGGCAATTACTGAATCCTTGGGAACGGGTGTTGCCCAAGAGCCAGGACTAGAAATTGGTGGGCGAACCATGCGCGATCGCATGGAGCAGTACACATCGGCTGGCCCAGAACTAACCGGCGGTGATATCGATGCTCGTTGGGATCAGGCGGAAGCGGTTGGTGACGAAGCAGTAGGGGGAACTGTTGCTACTCCGGATCAGAATGTTGTTGACGAACTCGGAGTTGCTGTTGGGCTTGATTATGACGACGGCGTATCTCTTCAGACAAACGATATTTTGGAGTCACGGGACGCTGGTCGATGGGAGTTAGACCCCATGTCTGCGGAAGATTATCCGGAGCATTGAGTATTGTGTGGAGCGCGATCGCATTTTCAGTGAGATTCCAGTAAACCCTTGCAATCAGGGAACTCCCAGAAAAAAATTATCAATCTAGATTAATCCTACTAAGAGCAGTTTATGGCAACCCCAGATCCCGACACCAGACCAATAGACCTAGAAATCACTGGAAACATTGATACACCAGATACACCATCGATGCCAGCTCCAGATGCCTATGTTAATCTAGGCGATTCGGCAAGCAACCCTCTAATTATTTCACCCCTGTCGGAAGAAGCAGAAGCAATGGACTATCAGGAAGAGACTGAAGATGCCGAACGCTCAACAGCAGCTAGTGAGGGAGAGTGACTTCTGTTGGCAGAGTTAACAGAGCCGCTCCGAGTACAACAACACTTGCGATCGCGCCCCACTTGAAAGCGGGATTTTTATCCAGCCAGTCGGTAAGGCTCGGTATCGCTAAGTTGCTAAAATCTCCCTTAACGCGGTCATGGGCTGGGATAGATTCATAAAGATTGCTTGGCGCATCGTCTGACTTTGGCTCGTCGGTGCGCTGGAGTTTAAAGGCAACACGCTGCAATATGGCATCTACCAGTCCAGGCGAAAGCCGTTGAAGCAAATCTAGCGTTCTAGCCGCATCCCCAACGAGGAAGTCACGGGTGGGATGTTCGGCAACGTAGAGAACCGCGTCAGCGACCAAGCTGGGTTCGTAGAAAGGCGGTAGGCTGGCTGGCTTCACACCTAACCTGGTAAGTGCATTGTTGTACAGAGGTGTGTTGACAGCGGCGGGTTTGACACTCGTAACGCTGATGGGGATTTTCTCATGTTGCAGTTCGACGCGCAGGGATTCAATAAATCCCTCCATACCGTGCTTTGCGGTGCAGTAGGAACTCTGAAGCGGGAGACTTCGCCTGCCCAAGACGGAAGAGAGATGGATCAGCGCCCCTCGCCCCTCACGTTTGAGATGAGGTATTGCCGCCATCGCACCGTATGCCTGCCCGACCAATCCGACATCAATAACGCGCTTGAACTCTTCGGGTGTTGTCTTATCGAAGGCGGCATAGACGGCAATCGCGGGGCAATGCACCCAGGTATCGAGTCGCCCGTACACCTCTACAGTACGGTCTGCGATCGCTTTCACCTGCTCGAATACCGTCACATCGGCGACGATAGCAGTTGCCTCACCGCCGAAGCTTTTAATCTCGTCCACCAAGGACGCTAGCTTTGACTCACTGCGAGCAGAAACGACCACCTTTGCCCCTTTCTTGGCAAATTGGAGGGCTGTTTCCCGCCCGATGCCGCTGCTCGCTCCCACGACTGCAACGACCTGCTGATTGATTGCCTTCAGTTGCATCAATGCTACTCCTTAAAGTCCTCATTAAAAATTCTTCACCTCTGGTGGTGAAGCCAATCTAGAAATGCTTGATTTAAGTGAAATCTACGAGTTCAACTTCTACCCAAAAAATAAGCCAGAGCAAGCGTGCCTACATCAGCCGCAGGGTTGACAGTTCTCTAAGCACCAACTCCAGCAAGAAACTGGCTCAACTCAGCACTGAAAATCTCCGGGCGTTCGACATGGGGTAAGTGACCGCAATCGGGGATTAAGGCGAGGTGTCCTTGCTTTAGGCGGCTAACCGCGTCGTGAGCTTGCTCTTTTGGGAGAACCAAATCCTCCGTCCCCCACACGACAAGAGTCGGCATTGGTAACTCTCCTAGAGAGTCGAGAAACACTTGATGCTGTCCAAATACATTCAGTTGGGCGCGCAGCGAGGTCAGAGTAGCTTGGAGAAAACCGGGCATCTGAGACATTCGCTCTTGCTCTGCTATCCACACCGCGGGAGCCTGCGCGGGGTGGGCGAAGAACAGTGTCGCCCGTAACCAAGACCGCATTTTAGCGCCAGGAGGCGTTTGGCACCCAACGATCGCTACATCCCCATACCCAGGTAAAGTTAACTGAGACAGCAACGGGGTGACAGCGTAACCAAGCCCGGAACTATCTACCAGCACCAAAGCTGCGACTTGTTCGGGACGGGATAGGGCAAAGCGTAACGCAACTTGACCGCCTAGGGAGTTGCCGACTAGCACCGCCCGCTCAATTCCCAGCGCGTCAAGAAAATCTACCAAGAACTGCTTAAGAAACTCTGGCGTGTACTCAAGGGATGGTTTGGCACTATCACCAAAACCGGGAAAGTCCGGCGCATAGACGTGATAGGTAGCTCCCAGGTTGGGAAGCACCCAAGACCAATCAAGAGCGCTGGCACTATCTCCATGTAGCAGCACTAACGGTAGACCATCATCGCCTGCTTTAAAGTACCGGATGCTTAAACCGCTCACATTGATTCGCCGCTCTTCAACCTCTGTTTTCACGCTTGGCTCCAATCCCATCTAAATAATGAAGTTTAATTATTAGTGTTGAATGTCCATTCAACCCAATGCGATCGCTATTACCCTCAAGTGTGATGAGCGCCGTTGACTCTCACAACTTCGCCAGTGACGTAGCTGCTTGCGCTCGGCGAAAGCAGGAACGCAACTGCCCAAGCAACTTCCTCTGGCTTACCGAAGCGACGAAGCGGAATCTCGGACACAATGCGCTCTTTCACCTTATCTGGCACCGATTTAACCATATCAGTCTCAATAAATCCCGGTGATACAGCGTTGACTCGTACCCCATAACGAGCCGCCTCTAAAGCGAGGGACTTAGTTAAACCAATCACAGCCGCCTTGGTTGCGGCGTAGTTCGTTTGACCGATGTTTCCCCGCTCACCCGAAATCGAGCTAATGCAAACCACAGAGCCTTCTTTCCGCTCGTACATTTTGGGGATAACGGGCATCAGCGTGTTGTAGACGCCTTTCAAGTTAGTGTCAATTACGGCATCCCAGTTTTCAGTCGTCAGTTTAGGAAAAAAGTTGTCTTGAGTAATCCCAGCATTCGCTACAATCCCGTAAATTGACCCTAGTTTCTGTTCAACCTGTTCTGCTACTGCTTCCATCGCTGCTTTGTCGGTTACATCAGCTTGGATTGCGATCGCTTTATGCTGACCATTGGTAGCGCTGCGGTGGGTGTAAGCTACCTTAGCTCCCAGCTCCTCCAAGAGACTGACGATAGCGGCTCCTATCCCTCGATTACCACCCGTTACCAAGACGACTTTATCTTCCAGTCCCAAAGACACCATGAGCCACTTTCACCCCTATTTCTATTACTGATTCCAGTGTCTTCGCCGCTTAGCGCCAATATTTGCAGTTGTAGGTTGGGAGGATGGATTTATTAACGTCCAATTTCCTACGTAGGGGCATGGCATTGCCATGCCCCTACAAATCGCGAATTGTGTATGTAATCAGTACAGCAAGATGCTGACTTTTATTGCAATTAGGCTGACATTTCTTGCTGAATCTTGCTCTTGGCAGCTTTGAATTCAGTAGCCATTTGCTCTTTCTGCTCAGTGCTACAATTTTTGTCAATTGCCGTGAACATCGTAAATTCTTCTTGGCGAATGTGGTCGCCAACCACTTCCATTAGGTCTTTAATTTTTGATCTGAAATGGTCGGCATTAGCAGGGTCAATCGCCTTAATTTCATCGAGCATCTGCTTCATTTGCGCTTGCTCATCGTAAAGCTCTTGAGTGTTGTCATCGCCGTAGAAAGAGCGTACTTTCGGGTACACTACTTCTTCTTCTGCTTGAGCGTGTGCTAATAAATCTTTGTAGATTTGCCCGAAATACTCTTGGAGCTTTTGAGGATCTTTCGTCGCCCCAACTTCAGTGAAAAGTGTATTTACTTTCTCATGATCCAGCCGGATAAGGGTCTGGATATTCATATCTTGCTTGTCAGTGTTTTGCGTAACCACACTGCCAGCTACACCCGATAGGGCAGCAACTGCATCTTGCACCCTTGCCCAGAGTCCCTGATGCGCGTCTTGACCCGTCATTTCGCGGACTCCCACCTGTTCGAGCATCCCCTTGAGCTGTTCTTGGTGAGCGCGACCCTCGAAGTTGACAGTATTGAGAGGCCCAATTGCCAGTTCAATATCAGCCCCTACCACCTGAGCGGCTTTGTGGATCATGATTCCACTCATGGCTTGACCATGCTTTATCAGTTCGTGGTGAATGAGTTTTTGATAATAGGTAAACTCATCACCTGACATCATTTGCTCAAACTGCGGAATAAATATCTTGGTTGCAGCACTCGGTTCAGATTGAATGCCGTATTGAACGATTACAGTGTCTATGATGCCCAGGTGTTTCTGGTCATCAGAAAGCATATTTTGCAGACGCTCACGGACATCTTCATAAGGGCAAGAATCTATGAGTTTTTGCTCGTTAGAGATGATTAAATTTAGAAAGGCTTTCAAGTCTGCCAATCTTTCAGCGATCGCCATCCGCTTTGTATCGTCTATTGTTGTAACCATGCTTTGTTATCCTGTAGGAAAATAATCTGATTGATACCCGCTTCACCGCAGAGGTAATGTAGCTCAATACGAGTTGCCCAAATATTACTCACAGAGCTTTTAGAGGCGTTGTTCACCCCTTGCTTTGAGAACCCGAACGAACACCATTACCTTAGTTCTGGAAATGGGTTATTTCAAGCGAAAAAAACCTTGAATATCTTGATTTTGTCGTTGATCCAGTTCTCTTCCACCTAGCCCAGGTTAGATGTTTTGGTTTAGTCCACGAAAAGCTGAGTTGAGTTACTGAACCAAGAATTCTACGGCTATACGTTGTAAAAACCTTGGAAGTGTCAATTATCAAAGCCGCTCAATTGCGATCGCAGTTCCGCCACCAGTTCCATGACACACCGATGCCAGTCCCATCTGTCCATTTCGCTCCTGTAAGGCGTTGAGCAGCGTGACGATAATTCGCGCCCCCGACGCACCGATGGGATGCCCCAGCGCGATCGCTCCTCCATAGACATTCAGCTTCTCGTAAGGAATGCCCAGCTTCCGGTTGAACAGCACGCTACTCAGAGCAAAAGCCTCGTTGTTCTCGAACAAGTCAAAATCGTAGATTCTCATCTTGAGCTTGTCTAAAAGCTTGTTGACTGCCAGAATCGGAACTTCCGGGAAGCGCCAAGTTTCTCCACCTATCGACGCTCCCCCAAGGATGCGAGCTAAAGGTTTGAGTTTAAAGCGTTCCACCGCCGTTTTGCTTGCCAAAACTAAACCTGCGGCTCCATCGGATATCTGACTGCTGTTTCCAGCCGTGAACACCCCATCTTCTCTAAAAGCAGGTTTTAGCTTGGCAAGGCTCTGCAAGGTGGTTTCGGGGCGAATTCCCTCATCCTTGTCCACGAGTTGCAAACCTTTTTTGCCCTCTATTCTTATTGGTGCAATCTCCTTGTTGAACCAGCCGTTCTCGGTTGCGATCGCTGCCCTAGCTTGTGAATATAGCGCTACTTCGTCCAAATCCTGCCGCGTCACTTGGTAAGCTGCTGCCAGCCGCTCAGCTTGCTCTCCCATCGTTTCGGTGGTCGTGGAATCGGTAAGACCGTCCTCAAGTAAAATATCGCTGAGTTGCTCTGGCGCACCCAGTAACGTCTTATACCCCCATCTGGCTCGATGCGACAGGAAAAACCCTGTCTGAGACATCGATTCCATGCCGCCAGCCAGTACGATTTCCGCTTCGCCAGAACGGATAGCCGTGGCGGCGTTCATCACGCTCATCATTCCCGACGAACACACCATATCCACTGCATACCCATTCACCGTCTGGGGAATCCCGGTTTTGAAAGCTGCCTGACGGGGCAAAGACTGCCCGTGTCCCGCCCTGAGTACATTACCAAAGATATATAGGTCTAAAGCTTCCCCCGAAACTTCTGCCCGATCCAACGCTGCTTGCATGACGTGGGCACCTAATTCTACTGGGGAAAAACCCGCTAACGCACCTCCGAACCGACCGAGCGGTGTCCGTACTGCCGAGACAATATAGGCTTCTTGCATACATCCTCATTATTTTTTACAATGTCAGGTCTTGTAACTTTACTAACTTAAGGCGGGATATTTCTTGAGGCTACTTTCATTAGTTTCAGGAAGGTTTCACCATTTACAATAAAGTCGAACTCAAGCCAGCAATTGTGATAGCTTCCCGCAGATAAATTAACCCCTATTCTGCGACAAAGGGATTTTTCCCAAGACCGTAACGCCGAAATTCAAGAGGCGCTTTTTTGTAAATTATATTTACAATTAACTTAAAAAATTTAGTTTATTTATAAATCATCCATTAGAGCTAATCAACAATTATTATTTGATTAAAATAGTGGACAAGCCATCGGTATTCCATAAGAAAGTAACAGGAGTAACACTAATGGATTGGGCGAATAATTTTGAGCAGTTTACCAGACAGTTAAGCGAGTTGCAGAGTGGTATTCTCAAGAGCTGGACTTCTACCATGCCGACTATGCAAGGTTTCAATACACCCAGTTACCGCGAGAATTTCGAGAAAACTTTGAAATTCCAGGAAGAAGTGCTGGCAAGTTCTCTGCAATTTCAGGCTTTGCTGGCTCGTCTGTCAATCGAAACTCAGAAGCAATTGTGGGAGGGATATTTTAATACGATCCGGAGTACACAAAGCCAAAAATCTGAGTGACTATTAGAGTTGCTTTTGAGATACGAGTGGTTTCAGGTTTTTTAGAGTTTGTTTGTAAAACAATTTACTTTGCAAACATCCTCTAAGGATTAATAAAGCTCGCCAATGTATTTGTTGGGAGCTTTTTTTACTATAAAACAGTTTTGGAAAAAAGTTTTATATTCGCTTCTTATCATCAAAGCTTTCAATCTAGTAAACAAGCCACAAACCAAAATAAACCTGCTAATTTATTTAATCCTCTACCTACAGAAAGGACATAATGTTAAGCAAGCTTGTACTTTTGAATACAAAGGCCGAAGCTGAACTTTGGAAAGATTTCCTAAAGTCCAGTTACCCGACAAGTAAACTGCGCGATCGCTCAATGTAGAATGATGCCAAGAAGGTTTTGACCGATTCCTCCTCACGCCTCTTGCCATCATGGATTTTAGCCAATTGCTTGTTAGAAAAATAGACGCGATCGCCAAAAACTGGGTTGAAGCAGTCCGCTTGGATAGGCAGATTTCCAGCACTGACGATTTACCCAGATCGGCGATCCGGAATCATATTCCTGATGTGCTAAAAGCGATGGCAACTGTACTTTCCCGCTCCCAAGAAAACGATATTCAGTCCATCGTCCAGAACAGTTTGCATCATGGTGTTCTGCGGGCTGAACAAGGTTTCGCTACCACTGAAATTGCGCGAGAGTATCGTCTACTGCGCCAGACGATCTTTTCCACTTTAGAGGCAGATTTACTAGAGGGTACGGTTCCGGAAGTGATGCGAACCTACAATGCAATTGACGCGACCATCGACGAAGCGATCGCCCAATGCTTCAAAAGTTATGTAGAGGAGCGATTGCAAGAACTACAGCAGGTGCAAAGTCAGGTAGAGTTAACCAATCAAGAACTCACTCGCTTGGTAAAAGCGAATCAGGATAATCTCTCTCAACTAGCCCACGAACTGAAAAATCCTCTGAATTCAATTATTGGCTACTCGGAGCTGATGTTACGCTCTTCACGAAAGAATGTTGAAGTTCAAGACAATTTCCCGAATCTGGAACACATTGAGCGCGTGCTACGCAATAGCAGGCACTTACTGCGCCTGATCAACGATACCCTGGAAATTTCCCGGTATTCAGCAGGGAAGATAGAACTGCACCCAGAACTAATAGATGTACGCTCTTTAATCAACAATGTAGTTGAAATGTTGGAGCCTTTGGCAGCAGCCAAAGAGCTACAAATGGTGGTTGATTGTGATTCGGCTAGTGCCGATAGTTCTGCTGCACGCGCTCCTGAAAAAGTGCTGACAGACGCCTTGCGATTGCAGCAAATTGTCACGAATCTTTTAAGCAACGCAATTCGCTACACAGAGACAGGAAGTGTCCAATTAACGTGTCAGATGTTATCTGATAACCGCTGGTCTATTGCAGTGAGCGACACTGGTATTGGCATTGCTCCTGAAGACCAGGCGCGGGTTTTTGACCCCTTCTTTCAAGCTGGAACTCGCGATCGCATGCCCGATAGCACTGGCTTAGGTTTGGCAATTGTCGCCCAACTGGTAAACCTAATGCAAGGCAAAATCGAGCTGGTATCCCAGGTTGGCCTTGGCTCCACCTTCACCGTCATCTTGCCCCTAGAAGTGAAAACCCTAGAATCAATTTCTTGAATTTTGGTTTTATCTGGTTTTTCTTTTAACTGTATAATTCTTGAAATTATTGAGCAGGATTAACGATACTTTTCAATCGCAAAGAGGCTTTAATTCTTGCCATTAACTCCTCAAAATCAATCGGCTTCCGAATGAAGTCATTCGCTCCTAACTCTAATCCTTGAGGGATATTAGCACTCTCACTTGCCGTAATCATCAGAATCGGAATAAAAGGGAGTTGCGGATTTTCCCGAATCCGCCGAGTTACTTCATAACCATCCATTCCTGGCATCATGGCATCCATCAACACTAAATCCGGTGGCGATGCTTCTATCTTGGCTAACGCTGACTTACCATTTCTAGCGCTATCAATCTCATACCCTTCTTCCGCCAAAATCTCCTCTAGGAGGGATACATTATCCTCTAGATCATCTACCAATAAAATGCGTTTAGCTTGAGATTGAGACGATACCATAAAATCGACCCTCCATTTGGGGAAAGATGCTTATAAAAGCTTTTAAATTTTCCAATCTTTTAAATAATAGTTATTTGCTTACTAGCTAACCTCTTACCTAAGGGGAGTTTCACTTAAACCAACGGAAAATCGTGAGAAGAAAAAAGAATCTAAATATTAAGCCAATTTGTAATCTTGAATACAAAAAAATATGAATTGTAACATTTTATAACTACCTCCAGCGTCAGAGGTAGGCATCAAACCGATTCGTGAAAATGGTAAGCAATTTATTCGAGTATCAGCATCGGCAGCATTGGGCGCGATTGCTGCCGAATTGGATGCAGACTGCGTATTCTATTCGTCGGTTGAAAACTCCGTGCAAGCCGATGCGACCGTCAACGCATACGTTATTGAGGATTGCGCTTCATGGAGCCACAACAACTAAGTCAGGAACTGCGGAAAGGACAAAACCCTCACATGAGCCGTCGCCGAGCGATTATCGGCTTGTCTATGCTAGGGGGTTCGATGGGACAGCTTGTTAGCCTATATCAGACCGGGATTATTAGCCACCTACCCGATCCTCCCGGACAAACGCTTTTCGATGCAGACCGCGTTGACGCATCTAACTATGCTTACAGCCGATTTAACTCACCCGATGGCCCGATAATGGTGCTTACTTACGCCATCACCGCCTGGTTGGCGGCTGCGGGTGGTCTCGATCGCGCTAGACGCAACCCGCTCTTACCCATTGCAATGGGTATCAAGATCCTGATTGACGTGGTGACTAATCTTGAGCTAGCTCGTGAAGAGTGGAGCGAGAACAAAGCCTTTTGCGAGTACTGCCAGGTGGCGACGGTTTGCTCGTTAACGTCTCTAGTGCTGGCAGCGCCTGAAGTGATTGCCGCTACTCGCGCCTTGCTGGGACAGGGCGACAAGAACACCGCAGACGACGCACAGTAAACGATACCAGGAAAGCGCGAAGCACCCTCAATTCCTTGCTTAGGGGCATGGCAGTATGCCCCTACATGAATGATCGGTAAGGGATAAATAAGTTGGTTGTTGCGATTGGTGAGCGAGAAGTGCGCGATTCTCTTTCGGAGACGCTACGCGATCGCTTAGACAATCCCGAAGATTTCGAGCGGATTCAGCAGACGGTGCAAATGTTCAAGGATGTTTTGCCAGAAATAATTGTACAGGATGCCCTATTTCATAGGGGTCTGGCAAATCTTAAACCCGTCACTAAACTTTGACCGGAATTGAGGAGATTTCATCAGATGGTGGTTGAGCGATCGCTGATTTAAGGCGTTAAATCAGCAGTGGATACGATTTGTTAAGCCTGTAATGCTGATAGAAAGAGCATTACAGGCTTAGTTTTGTCTTCTCCTCCTGAGAAGAGAATTTTGCCTAGATTGACCAACAATCAGACAGTTGCTCTTAGCGACCATTTTTCCCCTGCTAGACAAAGGCGAGTTTCGATAAGCTGGAAGAAACGAACAAGCGCAAGCAGCCTATAAGTTTTTGCTGTTAGCAGTCACAAGAGGATACCACTTACTATTTTTACCATTCATAAACGACTGGACTTGAGTGAGTAGATGCGTTCTACTCTCGCTAAAAATCATGAATTCCGCAAGGTAATCGCTTTTAGTCAAGGAAGATAAGTGATAAAGCCTGAGATCGTCGTCATTGGAGCATCGGCGGGAGGGATGGAAGCCCTGAAAAAGCTCCTTGCTCAACTCCCCTCCAATTTTCCGGGTGCTATTTTTATTGTTTGGCATATTGCCCCAGCGTATCCAAGTGTTTTGCCCCAAATTCTGGATCGGGTTTGCTCGCTGCCAGTCGCCCATGCAATTGACAAAGAGGCAATCAAACCGGGACGGGTTTATGTTGCTCCCCCCGATCACCATCTGCTTGTCGAATCGGGGTATGTCCGAGTCACGAAGGGACCGAAAGAAAATCGCTTTCGTCCCTCGATTGACGTCTTATTCCGCTCCGCCGCTCGGAGCTATGGAAATCAAGCGATCGGGGTGGTTCTTACTGGAATGCTTGATGATGGGGCATCTGGGCTGTACGCAGTGAAGGAGCAAGGCGGGAAAGCGATTGTCCAAGACCCTTTTGATGCACTTCACGCCTCCATGCCTATCCAAGCGATGAAAGCGGTAGAGGTTGATTGGTGCGTCCCCGTCGCAGAAATGGGCGCTTTATTGATTGAGATGACAAACGAAGCCGTCGAGAAGAAAGGAGGACATCTGGTGTCTGAGCAGATGGACATTGAAGTCAAAGTAGCGCGGGAAGACAATGCTTTTGAGAGCGGCATCATGAAGCTTGGGAAGCTCTCTCCCTATACCTGTCCAGAGTGCCACGGGATGCTTCTGCAACTGAAAGAAGGCAACATTATCCGGTTCCGTTGCCATACAGGACATGCCTATTCCCTAAATTCTCTGCTTGTAGAAGTAACGGAGTCTATTGAAGCCTCACTTTGGAAAACACTTCGCGGGATCGAGGAGAGCGAAATGTTAATGAGCCACATGGCTAAACATCTGGGCGAAACGAACGATAGTGAGATGGCGGAACGCTTTTTGCAAAAATCCGAACAAGCAAATAGGCGAGCTAGCCTAGTTAGGCAGGCGGTGATGAGCCACGAAACGCTAAGTCAGGAGAAGATAATTAACCTGGATGGGTATGAGTAGCGACCAACCAAAAGCTTACAAATCGCCCAAGTTTGCCAAAAATCGACACGATTAAATCACCGCCCTATCTACAATTCACTGAAGATATTGAATCAGGCAAATAACTTTTGAACCGCCATCCTTCAGGCTACCGCCCGCGATCGCAGTACTGAAAAATACGCTAGGCACCTTTTGAACTATCAAGTCTACCTCCACGGCTACTGCTCAGGCTACTGCTCAGACGTTCCCGGCTCAATCCGTGCCCCAAGCTGAAGAATCCGTCCGAGATCGTCAGCGTTTCGCCAAGTTTCAAGTATCTTGCCGTCAGCAATCCAATGAATGAACGTAGCCATGAATGTCTGAGGCTGACCGCGACCGGGTATACCAAGGAAACTGTCTTGGACACAGGTGTTGATCGCACGCACGGCAACTTTGTCACCCTCAGCAATTACGTCTTCAATCGTCCATTTCTGCTCGATAGGCCCCATTGTCCGAAAGAGTTCGCGAACCCCGTCCGGTCCAGGGATAAGCTCTGGCGGACCACCATGCATCCTCCAAGTCGGGGCAGTCATCTCGCAGATATCCTCAATCTTGTGTTCGTTGATGAGTTCAAACCAGCGCCGAGCAATTATTTTGTTGTCCTCGATAGAAGACATGGCTGCCCCTCCTAACGGGACTTAAACAGATTTCAAGCCCAAATAAAACCCAAAGCAGCTTTATAGGCTGAGAATACATCTCGATTAGCGTTCACCCACTCCATAAAACGGAAAGACATCGCTGTCCGAAA